>NZ_CAWPSZ010000023.1:0-393506 GCF_963890955.1 Pseudomonas sp. MF6747
ATCCATGGCCCAACACGGCTAACCCGGCGTCCTGCCGGGTTACCCACGGATTCAAGCCTGCGTTCGGCCAGCGTGGTTTAACGGGGCGCCTAAGATCAAAGTCAAAAGCAGATCAAGATCAAAAGCAAAGCACGGCGGCCTGGTAGCCGACCTGAGTGGTTAGATCAAAAGCGATGGCGAGGCGGCCTGACAGCCGACCTGATCTTGGAAGCTGAACTCAATCAAATGTGGGAGCTGGCTTGCCTGCGATGGCATCAACTGGGTGTGCCTGATGGACCGAGGTGCCTGCATCGCAGGCAAGCCAGCTCCCACAGAAAAGCAAAAGCAGAGCGGTGCAGTGCTGGCGGCTGAACTCGGTCAAATTGTGGGAGCGGGCTTGCTCGCGAAGGCGGTGGCCAGTGACACATGAGCTGACTGACAAACCGCCTTCGCGAGCAAGCCCGCTCCCACATTTGGATCTCTGTGCATCAGATAGAGGTGCGTTGCCGTGCTGTTGATCTGCTTTTGCTTCAACCACTCAGGTCGGCTACCAGGCCGCCGTGCTCTGCTCTTGATCTTGCTTTTGACTTTGATCTGACAGGCCCCGTCAACCACGCTGGCCGAACGCAGGTTTGAATCCGTGGGTAATCCGGCAGGACGCCGGGTTAGCCGCGTTGGGCCATGGATGGCCCGTCACGGCGGCCCACGAAATCAAGCCGGAGTGAGGGCATGCCGAGCCTGGGCGAGGCACCGAGTGGTGGGGCACAGACCTTTTGGTTACTTTTGGCTGGGCCGGCATTCCGGGCGTTTGCCAAAAGTGACCCGCTGTAAGAGCGGAACCCTAAGTGGCCGTTACCGCAGCAACGGATATGCCCCCACCCTATGGACTCTCAACACCAACCAAACTCATCAACCCCGCCAACGGAAAATCCCCCTCAAGCTCCGCAAGGCTGGCAGTGTGCATCGGTTGCGGCTGACGCAAATGCCCATGCTGCAAAAAGCTGATCAAGCTCCCCACCAACGGCTGATGGCTGACCAGCAGCACATTGTCATCGGTGTCGAGCTTTTCCAATACCTGCAACGGACTGCTGTCAGGCGTCAACCACGCCACAGTACGAATCTGCGGCTCAAACCCCAACGCGTCACGCACCAAGTGTGCAGTTTGCTGCGCACGCACATACGGACTGGCAAGGATGGCGCTGATCGGCTGGCCGATCAGGTGCGCGGCGCTGCGCAACACTTCACCGCGGCCATGCTCGGTGAGGTTGCGCTCGGCGTCGGTGCGCGCATGCCCTTCGGCTTCACCGTGACGCAAAATCCACAGCTTCACAGCTTTGGCTCTTCATCACGCACCGGGTGCGGCGCCGGCGGCACGCTGTGGGCGGCCTCGCCTTCAGGAGCACGCGGGGTCGGCCAATCGGCGAACGGCCAGGGCTTCTGCTCGGTGTGAAAGCTGCCAAAACGGCCGATCTGCGCAAGGAACTGGCTGAGGCTGTCGCCAAAGTTCATCAAGCCCAGGTTCGGCGCGCCGTAGACCAGGCGATACACCAACTGCACCACCACCAGCGCACCCAGCAGGAACTGCGCGACTTGCCACACCAGGGCAAACACCAGCATCCACAGGATACGCAGGAGAATGGACTCGTATTTCGGGGCCGCTTTGGGATCGTTCATGGCGCGTTCCTCAGTTGAAACCACTGGTGGAAATAAAGTCGACATCGGTCTTGGGCTCGGCGCGCATCAGCAACTCGATGACTTGGTTCAAGGTGCGCCCTTCAAACAGGATCGCGTGCAGCCCGGCGACCAGAGGCATATACACGCCGACCTCCTGAGCTTTGGCTTTCAACACTTTAAGCGTGTTGACGCCTTCGGCCACTTCGCCCAGGCGCGTGACCGCGTCTTCCAGGCTCAAGCCCTGGCCCAGCGCGAAACCGACCTGGTAGTTGCGGCTTTTCGGCGACGAGCAGGTCACGATCAAATCACCCACGCCCGCCAGGCCCAGGAAAGTCATCGGGTTGGCGCCCTGGTTCACCGCAAAGCGGGTCATCTCCGCCAGCGCGCGCGTAATCAACATGCTCTTGGTGTTCTCGCCCATGCCCAGGGCCACGGCCATGCCGGCGATGATCGCGTAGACGTTCTTCAGCGCCCCGCCCAGTTCGACACCAAAACGGTCGCCGCTGGCGTAGACGCGGAAGGTGCGGCCATGCAACACCGCCTGGACGCGTTCACATAACGCTTCATCTTCACTGGCGACCACGGTGGCCGTCAGCGCGTGCTCGGCGACTTCCCGCGCCAGGTTCGGCCCGGACAGCACGCCAATGCGCGCCTGAGGGGCGATCTCTGCGAGGATTTCGCTCATCAGCTTGAAGGTGTGCGCCTCGATGCCCTTGGTCAGGCTCACCAGCAGCTTGCCCGCCAGGCGTTCGGCATGAGGCGCCAGCACTGAGCGCAAGGCGCTCGAAGGCAGTGCGACAAAGCACAGGTCACATTCAGTCAGCGTGGCCAGCAGATCGGTCACCGGTTCGACCGCCGCATGAATCTTGATGCCTTTAAGGTAACGGGGGTTTTCCCGATGCACGCGGATGGCCTCGGCCTGCTCGGGATCGCGCATCCATTGGCGCACCGCGTGGCCGTTCTCGGCCAGCAGGTTTGCCACGGCGGTACCAAAACTTCCGCCTCCCAGGACCGCAATAGGGCGCTGTTCAGTCATATGCAATCCGTTAATCCATACCAGTGGCGATGGCGGCATTATACGGGGCGACCCGCTTGCGGCCAGCCCCCGTATCAATTCCCGCGCTTGTCGGAAAATGCCACCGTTGTGTGAAGTAATTGCGCGGGCCACGACTGGCAAATGGCCCCACCTCAGTTAACATGGGCGGCTATCCGTAATTATCAAGGCCGTGCCGTGTATCTGGGCCCTCCTCCTCGCTCATCTCTATTGTTGATGCTGTTGTGCAGTGTGCCTGCCGTGGCTGATGACCTGTTTCTGGACAGTCAGCCGCTGCCACAGGTGCTGACGGCCACGCGCCTCAAGCAATCGGCCGCCGCCGTGCCCGGCAGCATGACCGTGATCGACAGCGAGCTGATCAAGGCCAGCGGCGCGCGGGACATCGCCGAGCTGCTGCGCCTGGTGCCGGGGATGATGGTCGGCTACACCACCGGCAACCAGGCGGCGGTGAACTACCACGGCACCAGCGCCAGCGATGCGCGGCGCATGCAGGTGTTGATCGATGGGCGTTCGGTGTACCGCGCGGGCCTGGCCACGGTGGACTGGAGCGATATTCCGGTGGCGATGGAAGACATCGAGCGTATCGAGGTGTTTCGCGGCCCCAACACAGTCAGCTATGGCGCCAATGCGCTGATGGCGGTGGTCAATATCCTTACGCGCTCGCCGTCCAACAGCCACGGTTCGCGGGTCAAAGTGATCCGTGGCGAACGTGGGATCAACGACTTCTATGCCAGCCAGGGCATGGGCTGGGAAACCGGTGACTTGCGCCTGTCGATGTCCGGGCAACAGGACGATGGTTTTGACAGCGACGCCGTCGGCGCCGACCGCCGTGACAGCCGCCGCCTCAGCCGTTTCAGCCTGGCGGTGAGCCAGACCCTGAACGCGCAGCAGAGCATCGATTTGCAACTCGACGCCAAGGAAGGCAGCAACCAGCGCCCTTACACCTACACCCCGGTATTCGCCGGGATTACCGAAGGTGGCACCAATTCCGACGTGACGGCCAAGGACTATGCCGGCTCCGTGCGCTGGAACGTCGAGTTCAACCCCGAACACAGCCTGTATATCCAGGGATCGGCCCAGCAATGGGACCGTCAGCAGGTCTGGAAAGCCTGTGACGCCAAGGTGTCGTTCAGCCCGGAACTGACCCAACTGTGGCAGCTCAACCCCAACTATGCCGAACAGTTGGCCCGCCACATGGACATCTACAGCAAGGGCACGGCCCCGTCTGGCACCGCCGCCGAGCAAGCACTCGGTAACCAGGTGCTGGACCAGTGGCGCCAGGGCGCCAGCCAGAGCGTGTGCGGCAATATCGACCAAAGCACCCGCGAAAGCCGCTATGACATTGAGCTTCAGGACACCCTGAGCCTGTCCGACAGCCTGCGCCTGGTCAGCGGCATGAATTACCGCTACGACCGCGCCGATTCCGACACTTACTTCAACGGCACACTCGACGACACCACTTGGCGCCTGTTCGGCCACCTGGAATGGCGCGCCAGCGAACACTGGCTGCTGCAAGGCGGCGCGATGTACGAAGACACCCACTTGAGCGGCAACTCGCTGACGCCGCGGGTGGCGGTCAACTACCTGATCAACCCGCGCCACGGGCTGCGCGCGGTGTATTCCGAGGCGATTCGCTCGCCGGACATGTTCGAGAACAACGTCAACTGGAGCTATCGCGTCACCAACCTCAGTTCCCCGACCTATGGGCAAAACTCCGGGCAATATTTTGTGGTAACTCGTGGCCCCGGCAACCTCGATAAAGAGTTGATGCGCTCGCGCGAGCTGGGCTACAACGGCTTCTTTGCCGACCTTGGGCTGAACGTCGACGTGAAACTGTTCTACGACGAAATCACCGACATGATCAGCTCGCCACTGCGCAACAACCAATACATTGCCAGCAACGCCAACAGCGCACGGTTTACCGGCGCCGAGTCGCAGTTCGACTGGCGCATGAGCAACGCCGACCGCCTGCGGCTGACCTATGCTTACGTCGACGCCGCTTCCAGCAACCCGCTGGACAAGGCACAAACCGCGCGCAACAGCGGCTCGGCCGGCTGGCTGCGTGAATGGGGCCAGGGCTGGTCCAGTGCGTTGTTCTACTATGGCGACGACGCGCTCAACAGGTATCGCTTCGAACGGGTCGACCTGCGGGTGGCCAAGCGCATTGCCTTGGGCAACGCCAACGTGGAGCTGGCCGGCATGTTGCAACAACGCCTCGATAACCAGCCCACCACCTGGGCCGACAACAATTACGACAGTCGCCACGTGCTCTACTTCAGCGCGGAGTTAGAGTTCTGACATGGGCGATCAGTCACGGATGATCCTGCCGTTTTTCTCCCGGCTCTGGCGGCGAGGCGTGCTGTTGGCGTGCCTGTTGCTGACCGCGCCGGCGTGGAGCGCCGACATCCTGCTGACCGCCGCCGAAGACGGTGCCGGCGTCCAGGCCTTCGTCCAGGCCCTTGCCCAGCGCCGCCCCGACGACCATGTGACCTTCACCCCGCTCAAAGACTTGCCGGCGCCCAGCCAGTTGCCGGCCAGCACCCGCCTGATCCTGTTGGACCTGCCCGGTCTTGACTGGCGCCTGCAGGATGCCCAGGGCCCGCCGACCCTGGTGCTGCGCATCAGCCGCCTGCAAGCCCGCCAGCGGCTGGGCAATACACATCCGGCCAGAATCAGCCTGTTGTGGAGCGACCCGCCGCTGGAACGTCAGCTGAAGCTGATCGCCAGCATCCTGCCCCAAGACCGACGCATCGGCGTGCTTTACGGCATCGACAGTGAATTCATGCTGCAGGAGCTGCGTCAGTATGCGGCGCCCATGGGGCTGGAAATCGTGCCGCAGCGCTGGGACAACATTAATGACAGTCGCCCCTTGCTGAACCTGTTCAAGAACAGTGATGTGTTGCTCGGCCTTGACGACCCGCAGTTGTACAACCCCAAAACAGTGAAGAACCTGTTGCTCAGCAGCTATGCCCAGCAACTGCCGCTGGTGGGCCCCAACGCCGGGTTCGTCAAGGCCGGTAGCCTGGCGAGCACCTACAGCGACCAGGCTGACTGGCTCGACGTGCTCGACCGACTGCTGAACCATCCGCCGGCCAGTTGGCCACGCACGTTGTACCCGGAACACTTCAAAGTCGTGGGCAACCCGCAAGTCGCGCGCTCACTGGGCATCGAACAGGTTGACGAAGTCGCCGTCGCCGCCGGACTGGCCGAAGGAGAAAAACGCCCATGACCTTGCGTCGTCGTTGGGACATCAACACCCGCACCCAGCTCATCACATTGGGCCCGGCACTGTTGCTGACCCTGCTGCTGATCAGCTTCTTTACCTTCGTGCGTATTCAGGATCTGCGCCAGGAACTGGACCACACCGGCCAGCTGATCGCCAACCAACTGGCCCCCGCGACCGAATACGGCGTCATTTCCGGCAACATCGATGTGCTCGACAGCTTGCTGCGCGCGACACTGGCCACCCCGCACGTGCGCTTTCTGGAGATTCAGGACAGCACCGAGAAAATCCTGTTGTACGTCGAACAGCCGTCAGAGAAGCACGACCATTCGCTGTCGGTGAAAGTGTTCCAGGCACCGATCCGTCTGCAACATATCCAGCTGGGCAATGACTTTTTCCAGGACAACCTCAACGAACCCAAGGCGCCGCGGGCAGATTACCTGGGACGGGTAATTGTCGGCATGTCCAATGACGCGTTCAGCCAGCGCCAACAGGAGATTCTGTTCAAGGCCGGGATTCTCGCCCTGTTCGCTCTGCTGTTTACCTTCCTGCTCGCACGGCGTCTGGCCGCCAGCCTGTCGCAGCCGATCAGCGCCATGGGCCACGCGGTCAAAGCGATCCAGCAAGGCGACTACAAGACGCCGCTGCCGATCGTCGACGACTCGGAGCTCGGAGACCTGTCGCGCCATATCAACAACCTCGCCGAGGGCCTCAACCAGGCCAGCCGCGAGCAACACCAGGCCATGGCCCAGTTGATCCAGACCCGCGAAGAAGCCGAACGCGCGAACAATGCCAAATCGGACTTCCTGGCAATGATGAGCCACGAGTTGCGCACGCCCATGAACGGCGTGCTGGGCATGTTGCAACTGCTGGAAACCACCGAGATGACCGAGGAGCAGACCGAGTACGCGGCGCTGGCCTCCGAGTCCACCGAGCACTTGCTCAAGGTGATCAACGACATCCTCGACTTCTCGCGCATCGAGCGCGCCGCGTTGGAGCTGGAGCATATCCCGTTCAATCTGGCGGACCTGATCAGCAGCTGCGCCCAGGCCTTCCAGCACAGCGCCCAGCAGCGCGGCCTGGCGCTGGCGTTGCCGATTCCGGCGGGCATGGAGTCCTTGCGAGTGCAGGGCGATCCGACGCGTATCCGGCAGATCCTGGTGAACCTGATCGGCAACGCGCTGAAGTTCACCGAGCATGGCACCGTCACCGTGGAGCCTCACTGGCAAACCCTCGACCATGAATTGGTCTGGTTCACATGCACCGTGCGCGACAGCGGCATCGGCATTTCCGCCGAACGTCTTGAACTGATGTTCGACGCGTTCCAGCAGGCCGACAGTTCCATTTCAAGACGTTACGGCGGTACCGGACTGGGCTTGCCGATCGCCCGCACCCTTGCCGAACGCATGGGCGGCACGCTGCGCGCCCAGAGCGAAGAAGGCCGAGGCTCGGTGTTTACCCTGGAAATCCCGCTGGCCATCGACCAGCAAAGCCTGCCGACCATCGACCTGCGCGCCGAAGGCAAAACCAGCGCCGGTGACGGCCGCCATGTGTTGCTGGTAGAAGACAACCCGGTCAACCGCACCGTGGTCGAAGCCATGTTGCGCAGCCTGGGTTTTGAAGTGAGCCTGGCCACCGACGGCGCCGAGGCGATCCGCAGTGCCGAGAGCCTGATATTCACCGCCATCCTGATGGATTGCCGCTTGCCGCTGATCGACGGCTATGAAGCCACCCGCCAGATTCGCCAACTGCCCGGCTGCGCCAATCTGCCGATTATCGCGCTCACCGCCAACGCGTTGCAGGGCGATCGCGAGGCCTGTTTGGCAGCCGGAATGAACGATTACCTGGCCAAGCCGTTCAAACGCACGGATTTGCAGCAAATACTGCAACGTTGGGTGCAATAGCGCTGCGCCATCAACCAACTGCGACTGGCGTGAAACACGAAAGTGCGGCAGTCTTAGGCACCCGAACGGGCCTATAAACAGGCTCGGTTTAAAATTTCAGTGAACAAGTGTACATTCAGTGCCTTGACGCTGTGACTTTCACTACAACGCAATAGTCTATGTGTAGGCTGCCGACATGAGGCATGAACGCTTCATTCGGTTCGGGAAGATTTGCCCTACCCTGCCGCATGGGATTATTGAGGAGCTCGCATGACCAAACAAAACGCCTTTACTCGGGAAGACCTGCTGCGCTGCAGTCGCGGTGAGCTGTTCGGCCCAGGTAACGCGCAACTGCCCGCCCCGAACATGCTGATGGTGGATCGCATCACCCATATCAGCGAAGAGGGTGGCAAGTACGGCAAAGGTGAATTGGTCGCCGAGCTGGATATCACCCCTGACCTGTGGTTCTTTGCCTGCCATTTCGAAGGCGACCCTGTCATGCCAGGTTGCCTGGGCCTCGACGCCATGTGGCAATTAGTCGGCTTCTACCTGGGCTGGCAAGGCCTGCCGGGCCGCGGCCGGGCACTGGGTTCGGGCGAAGTGAAGTTCTTCGGCCAGGTCCTGCCGACCGCCAAGAAAGTCACCTACAACATTCAAATCAAGCGCGTCCTCAAGGGCAAGCTGAACCTCGCAATCGCCGATGGTTCGGTCACTGTCGACGGTCGCGAGATCTATACTGCCGAAGGCCTTCGGGTCGGCGTATTCACTTCCACTGACAACTTTTAAGGGTTATCCGCATGCGCCGCGTCGTTATCACTGGTCTGGGCATTGTTTCTTGCCTGGGCAATGACAAAGAGACCGTCACCGCTAACCTGCGTGCAAGTCGCCCTGGCATCCGCTTCAACCCGGAATATGCCGAAATGGGTCTGCGTAGCCAGGTTTCCGGCTCCATCGACCTGCCCCTCGAAGAACTGATCGATCGCAAGATCTATCGCTTCGTCGGCCACGCTGCCGCCTACGCCTACCTGGCCATGAAAGACGCCATCGCCGATTCCGGCCTGAGCGAAGACCAGGTATCGAACGTACGCACTGGCCTGATCGCCGGCTCCGGCGGCGCATCGACCCTCAACCAGATGGAAGCGCTGGACATCCTGCGCGAAAAAGGCGTGAAGCGCGTTGGCCCGTACCGTGTAACGCGGACCATGGGCAGCACCGTTTCGGCTTGCCTGGCCACGCCATTCCAGATCAAGGGCGTGAACTACTCGATCTCCTCCGCGTGCGCCACCAGTGCTCACTGCATCGGCACTGCGGTCGAGCAGATCCAGCTGGGCAAGCAAGACATCGTCTTCGCCGGCGGCGGTGAAGAAGAGCATTGGAGCCAATCGTTCCTGTTCGACGCCATGGGCGCGCTGTCCACCCAGTACAACGAAACCCCGGAAAAGGCCTCCCGCGCCTACGACGCCAAGCGTGACGGTTTCGTCATCGCCGGCGGTGGCGGCATGGTCGTGGTCGAGGAGCTGGAACACGCTATGGCCCGCGGTGCGAAGATCTACGCGGAAATCGTTGGCTACGGCGCCACGTCCGACGGCTACGACATGGTTGCGCCAAGCGGTGAAGGCGCTATCCGTTGCATGCAGATGGCCATGTCCACCGTGGATACCCCAATCGACTACCTGAACACCCACGGCACTTCGACCCCGGTCGGCGATGCCAAGGAAATGGAAGGCGTGCGTGCGGTATTCGGCGACAAGGCTCCGGCGATCAGCTCCACCAAGAGCCTGTCCGGTCACTCCCTGGGCGCCGCTGGCGTGCACGAAGCGATCTACTGCCTGCTGATGATGGAAGGCAACTTCATGGCCGGTTCGGCCAACATTGAAGAGATCGACCCGGTCGTTGCCGATATGCCGATTCTGACCAAGACCGTTGAAAACGCAAAAATCGATACCGTGATGAGCAACAGCTTTGGCTTTGGTGGCACCAACGCTACCCTGGTGCTGAAACGCTGGCAGGGTAAGTAAGACCTGTAAGCTGAGCATGTGAAAAAGCCCCGACTGGTTCGGGGCTTTTTTATGCGTGGCTGGATTTGAGACCGAGTCGCCGCATCGCAGGCAAGCCAGCTCCCACACTTTGATGTGTGAACGCAGTCAAATCTGGGAGCTGGCTTGCCTGCGATGGCGTTAACTCGGTGTATGGCCCTATACCGAAAACCGCGCCACCATCGTGTTCAGGTCCACCGCCAACCGCGACAACTCCTGGCTCGCCGCACTGGTCTGGTTTGCCCCGGTTGACGTCTGATGCGCCAAATCGCGAATATTCATCAAGTTGCGATCCACCTCGCGCGCCACCGCGGCCTGCTGCTCCGACGCGCTGGCAATTACCAGGTTCCGCTCGTTGATCAGGGTAAACGCGGACGCAATCTCTTCGAGCGCCGTGCCCGCCGACTTGGCGATGCCCAGCGTGGACCGTGCCCGCGTATTGCTCTGCTGCATCGAACTCACGGCCTGATCGGTGCCCTGTTGAATGGCGCTGATCATTTGCTCGATTTCCTGGGTCGACTGTTGCGTGCGGTGGGCCAAGGCCCGCACCTCATCGGCGACCACCGCAAACCCACGCCCGGCGTCGCCGGCGCGGGCCGCTTCAATGGCCGCATTCAAGGCCAGCAAATTTGTCTGTTCGGCAATTGAGCGAATCACATCCAGCACTTTGCTGATGCCATACACCTTTTGCGCCAGTTCCTCGACCTGGGTCGCATTGGCGGTCACATCCGTGGCCAGGGCCTCGATCGACTCGACCGTCTGGTGCACCTGTTCACGCCCATGCTGGGCAATGCGGTCGGACTCACGGGAGGCTTGTGACGTCGCCACGGCGTTGCTCGCCACCTCCTCCACCGCCGCCGTCATCTGATTAACCGCCGTCGCCGCCTGTTCGATTTCCTGATTCTGCTGGTGCAAGCCGCGGGTAGCGTCCTCGGTGACGCAACTGAGCTCCTCGGACGCCGAGGCCAATTGGTTGGACGATTCGGCAATGCGCCGAATGGTATCGCGCAGGTTCTCCTGCATGCCTTTGAGCGCTTGCTGCAAACGCGCCGGCTCGTCGCTGCCCGTCACGCTGATTTCACCCGTCAAGTCGCCACTGGCCACGCCTTGGGCGATTTTCAACGACTGTGCCAGCGGCAGCACGATACTGCGGGTCAGCCACACCGCCAGCCCGATGGTGATCAGCGCGGTGACCACGATCATGCCGACCACCCAAGTGCGAGATTGAGCGAACACCCGTTGCGCCAGGCTCGCAGCCTGATTGGCACTGGCCTTGTTCAAGGCCAACAGGTCGTGCAGCGTCCCGGCCATCTCATCGGCAAGTTGATTCATCTCGCCGTTGACCACCTTGATCGCGTCTTGCAATTGATCGGCCTTGGAGAACGCCATGACCTGTTCCTGGCGCTGCAGGTATTGCTGCTCCTCGGCCTTGAAGCGATCAAACAGCGTGCGCTCTTCGGGCAACACAATCAGCGCTTCATAGAGGGTTTGCGCATGGTGCAGGCCACTTTTGAGCTCGGTGAGCTTTTGCTCGTTCTGCGCCAGCGCCTGTGGGTCACGATTGACCAGCAAGCGCAGGGTCAGCGCACGAACCCGCAACAGGTCCTGGCTCATCTCCCCCACCGCCATCACGCTGGGCAACCAGTTGTTTTCGACCTGATCCGACTGCTGGCGCATATTGGCCATCTGCAACAGGGCAAAGCCGCCCAAGGCGAACACCATCATTGCCAGCACGCCAAAGCCCAAACCGGCGCGGGGGGCGATATTCAGACTACGGATACTCATTGCCTGGATTCCTTCCAAATGCGCTGCATTCACCTGCAGCGGGTCTTCTGAAAGGTATCGGCCCGTGGTCAATATTGCGTAAGACGAAAAAGCGATATCAATGTGCCTGCTCATCGCGAACTGATTTCGGCAGAACCGCCAGGAAATTGTCTCGCGCCACCTTGCGGGCTACCTCCTCAGGCAGTGCGTCGAGAAAGGGTGCAAAGCGATGCATTTCCTTACCGAGCTTGTTGAAGCGCCCTACAACATCCGAACCCAGCATAAAACGCTCCGGGAAGCGATCTACCAGCTTTACCCACTCGGGCCGAGGCTTACCCGCCTCATCGAGCAAGTACGGCGTGAGCATGCTCCAGGACAGGTCAATGTAGAGATTGGGGTATGCCTCAAGCAGGCGGCTCAAGGTCGGCAGAAGAAAGTCCATCTGCACCTGATGACGATGAATCTCTTTGCTGGTGCCGGCATGGGCCCAGATAAAGCGGGTATGCGGGTGGTTGCGCAGCGATTCTTCCACCTCCGGCAGGTACAGCGGGTTGCGCTCGCGCTTGGACGTAATGTTGGCGTGCAGCATCACCGGCAGATCGTTTTCGGCGGCGAGGTGATAGATGCGCGTCATGGCTTCGTTGTTGGCGCGCGGGGTGTCGCCAGCGGTCAAGGCGGTGAGGTCATCATGGCGCGTGAACACCTCACCGATGCCCTGCCAAAGCCCGGGGTTGAGATCCAGCATGCGCTGGATATGGGCCGCGGAGTTTTTGTCGTTAGGGTTGAAGCCGGATAGAAACGGGTGAAAGTGCCGACGCTGCTCAGGCGTGAGTTTGTTCACCGCAGCCGCAACGATTACGTCAGTGGCGCTGTACCAATAGGCATCGGCATCGTCACCGGCGTAGTAACGCGGGCGCTTGGGTTCATCTTCGTGCCATTTTTTGGCGACGGGGATACCGGAAATCATCACGTGTTCGATGTGAGCGTCGGCCATCGCCTTGAGCAATGTATCCATGCCCGCCGTTTCCTGGAAAAAATCCACGTAGTGCAAGTGCGCGTCGCTGTAGGCATAGTCGCGCGCCTGCACCGCAACGCTGGCGGCGGCGAGCAGCAGGGCGACACTCAGGCGGGTCAGGGGCACGGTAAAACCTCGCTATTGGCTAAGAACGGGTAGACCGTGTGCACTGCGCCACGGTTCATCGGCCGAAAAACGCGGAACACCTAAGTGCCAGCATGTTCTATAACTGCATGACCTTCATCCTGCCAACCTTGTGAGGTTCACCATGCCCGTTACCGTCAACACCCTGAACCACGACAACTTTCGCCACAGTGTGAATATCAATAACCACGAACTGTTCACCGACCTGCCCAAGAGCCTGGGCGGCGACGACTCGGCGCCCTCCCCGCACGACTATTTCGATGCTGCCCTGGCCTCGTGCAAGGCTTTGACCGTCAAGCTCTACGCCCAGAAAAAAGATATTCCGCTGACCGGCGTGACCGTTGAAGTCACCCATGACAGCACCGAGGAGCAAAAAGGCAAATACAAACTCAACGTCAAGCTGACCCTCAAGGGCGTGCTCACCGACGCGCAGCGCGACGAGCTGCACCACGTGGCCGATCGCTGCCCGGTGCACAAACTGATGACCACCGCCGACGTCACCATCGAGACCACGTTGTCCGAAGGCGCTTTCAGCCAATAGCGCCAACCTCCCGTCGAGCGGGTTATGCTCTTGTTCCCCTAACCCGCTCAGACAGGGACGCACCATGCCCATCCTCACCGTGATCCGCCCGCGTGCCGAAGAGATCGAGGGTCAGCCGATCCTGCGCCCGCTGCCATCGCGCGAATGCCGCAGCGTCGGGCCGTTCGTGTTTTTCGATCACATGCTTCTCACGCGCTATGCGCCGGGTACCGGCATGAACATCCGCCAGCACCCGCATATCGGGTTGTCCACGCTGACCTATTTGTTTGAGGGCGCGTTGCAACACAAGGACAGTCTCGGCTCGGACCAGGTGGTGCAGGCCGGCGACGTCAGCTGGATGACCGCCGGCAGCGCGATTGCCCACGTCGAACGCACGCCTGCGGCACTCAAGGCCGACGGTTTCAGCCTGCATGGGCTGCAAGTGTGGCTGGCCTCCCCCAAGGACCATGAAACCGGACCCGGGCATTACAGCCATCACGCGGCGGCGAGCTTACCGGTCAGCGACAACCTGGGCGTGCGGATTCGCCTGATCGCAGGCGCCGGCTTCTGCCTCAAATCGCCCGTGCCGGTGCTCTCGCCCACCGTGTATGCCGACGTGCAGATGCAGACGGCCACGACGCTGCTGATCCCGGATGAATACGAGGAACGGGCGGTGTATGTGCTGGAGGGCGAAGCGCAGTTGGACGGTGAGGCCTTGGCGGTGCATAGCCTGGCGGTGCTGCCTGCCGGGCAGGAAATGACGCTGTTTGCTGAAAGTGATTGCCACCTGGTGGTGTTTGGCGGCGCGCCGTTGGACGGGCCACGGCGGATCAATTGGAATTTTGTCGCGAGCGACCCGGCGATGATCGAACAGGCGCGGCAACGATGGGCGGCCGGGGATTGGCCGACAGTGCCGGGGGAAACTGAAAGAATTGAGTTGCCTGGGAGATAGCCATCGGGGGCAAGTCCCCTCCCACATTTTGAATGTATTCACACTTCAAGTGTGGGAGGGGCTTGGCCCCCGATGAGGCCCTAACAGGCGCCGAAGATTCAGCCCTTGAACACTTCATCCAGCAAGTTGTGCATCGACTGGAACGCACGCGCAGCGGTCTTTGCGTCATACATCATCTTGCCCGGCACATTGGCGTGCGGGTCGGTGAAGGAATGCACGGCGCCACCGTAGCTCAGCAGTTGCCAATCCACACCGGCCGCGTTCATTTCATCTTCAAACGCTGGCAGTTGCTCTTTCGGCACCAAGGGATCGGACGCACCGTGCAGCACCAACACCGAGCCTTTGATGTTCTTCGCATCGGCCGGGTTCGGCGTGTCGAGGGTGCCGTGGAACGACACGGCGGCCTTCAATGGGGCGCCGGTACGCGCCAGCTCCAGGGAGCAGCAACCGCCGAAGCAAAAACCAAAGGTCGCAAGCCTGGAGGTATCCACCGCCGCCTCGGTCTGGCCTTGCAGTTGCTCGAAGGCCGCCTGCATGCGCTTGTTCAGCAACGGGCGATCATTCTTCAACGGCATCATGGCCGCGCCGGCTTCATCGCCATTGGAGGGGCGCACGGTTTGGCCGTACAGGTCGGCGATCAGCACCACGTAGCCCTTGGCAGCCACGCTTTTGGCAATCTCTTCAGCTCCTGCACTCACACCCATCCAGTTCGGCGCCATCAGCAGACCCGGCAGCGGGCCCTGGTGGCTGGCATCGAACGCCAGGCGGCTCTCATAAGACTGGCCATCAATCTGATAGACCATGGAACGCACAGTGACTTGGCTCATCATTTACTCCAGTTGAGATGCGTAGAACGAAAAAACCCGCCGAAGCGGGTTTTTCTACAACGGTGTTAAACCGACAGTTCAACCAACAGCTTGTTCAGTCGGCGCACGTAGGCGGCCGGGTCTTTCAGGCTGTCGCCAGCGGCGAGCGCCGCCTGGTCGAAGAGGATGTGCGACAGGTCGCCAAAACGCTCTTCGCTTTGCTCGCCATCGAGTTTCTCGATCAGCGGGTGAGCCGGGTTGAATTCGAAGATCGGCTTGGAATCCGGAACCTTCTGACCGCTGGCTTCGAGGATCTGACGCATCTGCATGCCCAGGTCCTGCTCGCCAATGGCCAGGATCGCCGGCGAGTCGGTCAGACGGTGGGAAACCCGCACTTCGCTGACGGCATCGCCCAAGGCGGTCTTGATTCGTTCAACCAGGCCTTCTTTGGCCTTGGCGACTTCTTCGGCTTCTTTTTTCTCCTCTTCGGAGTCCAGGTTACCCAGGTCCAGGTCACCACGGGCCACGTCGACGAAGGTTTTGCCGTCGAACTCGCTGAGGTAGCTCATCAGCCACTCATCGATACGGTCGGTCAGCAGCAGCACTTCGATGCCTTTCTTGCGGAAGACTTCCAGGTGCGGGCTGTTTTTGACCTGCGCGTAGGTTTCACCGGTCAGGTAGTAGATCTTGTCCTGACCTTCCTTGGCGCGCGCCAGGTATTCGGCCAGCGACACAACCTGCTCACCGTCATTACCCAGGGTGGACGCAAAGCGCAGCAGGCCGGCGATTTTTTCCTTGTTGGCAAAATCTTCCGCCGGGCCTTCTTTCATGACCTGGCCGAAGTTTTTCCAGAAGCTCTTATATTGCTCTGGCTCGTTCTTCGCCAGTTTCTCCAGCATGTCGAGTACGCGCTTGGTCAGCGCCGACTTCATGGAGTCGATGATCGGGTCTTTCTGCAGGATTTCGCGCGACACGTTCAACGACAGGTCGTTGGAGTCGACCACACCCTTGATGAAGCGCAGGTACAACGGCAGGAAGGATTCCGCCTGGTCCATCACGAACACGCGCTGCACGTAGAGCTTCAGGCCTTTTGGCGCTTCACGCTGGTACAGGTCGAACGGCGCACGGGCCGGTACGTAAAGCAGCGAGCTGTATTCCAGCTTGCCTTCGACCTTGTTGTGGCTCCAGCTCAGCGGGTTTTCGTAGTCGTGAGCGATGTGCTTGTAGAACTCCTGGTACTCCTCGTCCTTCACCTCGGTGCGAGGACGGGTCCACAGGGCGCTGGCACGGTTGACCACTTCCCATTCCTGGGCAGGTTTTTCTTCGCCCTCGACAGCCGCCTGTTCTTTAGGCAGCTCGATTGGCAAAGCAATATGGTCGGAGTACTTCTTGATGATGTTACGCAGGCGGTAACCGTCGGCGAATTCATCTTCACCGGATTTGAGGTGCAGCACGATGCGGGTGCCACGGTCAGCCTTGTCGATGGTGGCGATTTCGAACTCGCCCTCACCTTTGGAGGACCAGTGCACGCCTTCGCTGGCGTCGAGGCCGGCGCGACGGCTGAACACTTCAACCTTGTCGGCGACGATGAAGGCCGAGTAGAAGCCCACACCGAACTGACCGATCAGGTGCGAATCTTTTTTCTGGTCGCCCGACAGGTTTTTCATGAAATCGGCGGTGCCGGATTTGGCGATGGTGCCCAAATGGGTGATCGCGTCTTCGCGGCTCATGCCGATGCCGTTGTCTTCGAGGGTGACGGTCTTGGCGTCTTTGTCGAAGCTCACACGAATTTTCAGTTCGGCGCCACCTTCCAGCAACTCAGGCTTGGACAGGGCTTCGAAACGTAATTTGTCGACAGCGTCTGAGGCGTTCGAGATCAATTCGCGAAGGAAGATTTCCTTGTTGGAATACAGCGAATGGATCATGAGGTGCAGCAGCTGCTTCACCTCGGTCTGGAAGCCCAGGGTTTCCTTTTGAGTTTCCACACTCATGGTCATCAAACTCCAATTGGATGGCAGTGGCCGCGCCCTTGAGGGTTGGCGGCGGGTTGTCATCAAAGTTGGGGGCTAAGACCAGGATTTCAAGGGCGCGCCGATTCCTCGATTTTGAAATGTGCACGGGCGGTGGCAATCGGTTCGGCCGGGGTACTTTGCCAGGCGGTGATTGCCACATTGGCAACTCGGCGGCCCTGGCGCCAAACCTGGCATTTGGCGTAAGTGTCGCGAAACTGGCCGGCGCGCAGGTAATCGAGGGAAAAGTCGATGATTTTCGGAATGCCGGGCGAGCCGGTAAATACCAGCAGGTGCAACGCCGCCGACAACTCCATGAACCCGGCAATCACGCCACCGTGCAGCGCCGGCAATATCGGGTTACCAATGTTGTCCTTGTTGGCCGGCATGCGAAACAGCAATTCATCTCCCAGACGCGTGCACTCAATGCCGATCAGCTTGGCGTAGGGAATCAGGTCGAGCAGCGCTTCATAGTTACCGCGCTCATGGGCCTGTTCGAGACGGGTTTTGAATCGGTGTGTCATGCTCGCTCTCCCTTGATGGTGCTGCCCAGCCCTTCGGTGCCCTTGAGGCGCTTGCCCATGCGCATGAATGTGCCCACCACATGGGCGATCGGCTGTTGCGGGTCGTCCTGATAAGCGAAACCACGGGTGAAGATCACGTCGGTGGTCACTCGGTAACATTGCGCAAAGCCATAAACCGGTTTGTGCGGTTCGGCGGGGTGCATGTAGTCAACGCGCAGGTCCAGGGTTGGGCACACCTCGAACTCGGGCAATACACACAGGGTTGCCATGCCGCAGGCCGTGTCCATCAAGGAGGTCAATGCGCCGCCGTGAATCACGCCGGTCTGGGGATCACCGACGATATGCGGGGCGTAAGGCAGGCACAGCGTCATGCCTTCGTCGCTGGCAGCATGGACGGTGATGCCCAGCACCTGGCAATGGCGCAGCGCCGAAACAAAGCGCGTGGCACGGGCTAACAGGGGATTTTCGGTCATGTGGTCTAGACTCTTGTTAGTGTTGATCCGCGGAGTATGTCGTGCGGTTGAAAGTTCCTTGATCACCGGTGTTTATATATCTGGGGAATAAAAGGAACTAATGCTGACCCCCTAGGCTCGAAAGGCCAGTAGATATCTTCAATAAGGAGAAACACCCCATGCGCAAGACTTTAGCTATTTCCATGATGCTCGCCGCCGCCCTCGGCCTCGCTGCCTGCGATAAAAAATCCGAAGACAAAGCCCAAGATGCACAGTCGCATTCTGAGCAAGCTCAGAAGGACATGGCGAAAGCACAGGATAAAGTGAACGACGCTGCAAAAGAAAACGCCGATGCTGCCAAAGCTCAGGCTGATGCAAACGCTGAAAAAGCGAAAGAAGACGGTACCGCTACTCCAGTAGCACCTGCCAAGCCTTAATAGCCTGGCAAGTGCTGCGAAAGAAAGCCCGCTTACATAGCGGGCTTTTCTTTGCCTGCTGTTTAGTCGTGGGTCAAAAGTTGGACTAACCGGACGCCCTAGTTAAGACACTGCGTCTTTAGCCACTTCGGATGCCGGCGTATCGGTCGGGGTATAGACCATCACCTGCAGTACGTCGGAATGAAACTCCCGACGGTACAACACCACCACTACCCCACCGCTCATCAACATGAACAACCAGGGGCTGACAAACCAGGCGAGCATGGTCATGCCGAAATAATAAGCGCGCAGGCCAAAGTTGAATTGGTTGGCGGCCATGGAGATCACTCTGGCTGCTCGCAGCGCAAACGCTTTGCGCTCCTGCTCCGATACATGCCGCTCACCGATCATCGGCGCCGACCCCACCAGCACCGCGGCAAAGTTGTATTGGCGCATACACCAGCTGAAGGTGAAAAACGCGTAGACGAACACCAGCGCCAGGCACAGCAGCTTGATTTCCGACATGCCTTGGGACGCCTGCTGCACCATGGGTATGTCCGCCAGCACCGACACCGCCCGCTCGGACGCACCGAGCACGGTAAGAATGCCGGCGAGGATGATCAACGTGCTGGAGGCGAAGAACGAAGCGTTGCGCTCCAGGTTGCCGATCACGCTGGCGTCGGCGATGCGGTTGTCGCGCAGCAACATGCGGCGCATCCAGTCCTCGCGATACAAATGCAGCACGCTGGCCAGGCAGGCGGTGTCACGGGCCTTCCAAGTGGCGTATCGGGTGTAACCCCCCCAGCACAGGACGAACCAGAGGGCGGCGAGCAGGTGGACCTGATGGGTTTCGATGAACGACATGCGGGGCCTTATACGCAGTGAATGGGGACGAACTCGGTTCAAATGTGGGCGCTGGCTTGCCTGCGAGAGCGGTAGATCGGGTGATGCAGCAATCGCAGGCAAACGAGCTCCCACACTGACCGTGCTTCAACTTTAGAGGGGAGTAGTCTCACAGGCATAAAAAATGCCCCGTATCGATTGATACGGGGCATTTCGATGCCGCGTGAAACCGCTCGTTACGCGATGGCTTCGCTACGCTTGCCGAGCATGCGATCAACCACAAATGCAACGACCAGCGTCATCACCGACGGCACCAGCCATGCCAGGCCTTGCTCGCTCAGCGGCAGGTGCGCCAGCTGGGCAGGCAACCAATCAGCCAGGCCTGCGCCCTTAAGCGCATCGATGCAACCAAAGATGAACGACACCAGCATTACCGGGCCAACGATACGGCCCTGCTCCAACCAGAAGTCTTTGCAGAAGCTCAGGGCCACCAGCACGATGCACGGCGGGTAGATTGCGGTAAGCACCGGAATCGAGAAGGCGATCAGCTTGGTCAGGCCCAGGTTGGACACAAACAGCGAGAACAGCGCCAGGATCACTACCAGCGTCTTGTAGGACAGCGGCAGGATTTTGCTGAAGTACTCGGCACACGCGCAGGTCAGGCCCACAGCGGTGACCAGGCACGCCAGGGAGATCAACACGGCAAGGAAGCCGCTGCCCAGAGAGCCGAACGTGTGTTGCACGTAAGCGTGCAGCACCGCCGCACCGTTGCTCGCACCGGCGGCCACGGCATGGCTGCCTGAGCCCAGGCGGAACAGGCTGACGTACACCAGCGCCAGGCCCACGCCGGCAATCAACCCGGCAATGATTGCGTAGCGGGTGATCAGCTGTGGCGATTCGACGCCACGGGAACGGATGGCATTGACGATGACGATCCCGAACACCAGCGCGCCCAGGGTATCCATGGTCAGGTAACCATTGATGAAGCCTTGGGAGAACGGTGCGGCCACGTATTCCGGTGTCGCCACGCCGACATCACCGGCCGGCAGGGCAAATGCAGCGATGCCCAGAATGGCCAGGGCGATGATTTTCAGTGGCGCCAGGAAGCGACCGACAGTGTCCAGCAGGCGGCCCGGGTACAGGGACACGAAGAACACCACCAGGAAATACACCGAGCTGTATAGGAACAGCGCCAGCGGGCTTTCGCCAGTCAGCGGCGCCAGGCCCACTTCAAACGAAACGGTCGCGGTACGCGGGGTGGCGAACAGCGGCCCTACCGCCAGGTATGCCGCCGCCGCGAGCAGGCCGCCGGCGATCTTGCCGATCGGGCTGCTCAACGCGTCCATACCGCCGCCGACCTTGGCCAGGGCGATGACGGTGACCACCGGCAGACCGACCGCGGTGATCAGGAAGCCCAGCGCTGCCATCCAGACGTGAGGCCCGGACTGCAAACCAACGATAGGCGGGAAAATGATGTTGCCGGCGCCCACGAACAGGGCAAAAGTCATAAAGCCTAACGCCAGGATATCCTGGCTTTTCAACACTTTCATTTCAGGAAATACCACACTACTGAATCGGAATTTAGAGAGGGATTCCCTGTGGATGAGGGAACTGCTGCCGGTCCTTATGGGGACCGACCGGTCTGGCGCGCGGCTTCCTTTTGGGATGCGGACGCATAAAGAGGCGGCTAGAGTACAGAATTGGGCTGACAAACGCACTGTTGCGGGGCGAACTGTCCGATAAGCGACATTCAAATGTCGCGTTTTCATACTTAACGTTGTTAATACAGAACAATGTGGGAGCGGGCTTGCTCGCGAATACGGTCTGTCAGTACCCAATTTACCGACTGATCCTGCGCATTCGCGAGCAAGCCCACTCGCACATTTTGATCTTCAACAATCTTTAGAACGCACAAAGGCCACCCGAAGGTGGCCTTTGTGTGGGTGAAGCGTCAGCTAAGCGCGAGGCTTACTTGACAGCCCAACCCGTCAGCTCAGCCAGGGCTTTGCCGATGTCTGCCAGCGAACGCACGGTTTTAACGCCTGCGTCTTGCAGTGCAGCGAATTTCTCGTCTGCAGTGCCTTTGCCGCCAGAGATGATTGCGCCAGCATGGCCCATGCGCTTGCCCGCAGGGGCAGTCACACCAGCGATGTAGGAAACAACCGGCTTGGTCACGTGTGCCTTGATGTAGGCAGCCGCTTCTTCTTCAGCCGAACCGCCGATCTCACCGATCATCACGATCGCTTCGGTCTTCGGGTCTTCCTGGAACAGCTTCAGGATGTCGATGAAGTTCGAGCCTGGGATCGGGTCACCGCCGATGCCGACGCAAGTCGACTGACCGAAACCGGCGTCAGTAGTTTGCTTCACAGCTTCGTAGGTCAGGGTGCCGGAACGCGAAACGATACCGACCTTGCCTGGCAAGTGAATGTGACCTGGCATGATGCCGATCTTGCATTCGCCTGGGGTGATCACGCCTGGGCAGTTAGGGCCGATCAGGACTACGCCCAGCTCGTCGCACTTAACTTTAGCGTCCAGCATGTCCAGGGTAGGAATGCCTTCGGTGATGCAAACGATCAGCTTGATGCCGCCGAATGCTGCTTCCAGGATGGAATCCTTGCAGAAAGGAGCTGGAACGTAGATCACGCTGGCGGTGGCGCCAGTGGCAGCTACAGCGTCTTTCACGGTGTTGAACACTGGCAGACCCAGGTGCTCGGTGCCGCCTTTGCCCGGCGTTACGCCGCCAACCATCTTGGTGCCGTATTCGATGGCTTGCTGGGTGTGGAAACTACCTTGCGAACCGGTAATACCCTGGCAGATAACTTTGGTGTCTTTATTGATCAGGACGCTCATTATTTGCCCTCCGCAGCTTTGACAACTTGTTGAGCAGCGTCGGTCAGGCTGGTAGCCGCGATGATGTTCAAACCGCTTTCTGCCAGTACTTTAGCGCCCAGTTCAGCGTTGTTACCTTCAAGGCGAACAACAACCGGGATTTTAACGCCGACTTCTTTCACTGCACCGATGATGCCTTCGGCAATCATGTCGCAACGAACGATGCCGCCGAAGATGTTAACCAATACTGCAGCGACGTTGGAGTCGGACAGGATGATCTTGAACGCTTCGGTCACGCGTTCTTTGGTAGCACCGCCGCCCACGTCGAGGAAGTTGGCTGGTTTGCCGCCATGCAGGTTGACGATGTCCATGGTACCCATGGCCAGGCCAGCACCGTTGACCATGCAACCGATGTTACCTTCCAGCGCTACGTAGTTCAGTTCGAACTTGGCAGCGTGCGCTTCGCGCGGATCGTCTTGCGACGGATCGTGGAAAGTCTTCAGCTTAGGCTGACGGTACATGGCGTTGGCGTCGATGTTGATCTTGGCGTCGAGGCAGTGCAGATCGCCGTCAGCCTTGATCACCAGCGGGTTCACTTCCAGCAGGGCCAGATCGTGATCCTGGAACAGTTTGGCCAGACCTACGAAGATCTTGGCGAACTGGGCAACTTGCTTGCCTTCCAGGCCCAGCTGGAAAGCCAGCTCGCGACCCTGGAATGGCTGAGCGCCAACCAGTGGATCGATAGTGGCTTTCAGAATTTTTTCTGGGGTTTCGTGAGCGATCTTCTCGATGTCCACGCCACCTTCGGTGGAAGCCATGAACACGATGCGACGGCTCGAACGGTCAACGACAGCGCCCAGGTACAGCTCTTTAGCGATATCAGTGCACGATTCAACCAGGATCTTGGTGACTGGTTGGCCATTGGCATCAGTCTGGTAAGTCACCAGACGCTTGCCCAGCCACTGCTGTGCGAAGGCCTTGGCGTCTTCTTTGCTGCGAACCAGCTTAACGCCGCCCGCTTTACCGCGACCACCAGCGTGGACCTGGGCTTTGACAACCCACTCGGTACCACCGATTTTGTCGCAAGCTTCTGCTGCTGCTTCCGGGGTGTCTACTGCGTAACCCTTGGATACTGGCAGGCCGTATTCAGCGAACAGCTGCTTACCCTGATACTCGTGAAGATTCATGCTTTTTACCGTCTTCGTTAGGTACTGCGCATTCGGCGCTGCGCTCATTATGAGTGCCGCGCCACCTGTGACTGCTGCTTGCACAACTTCCAGGGCTTAACGCCCGTAAAGCTGCGCAAGACTGCGTCCAGCGGATATTCCGCGGTGAGTCTTGCGCGCAAGGCTCACGACGGGCAACCGCCGTGGTTTCTTATTATCTCGCTTAGCGCTTCTTCTTGTTGGCGATGTGGATGGCGCCGCCATTCACAGCCAACGCGGCTTCATGCAGCGCTTCGGACAGGGTCGGATGGGAGAAGACCATCATGCCCAGGTCCTCGGCGCTGGTGCCGAATTCCATACCGATCGCGCCTTGCTGAACCAGTTCTGCAGCGCTCGGGCCAATCACGTGGACGCCCAATACGCGGTCAGTCTTGGCATCAGCGATGACTTTGACAAAACCACCGGTGTCGTTGGCTGCCATGGCACGGCCAGAAGCGGCAAACGGGAAGGTGCCGACGTTAACTTCAACGCCTTCAGCTTTCAACTGCTGTTCGTTCTTGCCGACCCATGCAATTTCCGGGTGGGTGTAGATAACGGACGGGATCAGGTCGTAGTTCATCTGGGTTTTGTGACCCTTGATGCGCTCGACAACCATGATGCCTTCTTCGGAAGCCTTGTGCGCCAGCATCATGCCGCGCACCACGTCGCCGATGGCGTAAACGCCAGGCACGGTGGTAGCGCAGTGATCGTCAACGTGGATGAAACCACGCTCGTCGATGTTCACGCCGCTGTCGGAAGCCAGCAAGTCGGTGGTCACTGGACGGCGACCAACGGCTACGATCAGCTTGTCGAAGGTGATGGTCTGCTCGCCTTCTTTATCGGTGTAGGTCACCACGACTTCTTCGCCGTTGACCTTGGAACCGGTAACACGGGCGCCCAGCTTGATGTCCAGACCTTGTTTGGTCAGGGTTTTCAGCGCTTCTTTGGACACCGCGGTGTCGGCAGCCAGCAGGAACGTGTCCAGGGCTTCCAGAACGGTGACTTCAGAACCCAGGCGGGACCATACCGAACCCAGCTCCAGACCGATGACGCCAGCGCCGATCACGCCCAGACGCTTTGGAACAGTTTGGAATTCCAGGGCGCCGGTCGAATCAACGATCACGTTCTGGTCAACTGGAGCCGGTGGAATGTCGATTGGACGCGAGCCTGGAGCCAGGATCACGTTCTCGGCTTCGATGACTTCTACCGAACCGTCCGGCTTGGTGATTTCAACTTTCTTGCCGGCCAGCAGTTTGCCGTGACCTTGCAGGGACGTAACGCCGTTGGCCTTGAACAGGGTGGCAACGCCGGAAGTCAGGCCTTTAACGATGTTGGCTTTACGGCCGACCATTGCTGGCACGTCCATGGTCACGCCAGCATGGTTGATGCCGTGGATCGCGAAACCGCTCTGGGCTTCGTGGAATTTCCAGGAGCTGTCCAGCAGCGCCTTGGAAGGAATGCAACCTACGTTCAGGCAAGTACCGCCCAGCGCCAGTTTGCCTTCCTTGTCGGTGTATTTTTCGATGCAAGCAGTCGAGAGGCCCAGTTGTGCGGCCTTGATGGCGGCAACGTAGCCGCCAGGACCTGCACCAATCACTACAACGTCAAATTTCTGCGACATGAAAATAGTTCCTCTATTCAGCGACAAGCTTCAAGCGACAAGCCGCAAGCCAAGCTGCTTTTTCCTACAGCTTGTAGCTCGCAACTTGCCGCTGCGTCTTTAAATGTCCAGCAGCAGACGAGCCGGGTCTTCCAGCAGGTTCTTGATGGTCACCAGGAAAGTCACGGCTTCTTTACCATCGATCAGGCGGTGATCGTAAGACAGTGCCAGGTACATCATTGGGCGGATCACGACTTGGCCGTTGATGGCCATCGGACGCTGGATGATGTTGTGCATGCCCAGGATCGCAGCTTGTGGCGGGTTGACGATCGGGGTCGACATCATCGAACCGAAGGTACCACCGTTGGTGATGGTGAAGGTACCACCGGTCATCTCGTCGATGGTCAGCTTGCCGTCACGGGCTTTCTTGCCGAAGCCGGCGATGCCGCCTTCGATTTCAGCCAGGCTCATCAGTTCGGCGTTACGCAGAACCGGTACCACCAGGCCACGGTCGCTGGACACGGCAACGCCGATGTCTGCATAGCCGTGGTAAACGATGTCGCTGCCGTCGATCGAAGCGTTGACTGCCGGGAAGCGTTTCAGCGCTTCGGTGGCTGCCTTCACGAAGAACGACATGAAGCCCAGGCGCACGCCATTGTGGGACTTCTCGAACAGGTCCTTGTACTTCGAACGCAGGGCCATGACTTCGGTCATGTCGACTTCGTTGAAGGTGGTCAGCATCGCCATGTTCGACTGTGCTTCGACTAGGCGCTTGGCCACGGTGGCACGTACGCGAGTCATCGGTACACGCTTCTCGGTGCGGTCGCCAGCGGCGAACACAGGCGCAGCGGCAGCCGGGGCAGCAGCCTTGGCAGGTGCGGCAGCTGGAGCGTTTTTCTTGGCTTCAACTGCAGCCACCACGTCTTCCTTGGTGACACGGCCGTCTTTGCCGGTGCCCTTGATGGACGCCAGGTTGATGCCGTTCTCTTCAGCCAGCTGACGCGCAGCCGGTGCAGCGATTGGATCTTCGCCAGCAGCAGCCGGTGCAGCTGGAGCCGAAGCAGCCGGTGCAGCAGCAGCGGCTGGGGCAGCGGCTGGAGCAGGAGCAGCAGCGCCGCCCTCTTCGATCGAGCCCAGGATCTGGTTCGACAGAACGGTAGCGCCTTCTTCGGCAACGATTGCGCCCAGTACGCCGTCAGCCTCAGCCAACACTTCCAGAACGACTTTGTCGGTCTCGATGTCGACGATCAGGTCGTCACGCTTTACGGCGTCGCCTGGTTTCTTGTGCCAGGTGGCAACGGTGCCATCGGCAACCGATTCCGGGAATGACGGGGCTTTGATTTCGATAGCCATTATCTGTGGGTCCTTAAAATTCGGTTTCAGTCAGCGCGAAGGCGTTAAACAGTGAAAGCATCTTGCAGCAGTTTTTCCTGCTGCTCGGCGTGCATCGACGCATAACCACACGCAGGTGCAGCAGAAGCATCACGACCGGCATACTCAAGGCCAAGGCCTGTTTTGTGGTTACCGATGCTGCGACGCAAGTGATGCTGACTGCTGTACCACGCGCCCTGGTTCATCGGTTCTTCCTGACACCACACCACGTTGGTGAGGTTGGTGTAAGGCGCGATGGCCTCCATCAGGTCGTCTTCCGGGAACGGGTAAAGCTGCTCGATACGCACGATGGCGATGTCTTCGCGGCCTTCGGCACGGCGTTTTTCCAGCAAGTCGTAGTAAACCTTGCCGCTGCACAGGATCAGGCGAGTGACCTTGGCGGCGTCCAGGGTGTCGATTTCTGGAATCACGGTCTGGAACGAACCGTCGGCCAGATCTTCCAGGGTCGAGATGGCCAATTTGTGACGCAACAGCGATTTCGGGGTCAGCACTACCAGCGGCTTGCGCAGCGGGCGGATCACCTGGCGACGCAGCAAGTGGTAGATCTGGGCCGGAGTAGTCGGCACGCACACCTGGATGTTGTGCTCGGCGCACAGCTGCAGGTAACGCTCCAGACGGGCCGAAGAGTGCTCCGGACCCTGACCTTCATAACCGTGTGGCAGCAGCATGGTCAGACCGCACAGACGGCCCCACTTGTGCTCGCCGCTGGTGATGAACTGGTCGATAACCACCTGGGCACCGTTGGCGAAGTCGCCGAACTGGGCTTCCCAGATCACCAGCGCGTTTGGCGTGGTGGTCGAGTAACCGTATTCGAACGCCAGTACGGCTTCTTCGGACAGGAACGAATCGTACAGGTCGAAACGTGGCTGGCCTTCGTACAGGTTCTGCAACGGGATGTAGGTGCCCGCGTCTTTCTGGTTGTGCAATACCGCGTGGCGGTGCGAGAACGTACCGCGGCCGATGTCCTGGCCGGTCATGCGGATCGGGTGACCTTCGAACGCCAGGGTCGCGTACGCCATGGTTTCAGCGTAACCCCAGTTGATCGGCAGGCCGCCGGCTTGCATCTTCTGACGGTCTTCGTAGATCTTCGCAACCTGGCGCTGCACCACGAAGCCATCTGGAATTTCCAGCAGCTTGGCGGACAGTTCCTGCAGGGTTTTCAGATCGAACGAGGTGTCGTGACGCGCAGTCCAGGCGTGGCCCAGGTACGGACGCCAGTCAACGAACAACTCTTTGTTCGGCTCTTTAACCAGGCTTTTTACTACGTGCAGACCGTTGTCCAGCGCGTTGCGGTATTCATCGATCTTCGCCTGAACACGCGCGTCGTCAACCACACCGGCCTTGATCAGGCTTTCGGCGTACAGCTCACGGGTGGTGCGCTGCTTGGTGATTTGCTGGTACATCAACGGCTGGGTGCCGCTAGGCTCATCCGCTTCGTTGTGACCGCGACGACGGTAGCAGACCAGGTCGATCACCACGTCACGCTTGAACTGCATGCGGTAGTCGATGGCCAGTTGGGTCACGAACAGCACGGCTTCCGGATCATCACCATTCACATGGAGGATCGGCGCCTGGATCATCTTGGCAACGTCGGTGGCGTACTCGGTAGAGCGCGCGTCCAGCGGGTTGCTGATGGTGAAACCCACCTGGTTGTTGATGACGATGTGAACCGTACCGCCGGTCTTGAAGCCGCGCGTCTGCGACATCTGGAACGTTTCCAGAACCACGCCTTGACCGGCAAATGCCGCGTCACCGTGGATGGAAATCGGCAGAACCTTTTCACCGGTGGAATCGTTGCGACGATCCTGGCGAGCACGAACCGAACCCTCGACCACTGGAGAAACGATTTCCAGGTGGGATGGGTTGAAGGCCATGGCCAGGTGAACTTCACCGCCGGTGGTCATCACGTTGGACGAGAAGCCCTGGTGGTATTTAACGTCACCGGAACCCAGCTCGACCTTCTTCTTGCCTTCGAACTCGTCGAACAGCTCGCGCGGGTTCTTGCCGAAGGTGTTGACCAACACGTTCAGGCGACCACGGTGAGCCATGCCGATCACGATTTCCTTGGTGCCGTAGGAACCGGAACGCTGGATCAGCTCGTCGAGCATTGGAATCAGGCTTTCGCCGCCTTCCAGGCCGAAACGTTTGGTGCCCGGGTATTTGGTACCCAGGTATTTCTCGAGACCTTCGGCTGCGGTCACGCGCTCCAGCAAGTGGCTGCGTACATCGGCAGACAAAACCGGACGGCCACGCACACCTTCCAGACGATGCTGGAACCAGTGGCGCTGCTCGGAATCGGTGATGTGCGTAAATTCAGCGCCGATGGTGCGGCAATATGTCTGCTGCAACGCTTCGTGAATTTCGCGTAGGCTCGCTTCCTCTTTGCCGATGAACAGGTCGCCGGCACGGAAGGTCGTATCAAGATCGGCATTGGTCAAGCCGTAATGATTGATCGACAGGTCAGCAGGTGCAGGACGCTGCCAGAGCCCCAGCGGGTCAAGCTGGGCCGCCTGGTGGCCACGCATCCGGTAAGCCTGGATCAGTCGCAGTACTTCAACTTGCTTCTTCTCGTGCTCGCTGCTCACGCTCCCGGCGGAAACCGGCTGAGCGCGGCGCTGGTTCTTTGCCAGCAGCACAAACTGATCGCGAATTGTTGCGTGCGATACATCGGTGGCAGCGTTGCCGTCTGAAGACAACGTCTGAAATTTGGTGCGCCATTCTTCTGGCACAGCGTTAGGGTCGTGCAGGTAGAGCTCATAAAGCTCTTCCACATAGGCAGCGTTACCACCTGAAAGATAGCCGCTGTTCCACATGCGCTGCATCACGCTTTCTTGCATGCTTGGTCACCCTCGATTTGGGGACACCACCGGCGAAAACACCGAGTTTGCTTGCAAAAGGCCAAGTGCAGCGACCAAAACAAGCCACTTAGGATCACGCTGATAGTTCGGGTACCAACCCGAATGCCCCTGCTTGTCTCATTTCTTCAAAATAAGAGCCGCGGCTTTGTAAGTCGCTGCTCAAGTTAAAACTACGGCGCCGGTTGAAGCCTGCGCCGTAGCATTTACGGGCACAACGGTCCTGCTTTGTTACAACGTCGGTTACACGCCGCTTTGCAGCAGCATGTTACGGATGTGACCAATGGCCTTAGTCGGGTTCAGGCCTTTGGGACATACGTTGACGCAGTTCATGATCCCGCGGCAGCGGAATACGCTGAACGGGTCATCCAGTGAAGCCAGACGCTCGGACGTCTTGGTGTCACGGCTGTCTGCCAGGAAGCGATACGCTTGCAGCAGGGCAGCTGGACCCAGGAACTTGTCCGGGTTCCACCAGAAGGACGGGCACGAAGTCGAGCAGCAAGCGCACAGGATGCACTCGTACAGACCGTCGAGCTTTTCACGCTCTTCCGGGGACTGCAGACGCTCGATGGCCGGAGCCGGCGTGTCGTTCTGCAGGAACGGCTTAACTTTCTCGTATTGCTTGTAGAAGATGCTCATATCGACGACCAGGTCACGGATAACCGGCAAACCTGGCAGAGGACGAACGATCAGCTTGTTGCCTTTCACCACGGCAGACAGCGGCGTGATGCACGCCAGGCCGTTTTTGCCGTTGATGTTCATGCCGTCGGAACCGCACACACCTTCACGGCAAGAGCGACGATAGGAGAAACCCTCGTCCTGCTCTTTGATCAGGGCCAGTACGTCCAGCACCATCAGGTCTTTACCACCGGTATCAACCTGGAATTCCTGCATGAACGGCGCAGCGTCCTGATCAGGGTTGTAGCGATAAACACTGACTTTCAACATGGCAGCCACCCTTAGTAAGTCCGAATCTTCGGTTCAAACGTCGGAACCGTTTTCGGCGAGAAGTTCACGGCACGCTTGGTCACGCGCTTGTCACCCGGGAAGTACAGGGTGTGGCACAACCAATTCTCGTCGTCGCGGTCTTCAAAGTCTTCACGAGCGTGAGCACCACGGGATTCCTTACGAACCTCGGCGGCGATCGCAGTCGCTTCAGCCACTTCCAACAGGTTTTGCAGCTCAAGGGCCTCGATACGAGCGGTGTTGAACGCCTGGCTCTTATCGTTGATCTTGACGTTGGCGATGCGCTTGCGCAGATCGGCCAGCTGGGCAATACCCTTCTGCATGTATTCGCCGGTACGGAATACACCGAAGTAGTTCTGCATGCAGTTTTGCAGCTCGCGACGCAGGGTTGCCACGTCTTCGCCATCGGTACGCTCGTTCAGAGCGTTCAGACGCGCCAGGGCAGTTTCGATGTTGGCGTCGGTCGCGTCATCGTATTCGATGCCGTCGGTCAATGCCTTCTCGAGGTGCAGGCCGGCAGCACGACCGAATACCACCAGGTCGAGCAGCGAGTTGCCGCCCAGGCGGTTGGCGCCGTGAACCGATACGCACGCCACTTCGCCTACCGCGAACAGGCCGTGAATGATCTCGTCCACGCCGTCGGCGTTCTGAGTGATCGCCTGACCATGAATGTTGGTCGGCACGCCGCCCATCATGTAGTGGCAAGTCGGAACAACCGGAACCGGAGCAACCACCGGGTCAACGTGAGCAAAGGTCTTGGACAGCTCACAGATACCCGGCAGGCGGCTGTGCAGTACTTCCTCGCCCAGGTGATCGAGCTTGAGCAGTACGTGGTCGCCATTGGGGCCACAGCCGTTACCGGCAATGATTTCCTTGACCATCGAACGCGCTACAACGTCACGACCGGCAAGGTCTTTCGCGTTCGGAGCATAACGCTCCATGAAGCGCTCGCCGTTCTTGTTGATCAGGTAGCCACCTTCACCACGGCAACCTTCGGTTACCAGTACGCCGGCGCCGGCAATGCCGGTTGGGTGGAACTGCCACATTTCGATGTCTTGCACCGGTACGCCTGCACGCAGTGCCATGCCAACGCCGTCACCGGTGTTGATCAGGGCATTGGTGGTCGATGCGTAGATACGGCCTGCACCACCAGTCGCCAGAACGGTAGCCTTGGCGCGGATGTAGGAGGTTTCACCGGTTTCGATGCAGATGGCGATCACACCAACGAATGCGCCGTCAGCGTTTTTTACCAGGTCAACTGCGTAGTACTCGTTCAGGAACGTGGTGCCGGCTTTCAGGTTGCCCTGATACAGGGTGTGCAGCAGCGCGTGACCGGTACGGTCGGACGCAGCACACGTACGGGCAGCCTGGCCGCCTTTACCGTAATCCTTCGACTGGCCGCCGAATGGACGCTGGTAGATACGACCCTGCTCGGTACGCGAGAACGGCAGACCCATGTGGTCCAGCTCGAACACGGCGGCCGGGCCTTCCTGACACATGTATTCGATAGCGTCCTGGTCACCGATGTAGTCGGAACCCTTGACGGTATCGTACATGTGCCAGCGCCAGTCATCGTTCGGGTCGGCGGACGCGATGGCGCAGGTGATGCCACCCTGGGCCGATACGGTGTGGGAACGCGTTGGGAACACTTTGGTGATCACGGCAGTCTTGTGACCGCCCTGGGCCAGCTGCAGCGCTGCGCGCATGCCAGCACCGCCGCCACCAATAATGATGGCGTCGAAGGAAATAGTTGGAATGTTAGCCATGAATCAGATACCCCAAAGAATCTGCACACCCCAGACGAAGTAAGCGAACATCGCAACGCCGCATACTGCCTGGAAGAGGAAACGGACTGCAGTCGCGGACTTGCCCAGCGCCATCGGCGTCAGGTAGTCAGTCGCGATGGTCCACATGCCGACCCAGGCGTGAGCGCCCAGAGCTACAAGTGCCAGCAGACTGAAGATTCGCATCGCATTGTGGGAAAACAGGCCGTGCCATTGCTCATAGCCAATGCCCGGGTTTGCGACGAGGTATCCGATCAGGAAAATGAAATAAGCCGCGAGAACGACCGCAGACACACGCTGCGCCATCCAGTCATAGAGGCCTGAACGCGAAAGGTTCGTAACGCTGGTTACCATATCCAAACTCCTGCCAGAACGATCAGCACCACGGAAATGGCGATGATGATTTTCGAGCCCAGGCGGCCGCCTTCCAGCGTCTCACCGATGCCCATATCCATGATCAAGTGGCGCACGCCGGCTACCAGATGATAAAGCAGAGCGGACAGGAGGCCCCATGCTACGAACTTGGCCAGCGGGCTGGTCAAGCATGCCTTCACCTCGGCAAAACCTTCCTCGGAACCCAGGGATTTGCTCAATGCATAAAGCATGATGCCCAAGCCCAGGAACAGGATGATGCCGGAAACACGGTGCAGGAACGACGTAACGCCGGTGATGGGGAGTTTGATGGTCCTTAGGTCTAGGTTTACAGGTCGTTGGCTATTCACGGCTTTTTTTCACACTGAAGAGCCCCTAACAATCAGGGCAAAGTTGTTGGGGAGTGCACTGGTCAGGTAAGCACCACCCAGGGAGTGCGACCCCCAATGAAAGCAAGCCCAAAAGCCCTTGGCGGTCGGTGGCCGAGTATAGACAGTTAGGTTACTAATGACAACGCGCGCTCCTCACCCTAATAGCTGATTGCGCTGGCGGGATAAAAGGCGTAAATGGCAGTCAATTTCGACGAAAAAGTACGGTTAAAGCCTTCTGGAGCAAGACTTTAGGCAAATTGACATCTGAATTTATCTCACTATAGTGGTGCGGGCCCTGCGTGGGGGGTCTGTCTGATGATTTGAAGCATAAATAGGAGGCCACATGGCTGACAAAAAAGCGCAGTTGATCATCGAGGGCGCAGCCCCCGTCGAGCTGCCCATTTTAACCGGCACCGTTGGTCCCGATGTTATCGACGTACGGGGCCTGACGGCCACGGGCCGTTTCACTTTCGACCCAGGCTTCATGTCGACCGCCTCTTGCGAGTCGAAGATCACCTATATCGACGGCGACAATGGCATTCTGCTGCACCGGGGCTACCCGATCGAGCAGCTGGCCGAGCAATCGGACTACCTCGAAACCTGCTACCTGCTGCTAAATGGCGAATTGCCAACAGCCGAGCAAAAAGCCCAGTTCGTCAGCACCGTGAAGAACCACACCATGGTTCACGAGCAGTTGAAGACCTTCTTCAATGGCTTTCGTCGCGACGCCCACCCGATGGCCGTGATGTGCGGCGTGGTTGGCGCCCTGTCGGCCTTCTATCACGACTCCCTGGACATCAATAACCCGCAGCATCGCGAAATCTCCGCGATCCGCCTGGTTGCCAAGATGCCAACCCTGGCCGCAATGGTTTACAAGTACTCCATGGGTCAACCCATGATGTACCCGCGCAACGACCTGACGTACGCGGAAAACTTCCTGCACATGATGTTCAACACCCCGTGCGAGATCAAACCGATCAGCCCGACACTCGCCAAGGCCATGGACCGGATCTTCATCCTCCACGCCGACCACGAGCAGAACGCCTCCACCTCTACCGTACGCCTGGCAGGCTCCTCGGGTGCCAACCCGTTCGCCTGTATCGCCGCCGGTATCGCCGCACTCTGGGGCCCTGCCCACGGCGGTGCGAACGAAGCCGTATTGACCATGCTCGATGAAATCGGCGATGTCTCGAACATCGACAAGTTCATCGCCAAGGCCAAGGACAAGAACGATCCGTTCAAGCTGATGGGCTTCGGTCACCGCGTCTACAAGAACCGTGACCCGCGCGCCACCGTGATGAAGCAGACCTGCGACGAAGTGTTGAAGGAGCTGGGCATCAAGAACGATCCGCAACTCGAACTGGCCATGCGCCTGGAAGAGATCGCGCTGACCGATCCGTACTTCATCGAGCGCTCGCTGTACCCGAACGTCGACTTCTACTCGGGGATCATCCTCAAGGCGATCGGCATTCCAACCAGCATGTTCACCGTGATCTTCGCCCTGGCGCGGACCGTGGGCTGGATCTCCCACTGGAAAGAAATGCTCTCCAGCCCGTACAAGATTGGCCGCCCGCGCCAGCTGTACACCGGCTACGAGTCGCGTGACATCACCAAGCTGGAAGACCGCAAGTAAGCCATCAAGCGCTTAGCTGTACTGAAAACGGCCTCCTTTGTGGAGGCCGTTTTTGTTTGTGTCGCCAGGCCCGGCGCCATCGCAGGCAAGTCAGCTCCTACGGGAGAATGCATTTCAAAGGTGGGAGCCGGGCTTGCCCGCGATGAGGCCAGCCAAGACACCCCAGAAACCCCAGCCACCGACTGATCGTTCGCACGCTCTGCGTGGGAACGATCAACTATCTGCTTTTTATTGATGCCAGACTTGAGAAACAGTTTTGTGAAATCCGTTACCAATAAAAGCAAAAAAATGCCCCGATCTCACGACCGGGGCATTTTTTTTGTAACCGTTACGACGCTTAGTGGTTAACCGCCCCACTCGCCCCCAGGCCCGTTTGTGAACGCACGAACTGCGGGAAGTACAGCGCACGCTCTTTCTCTGCCGCCGCCGACTTGTCGGTGATGGAGAAGAACCAGATGCCGATGAACGCAATGATCATCGAGAACAGCGCCGGGTATTCGTACGGGAAGATAGCTTTCTCGTGGTGCAGGATCGACACCCAGATGGTCGGGCCGAGGATCATCAGGCCAACGGCACTGATCAAGCCCAGCCAGCCGCCAATCATCGCGCCGCGGGTGGTGAGGTTTTTCCAGTACATGGAAAGCAGCAGCACCGGGAAGTTACAGCTGGCAGCAATGGAGAACGCCAGGCCGACCATGAACGCAATGTTCTGGCTCTCGAACAAGATACCCAAGCCGATTGCCAGCACCGCCAGGGCGATGGTGGTGATCTTCGACACGCGAATCTCATCCTTCTCGTTGGCCTTGCCCTTCTTGATCACGCTGGCATACAGGTCGTGGGACACCGCCGAAGCACCCGCCAGGGTCAAGCCGGCAACCACTGCCAGAATGGTGGCAAACGCCACGGCCGAGATGAATCCCAGGAAAATACTGCCGCCCACCGCGTTGGCCAAATGCACCGCCGCCATGTTGTTGCCGCCAAGCAAGGCGCCTGCCGCGTCCTTGAACGCCGGGTTGGTGCTGACCAGCAGGATCGCGCCAAAGCCGATGATAAAGGTCAGGATGTAGAAGTAACCGATGAAGCCGGTGGCATACAGCACGCTCTTACGCGCTTCCTTGGCGTCGCTTACGGTGAAGAAGCGCATCAGGATGTGCGGCAGGCCAGCAGTACCGAACATCAGCGCCAGCCCGAGGGAGAACGCCGAGATCGGGTCTTTCACCAGGCCGCCCGGGCTCATGATCGCTTCACCTTTAGGGTGAACCTTGATCGCCTCGGCAAACAGCGTGTTGAAGTCGAAGTTGACGTGCTTCATCACCATCAGCGCCATGAACGAGGCACCGGACAGCAGCAGCACTGCCTTGATGATCTGCACCCAGGTGGTCGCCAGCATGCCGCCGAACAACACATACAGGCACATCAGGATGCCCACCAGAATCACCGCCACATGATAATCCAGGCCGAACAGCAGTTGGATCAGCTTGCCCGCGCCAACCATCTGCGCGATCAGGTAGAACGCCACCACCACCAGCGAGCCACAGGCCGACAGGCTGCGGATCTGGGTTTGCCCGAGGCGATAGGACGCCACGTCGGCAAAGGTGTACTTGCCCAGGTTACGCAGGCGCTCGGCGATCAGGAACAGAATGATCGGCCAGCCCACCAGGAAGCCGATCGAATAGATCAGGCCGTCGTAGCCGGAAGTGAACACCAGCGCGGAAATACCCAGGAAAGACGCTGCCGACATATAGTCGCCCGCAATCGCCAGGCCGTTCTGGAAGCCGGTAATCTTGCCGCCGGCCGCATAGTAGTCAGCCGCCGATTTGTTGCGCTTGGACGCCCAGTAGGTGATGCACAGCGTTGCGCCGACAAACGCCACGAACATCAGGATCGCTGCGATATTCAGCGGTTGCTTATGCACTTCACCGGTCAAGGCATCCGCTGCCCAAACGGCGGGCGCGAAGATCGAAGCGCCACCTACAGCCAATAAACGCCGGATCATTGCGCAGCCTCCTTGAGAATCGCATTGTTCAGGTCGTCGAATTCGCCGTTGGCGCGCCGTACGTAGATGCCGGTAAGAATGAAGGCCGACACAATCAGCCCGACCCCGATCGGGATTCCCCAGGTAATCGAGGAACCGGGGCTGAGCTTGGCCCCCAGCACTTGTGGCCCGTAGGCAATCAACAGGATGAAAGCGGAGTAAAGCCCTAGCATGATCGCCGAGAGAATCCAGGCGAACCTTTCCCTTTTTCTCACCAGCTCCTTGAAACGCGGGCTGTTTTGAATCGAGAGGTAAATGCTGTCGTTCATTGTTTTTATCCTCGCAGCACAGCTTTTTTATTATTGGAACGTATCCACTGTATGCGGCTGCAGAACAGGTTCCAGACGACCTTAGTATTAGAACGACATTAGCGTTGGCGCCAACTTTGAACTGATTAAAGTGACAGCCTTTACCCCAGAAACGACAAAACCCGCCTGACGAAAACGCCAGGCGGGCTTGCAAGGTGCTAGCTAGACAGCTCGACGGTTATTTACCAATCCACTCGGCCACACGCTCAGGGTGCTTGGCCACCCAGTCCTTGGCCGCCGCATCCGGCTTGGCACCCTCTTGAATAGCGAGCATGACTTCGCCGATTTCATCCTCGGAGGCCCACTGGAATTTCTTCAGGAAGGCGGCGACTTCCGGCGCCTTCTTCTCCAGGCCCTTGCTGCCGATGCTGTTGACGGTTTCAGCAGCCCCATAAATTCCTTTTGGATCGTCCAGGAAACGCAGTTTCCACTTGGCGAACATCCAGTGCGGCACCCAACCGGTGACTGCAATGGACTCCTGTTTGTCTTCGGCACGGGTCAGTTCGGCGATCATCGCGGCGCCCGAGCTGGCTTGCAGCTTGTAGTCCAGGCCATAGGCCTTGATGGCTTCGTCGGTCTTGAGCATCACGCCTGAACCGGCATCGATGCCGACAATCTTGTTCTTGAAGGTGGTGTCGGTCTTGAGGTCTTCAATCGATTTGGCCTTGACGTACTCCGGCACGATCAGGCCGATTTTTGCATCCTTGAAGTTGGGGCCGTAGTCGACCACCTTGTCCTTGTTCTTGGCCCAGTACTCACCGTGGGTCACGGGCAGCCAGGCAGAGAGCATGGCGTCGAGCTTGCCGGTGGCCACGCCCTGCCACATGATCCCGGTAGCGACGGCCTGCAGTTTCACGTCATAACCGAGCTTTTCCTTGATCACTTCTGCCGCCACGTGGGTGGTGGCAACGCTGTCAGACCAGCCATCTACGTAACCGATGCTCAGGGTTTTGCTGTCGGCGCTGGCCAGTGTGGAGCTCATCGCAACTACCAGAGTGGCAGCTGCGCCCAAGAGTCGTCGCATCTTCATAGTACTTCCCCGAAAGTGCTGCGCCCGGCGGATGCCGAGCGACGTCAACCTGTTGTTATGTGGTGCACCGCGCCCCCTTCACGCGCATCGATCCGGCGGCCCAGACATCAGTGGAGTGCTGACACTTCGATCATCAACCTGCCGGGGCCTTGGACCTGCTCTGACTGCGACCTCAGGTGAGCAAGAAACGACATCACATCGCCAGCAGGACGATTTGTAGGACATCGCAGCAAAATCCCGCCCGAACTTTGCATGTCTAAATTATGCGACCGCACTGGGACGGGCTAAATCCGGGTAAGATGCGCGCCTTTGCTCCCCAGATAAGCCGACCATGCCCGCGACTGCCCGCTTCCCTGCCCTGCCCTATATTTTCGCCCTGATCCTCGGCGTGCTTGCCCTTGTCGGCTATTGGTACGGCCTCGGCCGGCCCGTGGTGTTGCCGGACGTGGCCAGCGCCAGCCACAAAATGCAATGCGCCTCGTACACGCCGTTCGACAAGGACCAGTCGCCGTTCGACCAGCCTTTCAAGCTGCGCCCCGAGCGCATGGACGCCGACCTGGCCCTGCTGGCCACCCGCTTTGAATGCATTCGCACCTACTCCATGACCGGCCTGGAAGCCTTGCCGGACCTGGCACGTAAGCATGGGTTGAAGTTGATGGCCGGCGCCTGGGTCAGCAGTGACCCGGTTGCCACCGAAAAAGAAGTCGCCGAGCTGATCGCTGCCGCCAACGCCAACCCGGACGTGGTCACCTCGGTGATCGTCGGCAACGAAGCGCTGCTGCGCAAGGAAGTCACCGCCAAGCAGTTGGTGACGCTGATCCATAAGGTCAAAAGCCAGATCAAACAGCCGGTGACTTATGCCGACGTGTGGGAGTTCTGGCTCAAGCACCCGGAAATCGCCCCGGCGGTGGATTTCCTGACCATTCACCTGCTGCCGTATTGGGAAGATGACCCGTCGGGCATCGACCAGGCGCTCAAGCATGTGGGTGATGTACGTCAGACTTTCGGCAACCAGTTCGCTCCCAAGGACGTGCTGATCGGCGAGACTGGCTGGCCCAGCGAAGGCCGCCAGCGCGAAACCGCCGTGCCGAGCCGGGTCAATGAGGCCAAATTCATGCGCGGCTTTGTGGCCATGGCCGAGGCCAATGGCTGGCATTACAACCTGATCGAAGCCTTTGACCAGCCATGGAAACGCGCCAGCGAAGGCGCGGTCGGGGGTTACTGGGGGCTGTTTGATGCTGATCGCCAGGACAAGGGCATCCTCGCCGGGCCGGTCAGCAATGTGCCGTACTGGCCGCTGTGGCTGGGCGTGGGCGGGATTATCCTGCTGGGCACCTTGGTACTTGGCGGGCGCGTTCGCAGCACGCGCGCAGCACTCATGCTGCCATTGCTCGGTGCCGTAGCGGCCTGTTCCATCGGCACCTGGGCCGAACTGACCCGCGTTACCGCGCGCTTCAACGATGAATGGGTGTGGGCAGGCTTGCTGGTGGTGTTGAACCTGCTGGTGCTGGCCCACGCCGCCCTGGCCCTGAGCGCGCGCGACGGTTGGCGTGAGCGGGCCTTTAATTGGCTGGAGCAACGCGCGGGCTGGCTGGTGGCAATCGCCGGGTTCGCCGGTGCGGTAATGATGCTGGCGCTGGTGTTTGACCCGCGTTATCGCAGCTTCCCGAGTGCGGCGCTGGTGTTGCCGGCGCTGGTTTACCTGGTTCGCCCGGTAACCGGCCCGCGTCGGGAGATTGCGCTGCTGGCCTTCATCATCGGCGCTGGCATTGCGCCACAGCTGTATCGCGAAGGTGTGCAGAACCAGCAGGCGTGGGGTTGGGCAATCGTGAGTGTGCTGATGGTTGTAGCCTTGTGGCGTTGCTTGCGCGTGCGCAAGGCTTAAGGCCGCCATCGCAGGCAAGCCCGCTCCCACATTAAGGCCGAATTCACGCGGTCAAACTGTGGGAGCGGGCTTGCGGGCGAAGAGCGCCTGTCAGGCCGCCCGCGGCTTCCTGACCAGCCGCAACCCTGCAATCACCACCGCAAACACCGCAAACGTGGTGTTGTACAACGCCAGCGCCGGCAAGCCGAACACCATCCCCAACACGGCCAAGCCCCATCCGGCACGGCCCGGCACAAAAAATCCCAGCACCGATGTAACCAACGCGGCCCAGCCCAACACCTTGAAGTGAATCATCAGCCCCAGGTTCGAGCGCAACTGGCATTCCCAGCGGCTGGCCTCATCGGCGCAGATGCCAACCCACTGGCCATCCTCCATAAAGCCGTAACGTGCGCCATAACTGGCGGCCAGCCATAAAGGCAAGGCAATAAGCAGCAGGATCAACGGCAAACGACGGGACATGAGGCACTCCGATAGGCAAAAACGGCGCTCAGCTTAATCCCACGGCGGCCGTTAGCAAGCGGTGTGCGCAGATAAGTGTTCATCCAGGCCTCGCAAAGTGTATCTTCTCGCTACTATTACCCCGATTCCGTGGCTTTTTTCCGACTTTTAGTGCCGAAGGCTGGCACTTCGGTGGCAACGCGGTGGTCATAGCCTGCGAACTTCATTCAGCACGTTTCCTCTTAGGGATTAAGTCATGCTCCGTTCCTTGCGCTGTGCTGCCTTGCTGGGCAGCCTATTTTTGAGTGCGTCAGCACTGGCCGTCGACATCGACCAGGCCAGCTATGGCTACCCTTTGACCAACCCGTTCGAAGCGACCATTGCGACCACCCCGCCTGACCTTCGGCCTAAATTGCCGACCGACGACGAGATCAACCAGTCCGACTACACGCTGAACATGCGCCCCGAGCGCGAGTTCAGCCTGCCGGACAACTTCTGGGCGGTGAAGAAACTCACCTATCGCATCGCCAAACAAGACCACGCCGCGCCACTGATCTTCCTGATCGCGGGCACCGGCGCGCGGTTTGACAGCAGCATCAACGAATACCTGAAAAAACTCTATTACCAGGCCGGCTACCACGTGGTGCAGCTGTCGTCGCCGACCAGCTTCGACTTCATCAGCGCCGCCTCGCGCTTCGCCACCCCGGGGATTACCCAGGAAGACGCCGAGGACATGTACCGCGTGATGCAAGCCGTGCGCGCGCAGAACGCCTCGCTGCCGGTGACTGACTTCTACCTCACCGGCTACAGCCTCGGTGCCCTGGATGCGGCGTTTGTCAGCAAGCTCGACGAGACCCGTCGCAGCTTCAACTTCAAAAAGGTGCTGCTGCTCAACCCGCCGGTCAACCTCTACACCTCCATCACCAACCTCGACAAGCTGGTACAGACCGAGGTCAAAGGCATCAACAACACCACCACTTTCTATGAGCTGGTGCTGAGCAAGCTGACCCGCTACTTCCAGCAAAAGGGCTACATCGACCTCAATGACGCCCTGCTCTACGACTTCCAGAACTCCAAGCAGCACCTGACCAACGAACAAATGGCGATGCTGATCGGCACCTCGTTCCGCTTCTCGGCGGCCGACATTGCCTTTACCTCAGACCTGATCAACCGCCGTGGCCTGATCATTCCGCCTAAATACCCGATCACCGAAGGCACCAGCCTCACGCCGTTCCTCAAGCGCGCGCTGCAATGCGACTTCGACTGCTACCTCACCGAACAAGTGATCCCCATGTGGCGCGCGCGTTCCGACGGCGGCAGCCTGCTGCAACTGGTTGACCAAGTGAGCCTGTACGCGCTCAAGGACTACCTGCACAGCAGCCCGAAAATCGCGGTGATGCACAACGCCGACGACGTGATCCTCGGCCCTGGCGACCTCGGTTTCCTGCGTAAAACCTTCGGCGATCGCTTGACCGTCTACCCGCTGGGCGGCCACTGCGGCAACCTCAATTACCGCGTCAACGCCGACGCCATGCTGGAGTTCTTCCGTGGCTAAATATCTTCTGCTGCTCGCCGCCCTGATGTGCGCGGGCGTCGCCAATGCCGACAACAGCAAGGCGCATGAACCGGTCAAGGTTGATTCCGACGGTTTCAAGGAGCCGCTGACCAAGCTCAAGTTCAACCCGGGCCTGGACCAGCGCGAGTTCGAGCGTTCATCGCTGACCGCGCTCAACGTGTATGACCCGCTGGAGTCGTGGAACCGCCGCGTGTACCACTTCAACTATCGCTTCGACCAGTGGGTGTTCCTGCCGGTGGTTGACGGCTACCGCTATGTCACCCCGAGCTTCCTGCGCACCGGCGTGAGCAACTTCTTCAACAACCTGGGCGATGTGCCCAACCTGTTGAACAGCCTGCTGCAGCTCAAGGGCCATCGCTCCCTGGAAACCACCGGGCGCCTGCTGCTCAACACCACCATTGGCGTCGCCGGCCTGTGGGACCCGGCCACCGCCATGGGCCTGCCGCGCCAGAGCGAAGACTTCGGTCAAACCTTGGGTTTCTACGGCGTACCCGGCGGCGCCTACCTGGTGCTGCCAATCTTCGGCCCGTCGAACCTACGCGACACCACCGGCCTGATCGTCGACTACGGCGCAGAAACCGAGATCAACTTCCTCAACGTGTCCAAGGTCAGCGAAAACCATCCGGAAATCTGGGCTCTGCGCGCCGTCGACAAGCGCTACCAGACCAGCTTCCGCTACGGTCAGATGAACTCGCCGTTTGAGTACGAGAAGGTGCGGTATATCTACACCGAATCGCGCAAGTTGCAGATTGCCGAGTAAACGCCATCCAGATGCGAAAAAGCCACTCACCTAAGTGAGTGGCTTTTTTGTTTATGCTCCAACATTACTCAGCAGTACGTGACGTATCCACAGAGCGACTGCCAGATTGTTCTTTAACGCCCGGGCATAACCCAAAACCAACCCAGAAGAGCGACCCGACAAAAGGCAACAACGTCCAGAACGAGTTGACCTGGCTAATGCCGTTATCGGTGAGCCTTCGGCATAACAGAGTGACCCTGGCTGGCAGCGTCAGCAGCAAATAACCCAAGCCAATACCCAAGGTAATTTTTATCCAATCTTCAAAAAACCAACTGCAAATCGCTATGTATGCCCCTGCAATTACCTTATCAACCAACTGAAAATACCAGAAAGCTCTCCTGCTCGACCGCCCCTCGAATACAAATGATTTCTTCAGTGCGTCCAGATACCAATTCATTTAAAACTCCCTGATTAACAGACTCTGTAAAACGCCTGGATAGGCCAAACAGAGCCGCAGATCTTAGGAAGGATTGAATGGGTCCTCTGTAGGGAAAAGCCTAAAGCGCTGCGACTAGACTGACTCACACGCCCTGGCAAACACCTGTCAATGTCTTACTGCGTGCCAAATTTTCTCGAAGATTTGAACCACCACCAACGCTACCGCCCCCGCAATAATGCCGGCCACCGCATTGAGCAGCGTCGGCATCAGCCACGCCATGGCGCCGACGCTCTGGCTCACCGTCTCAATCCAGTGATGCACCACCGGCACGCCGTGGGTGAGAATCCCGCCGCCGACCATGAACATCGCTGCCGTGCCGATCACCGACAGGCTTTTCATCATGTAAGGTGCGGCACGCAGAATCGCCCCGCCGATGCTACGCGCGGCCTGGCCGGGCTTTTGGGTCAGCCACAGGCCGAGGTCATCGAGCTTGACGATACCGGCGACCAGGCCGTAAACGCCGATGGTCATGACAATGGCGATGCCGGACAGCACGATCACCTGCTGCATCAACGGTGCATCGGCGACCGTGCCGAGGGTGATGGCGATGATTTCCGCCGACAGAATGAAGTCGGTACGGATCGCGCCCTTGATCTTGTCCTTCTCAAACGCAACCAAGTCAGTCGCCGGGTCCGCCACCGCTTCAACCAAGTGCGCCTGTTCCTCAGTGCGCTTGTGTATGAAGCTATGCGCGAGCTTCTCAAAGCCCTCGAAACACAGATAAGCCCCGCCCAGCATCAACAACGGCGTGACCGCCCACGGCGCAAACGCGCTGATTAGCAGCGCCGCAGGCACCAGAATCAACTTGTTGAGAAACGAACCCTTGGCCACCGCCCACACCACCGGGATCTCCCGCTCGGCCCGCACCCCGGAAACCTGCTGGGCATTCAACGCCAAGTCATCGCCGAGCACCCCGGCGGTCTTTTTGGCGGCCATCTTGGTCATCAACGCCACATCATCGAGGACGGCGGCGATGTCGTCGATCAGTACCAGTAAGCTGCTTCCTGCCATGACGCGGTCATCCTGAAATTAGAGTGCCGCGAATATAACGCGGCGACCGTGAGGGAATATAGGTTTCCACTGCGTGGATTGCTTTTGATCTTGATCTTGATCTGAGTCGCCCCGTCAACCACGCTGGCCGAACGCAGGCGAGGCACCGAGTGGTGGGACGAAGACTTTTTGGTCACTTTTGTGTCTTTACAAAAGTGACCCGCTGTAAGAGCGGAACCCTAAGCGGCCGTTACCGCAGCAATGGATATGCACTCCGAATCAATATCCCAGCAAACTGACATATAGCCTTCGCGAGCAAGCCCGCTCCCACAGTTGGAATGTGCTGGGTCAGCAAAATACTGGGCGGCCCGGAGGCGGCTATCGCAGGCAAGCCAGCTCCCACAGTTTGATTGCGGTGTATCAACTCATCAGGGCGCCTGCCAACCACCGCCCAGGCTCTGGATCAGCGCCACGCTGCCCTGGCTCAGTTGCCCTTGGGTATCACGCAGGTTCTGCTCCGCTTGCAGCAACACCAGTTGCTGGGTCAGCACCGTCTCCTGGCTGACTGTGCCCGCACGCAACTGCGCTTCCTGGCTGCCAAACAGTTGCTGGTTGCGCGCGTAGACCTGCTGGAACGCATCCGCTTGGGTTTGCAGATGATTGATCGCCGACAAGTTGTCCTCGACATTCTGCAAGGCACTCAACACCGTGCCCCGGTAGTTGGCGGCAATCTGGTCATAACTCGCCTCAGCCTGCTTGACCGCCGCCTCCCGCGCACCGCCGTCAAAAATCGTCTCCGCCAAGGCCGGCCCCAGCGTCCAGATGCGGTTAGGCAACGAAAACAACCCACCCAAGGCACTGCCGCGATAACCCAATTGAGCCGTGAGATCGAGGGTCGGAAAAAACGCCGCCTCAGCCACGCCGATCTTGGCATTCGCCGCCGCCGCCGAGCGCTCGGCGGCAACCACGTCAGGCCGGCGTTGCAACAAAGTCGAGGCCAGGGTCAACGGTGGCCGTGGCACCACGAATGCAAAATCAGTGCGTGGCGCAATGCTGAACTCACTCGGCGCCACGCCCACCAGCACCGCCAAGGCATGCTCGTACTGTTCGCGATCACGCAGCGAGGTCTGCAAGCCGGCTATCGAGGTGGTCAATTGATCCTGAGCCACCAGCAACTGGTCATTGGTCGCCACGCCCTGGGTGAACTGCGCCTGGATCATGTCGAGCAATTGCTGATTGATGCTCTGCTGCTGTTGCAACAGGCGCACATCGATATCCATCTGCCGCAACGCCAGGTAATTGCTCGCCACGCTGGAACTGATCGACAACCGCACACCGGCCAGCAGCGCATCCGATTGCTGGGCGGTGGCCTGGCTCGATTCGATCCCCCGGCGCACTTCACCCCACAAATCCGGCTCCCAGCTCGCGGTCAAGGTGGCGTTGACGCTGTTCTTCACCCCGGTCGATGCGGTGGTGGTGCTGGACGTGCTGCCGTCGCCGCCCTCGCCGCGCGAACCGGACAAGCCCACGCCCACCGTCGGCCACAACCCGGCGCGGCTCGACGCCACCTGCGCCTGGGCCAATCGATACGCCGCCTCGGCCGCAATAATCGACTGGTTCGCCTTGGCCGAACGCGCCACCAAGTCATTGAGCACCGGGTCCTGATAGGCCAGCCACCACTGGCTGTCCAGCGCCCCTTGGGGGTTGGACACCGCGCGCTGCCACTGCGCGCCTTCCTTGAACGATTGCGGCAGCTCCATCGCCGGTTTCTGGTAATCCGGCCCCACCATGCAGCCCCCCAGCACCAGGCTGGCCAACAGCACGCTATATCTGAGTTTCATGACCTTGCTTCCTTGTGCCGCCCCAGGCGTTGCGACGCCCGGTCGAGCCAGAGGTAAATCACCGGGGTGGTGTAGAGCGTCAGCACCTGGCTGAACAACAGCCCACCAATAATCGCAATCCCCAACGGCCGGCGCAGTTCCGAGCCATAACCTGAGCCGAGCACCAGCGGCAGCGCGCCGAGAATCGCCGCCAGCGTTGTCATCATGATCGGCCGGAAGCGGATCAGGCAGGCGCGCCGGATCGCTTCCTTGGCCGTGAGGCCGAACTCACGCCGCTCGGTGATCGCGAAGTCGATCATCATGATTGCGTTCTTCTTGACGATGCCGATCAACAGGATCACGCCTACCAGCGCGATGATCGACAGTTCGGTGCCGGTCAGCAGCAAGGCGATCAACGCACCGACGCCCGCCGAGGGCAAGGTGGAGAGGATGGTCAGTGGGTGCATCAGGTTTTCATACAGAATGCCCAGCACGATGTACACCGAGAGCAACGCGGCGACGATCAGCAGCGGCTCGCTGGCCACCGACGACTGGAACACCTGGGCCGTGCCGGCAAACTGGCCGGTGACGCTGGCCGGCATGCGCAGCTGTTTCACCGCGTCCTCCACCAGCGCGGTGGCCTGGCCGATCGAGGTGCCGGGGGCGAGGTTGAACGAGACGGTCACGGCCGGAAAAGTGCCTTGGTGGCTGATCGAAATCGCCGTGCGCGAGATGCTGTTATCGGCCAGCGCGGACAGCGGCACCAACGTCGTGGGCGTGGTCAGGTTCGGCGCGACGGTGGTGCCCTTGGCCGCCACTGCCGTGTTGCCGGCCGGCACGTAAATACCCTCGAGCGCTTGTGGATCGGTCCAGTACTGCGGGGCGATTTCCATCACCACGTGGTACTGGTTGGCGGCGCGGTAAAGGGTCGAGACCTGACGCTGGCCGAACGCGTCGTACAGCGTCTGGTCCACCGCCGACATGCCCACGCCGAGCCGCGCGGCGGTGTCGCGGTTGATGCTCACATTGGCCAATAGACTGTTGTCTTGCTGGTCGGTGTTCAAGTCGGTGAGTTGCGGCAACGTGTGCAGCACTTCCACCACCTTGGGCACCCATTCATCCAGGGATTGCTGGTCGTCGGCAGTCAGCGTGTATTGGTACTGCGCGCCGCTTTGTCGGCCCCCCACGGTGATGTCCTGGGCGGCCTGCAAAAACAGCTTGGTGCCAGGCAGATCGCCGAGGCTGCGGCGGATCTGGCCGATCACATCGACGGCACTGTCCTTGCGCTGATCAATCGGCTTGAGCAGCACAAACAGCTGCGCACTGTTGACCGCCCCGCCGCCACCGCCACCACCGCCGACAAACCCGGCAGCGGTTTGCACATTGGGGTTTTGCATGACCTTGTGGTTGATCGCGGTGAAGTCCTTTTGCATCGCCCCGTAGGAAATACTCTGCGCTGCGATGATGCTGCCCTGCAGGCGGCCGGTGTCTTCCTGGGGAAAGAAGCCCTTGGGCACCAGCACGTACAGCACGCCCGCGAGCACGATCACCAGCACCGTCACTCCGCCCATCAGAATCGAGTGCTCGATGACCCAGCCCAGCGTGCGGTCGTAAAAGCGGTGAAAGCGTGAATCGGGGTGTTCATTGCCTTCGCGGATTTCCTTGGGCGCGCGCAGCAGCACGCTGGCGAGCATCGGCGTCACCGTCAGCGAAATCACCATCGAGATGACGATGGCCACCGACAGCGACACCGAGAACTCGCGAAACAGCCGCCCGACAATCCCGCCCATCAGCAGCAACGGAATAAACACCGCCACCAGCGACACGCTGATGGTCAGCACCGTAAAGCCGACTTCCTGCGCCCCGGCCAGCGCGGCTTCGACCCGCGTCTTGCCGCGCTCCAGGTGGCGCATGATGTTTTCTACCACCACGATCGCATCGTCGACCACAAAGCCGGTGGAAATGGTCAGCGCCATCAGCGACAGGTTATTCAGGCTGTAGCCGAGGAAGTACATCGCGCCAAAGGTGCCAAGCAACGACAACGGCACCACCACGGCGGGCACCAGGGTGCTGCGCCAGTCGCGGAAGAAACCGAAGGTCACCAGCGTCACCAGCAGGATCGAGGCCAGCAAGGTCACTTCCACGTCATGCAACGACGCGCGAATGGTGGTGGTGCGGTCCATCAACAGGTTGAGCTTGATCGACGCCGGGATCGAGCTTTGCAAAAACGGCAGCGAGGCTTTCACCGCATCCACCGTGTCGATCACGTTGGCGCCCGGCTGCTTGAACACCACCAGCAGCACCGCCGGCTTGCCGTTGGACAGGCCGAAGTTGCGCAGGTCCTGCACGTCTTCGCGCACATAGCCGAGGTCGGCAATGTGGATCAGGTCGCCGTTTTTGGCCTTGACCACCAGCGGCCCGTAGTCGTTGCTGTCGAGCAACTGGTCATTAGCGCCAATGCCATACGAGCGGTCGCCGACCGCCACGTTGCCCTTGGGCAAGTTGGCGTTGGAGGCGCTGATAACCTGGCGCACCTGCTCCAGGCTGACGCCGTATTGGCTGAGCCGGTCCGGGTTCAGCTCGATGCGCACCGCCGGCAACGCGCCGCCGCCCACGGTCACGTCGCCGACGCCGGTGGTCTGCAACAGGCGCTGCTCAAGCACCGTCGAGGCCGCGTCGTACATCTGCCCCGGCGTGGCACTGTCGGAGGTCAGGCTGATGATCAGGATCGGCGAATCGGCCGGGTTGACCTTGCGGTAAGTCGGGTTGCCGGACAAGTCGCTGGGCAAGTTGCTGCGCGCGGCGTTGATCGCCGCCTGCACATCCCGCGCGGCGCCGTCGATGTCGCGGCTCAAGTCGAACTGCAGGGTGATGCGCGTGGACCCGAGGCTGCTGGCCGAGGTCATTTGCGTGACCCCGGCGATCTGCCCGAACTGGCGTTCCAGCGGCGTGGCCACGGAGCTGGCGACGGTGGTGGGGTCGGCGCCAGGCAACGAGGCGCTGACGCTGATGGTCGGGAAATCCACTTCCGGCAGCGGCGCCACCGGCAACAGGTTGAAGGCCAACACACCAAACAACGCCAGCCCGGCCGCCAGCAACGTGGTGGCAATCGGGCGATGGATAAACGGCGCGCTGAGGTTCATCGCATCATTCCAACGCCACCGGGCGGCGGCTGAAACGCTGCCCCAGGCCGTGCATGGCGAGGAAGATCACCGGCGTGGAAAACAGCGTGAGCAACTGGCTGAGCAACAGCCCGCCGATGATCGCGATGCCCAGCGGGTGGCGCAGCTCCGAGCCGATGCCGGTGCCCAACGCCAACGGCACCGCGCCGAACAGCGAGGCCATGCTGGTCATCAGGATCGGCCGAAAGCGCAGCTCCGCCGCCTGGCGAATCGCTTCCACCGGGCTCAAGCCGCCCTCACGTAAAAGCTCCAGCGCGAAGTCGACCATCATGATGCCGTTTTTCATGACGATGCCGATCAGCAACACAATGCCAATCAGGCCGATGATGTCGAACTGCGTGCCCGTCACCAGCAACGCCAGCAACGCGCCGAGGGCCGCCGACAACAGGGTCGACAGGATGGTCACCGGGTGCACGAAGCTCTCGTACAGAATGCCCAGCATCAGGTACACCACCACGATCGCCGCCAGCACCAGAAACACCTGGTTTGACAGCGATGCCTGGAACGTCGCCGCCGCACCTTCAAGATTGGCTTGCACCGACAACGGCAGGCCGACCTTGGCTTCAATGTCCTGCAGCCGCGTCACCGCCGCGCCCAGCGTCTGGCCGGGCGCGAGGTTGAACGACACATCCGCATAGGGAAACTGCCCCAACCGGTTGATGGTGACCGGCGAACGCACCACCTCCAGGGTCGCCATGCTCGACAGCGGCGCCACGCCACCGCCAGGAATGTCCACGTACAAACCGGTGAGCAAGTCCGGCAAGTTGCGCGGCGGGTGGTCGGTGGCGATCACCACGTGGTACTGGTTGAGCTGGGTGTAGATGGTTGAGACCTGGCGCTGGCCGAACGCGTCGTACAGCACATCGTCAATGGCCTGCGGTGTAATCCCCAGGCGCGAGGCGGTGGCGCGGTCGAAGGTCAGCTTGATCTGGTTGCCAAACTGCATGGCCTGGCTTTGCACGTCGGTGAACATCGGGTCTTGCTTGATCGCGGCCAGCAGCTTGGTGGTCCACTGCTCCAGCTCATCCGGGTCGGTGGCTTGCAGGCCCAGGCGGTAACTGGTGGTGGACACCGTGGCGTCCAGGGTCAGGTCCTGCACCGAGTGCAGGTACAGGCGGATGCCGGCGTCGTCGGCATTCGCATCGGCCAGGCGGCGGATCACTTCGGTGCTGCTGTCTCGCTCGCCACGCGGCTTGAGGTTGATCAGCAAATTGCCCTGGTTGATGGTCGGGTTGGTCTGGTCGATACCGACGAACGACGACAGGCTTTGCACCGCCGGGTCCTTAAGGATGCGTGCGGCCAGGCGTTGCTGTTCAACCTGCATCTGCTGAAACGAGATGGTCGGCGAGGCCTGGGAAATGCCCTGGATCAGGCCGGTGTCCTGATCGGGAAAAAAGCCCTTGGGCATGATCACCAAGGTGAACAAGGTCAGCGCAGCGGTGAGCACCACCGAGATCAGGGTCAAGGTGCGGTGCGCCAACACCCAATCCAGGCCGCGTACGTAGTGGTTGTTGATGCGGTCGAAGAAGTCCGGGCGGCGCTCCTCATGCTTGGACTTGAGCATGCGCGCGCACATCATGGGCGTCAGCGTCAGTGAAATCACTGCCGAAATCACGATGGTCACCGCCACGGTCATGGCGAATTCGCGGAACAACCGCCCAACCACATCGCCCATGAACAGCAGCGGGATCATCACCGCAATCAGCGCGATGGACAGCGAGATGATAGTGAAGCCGATCTGCTCCGCGCCCTTGAGCGCCGCTTGCAACGGGGTGTCGCCGGCCTCCAGGTAGCGCGTGATGTTTTCGATCATGACGATGGCGTCATCGACCACAAAACCGATGGCGATGGTCAATGCCATCAACGTCAGGTTGTTCAGCGAAAAACCCAGCGCGTAGGCCACCGCCAGGGTGCCGATCAACGTCAGCGGGATGGTGACGGCAGGAATGATCGTGGCCGCAATATTGCGCAGGAAGATGAAGATCACGATCACCACCAGCAAAATCGCCAGCCCCAGCTCGTACTGCACATCGGTGACCGAGGCGCGGATGGTCTGGGTGCGGTCGGTGAGCACCGCGACCTTCAAGGTGCCCGGCAGGCTGGCGCGTAATTTGGGCAGCAGTTGCTGCACGCGGTCGACCACTTCGATCACGTTGGCGCCGGGCTGGCGCTGGATGTTCAACACGATGGACGGCGTGTCATTGGTCCACGCCGCCTGGCGGGGGTTTTCCGCGCCCTGGGTGGAACTGGCGATCTGCGACAGGCGAACCGGCGCGCCATTTTTGTAGGCAATCACCAGGTCACGGTATTCCTCGGCCGACTGCAGTTGGTCGTTGGCGCCAATGGAATAGGCCTGAAACTTGCCATCGATATTGCCCTTGGCCTGGTTGACGTTGGCCGTACCGAGCGAGGTGCGCAGGTCATCCAGGGACAGGCCGAGGCTGTTCAGCGCCGACGTGTTGGCCTCGACCCGCACCGCCGGGCGCTGGCCGCCACTGATGGTGACCAGGCCGACGCCGGTGATCTGCGAGATTTTCTGTGCCAGGCGTGTGTCGGCCAGGTCTTCGACCTTGGTCAGCGGTAACACGTCGGAGGTCAATGACAGGGTCAGCACCGGAGCATCTGCCGGGTTGACCTTGCTGTACACCGGCGGGTACGGCAGGTTGGCCGGCAGGAAGGTGCCCGCCGCGTTGATCGCCGCCTGCACTTCCTGTTCGGCCACGTCCAGCGACAGCGACAGGTCAAATTGCAGGGTCACCACCGAGGCGCCGTCCGAGCTGGTGGAGTTCATCGACTTGAGCCCCGGCATTTCGCCGAGCTGGCGCTCCAGCGGCGCGGTAATCGAAGAACTGACCACGTCGGGGCTGGCACCGGGGTATTGGGTGAACACCTGGATGGTCGGGTAATCCACCTCCGGCAGCGCCGACACCGACAGCAAGTGGTAACCCAACAGGCCGAGCAACAACACCGCGACCATCATCAGCGTGGTGGCCACCGGGCGTTCGATAAAGGGCCGCGAAATATTCATGCTCGGCAGCTCCTCACTGGGCGACGACCTTCACCGCCGAGCCGTCGTCGAGCTTGTCGGCGCCTTCGGTGATCACCTGCTCACCGGCCTTGACGCCATTGTCGAGCACCGCCGAGACATCGCCGGTGGACGGGCCGGTCTTGATCGTGCGCAGGCTGGCCTTGTTGCCGTTGACCACAAACACGAAGTCGCCCTTGCTGCCGTGCTGGATCGCACGAGTCGGGACCACGGCGATCTGGCTCAAGGTGTCGGCCTTGAGCCGTGCGTTGACGAACTGATTGGGAAACAGCGCATTGCCCGAATCATCGAACTGCGCCTTGACCTTGATCGTGCCGGTGCTGGTATCCACCTCGTTGTCCAGCGCCAGCAGCGCGCCGGTGGCAAGCAGGGATTTCTTGTTGCGGTCGTAGGCCAACACCGTGACGCTGCCATGGGACATGGCCTGGTTGATCGCGCCCAGGTCATCCTCGGGCACGGCAAACACCACGGTGGCCGGGCTCATCTGGGTGATCACCACGATGCCAGTGGTGCTGGCGGTGGTCACGTAGTTGCCAGGATCGACCAGGCGCAGCCCGACCACGCCATCCACCGGCGAGGTGATGGTGCAGTAGCTCAATTGCACTTCGAGGTTTTGTACGTTGCCTTGGTCGGCGGCCACGGTGCCTTGTTGTTGCTGCACCAGCGAGGCTTGGGTGTCGAGGGTTTGCTGGCTGGTGGAGCCGGCTTTGACCAGGTCGCGGTAACGGGCCAGGTCGCGCTGGGCATTGCTCAACACTGCCTGATCGTGAGCCAGGGTGCCCTTGGCCACGGCCAGCTGCGCCTTGAGCGCGCGGTCGTCGATACGGGCGATGACCTGGCCTTTGCTGACGTGCTGGCCTTCCTTGAACTCCACGCTGCTGAGGATGCCATCGACCTGGGTCACCACCGTGACACTGCGGGTGGGCGTGACGGTGCCGAGGGCGTCGATGTACACCGGCACATCCTGCAAGGCCACCGGCACTGCTGCCACCGGTTCGCCGGGGGACACGGGCTTGCCTTTATGGGCGCCGCCAAACAAATGCATGCCCAGGCCAATCAACAGCGCCACCACCAATAACGCGCCAACAACCCAGGCGAACGTACGTCGTCTGCTTTTCTCCACGGTTTCTCACTCGAACGCCGAATACAGGACTGAACGCAGACCCGGATGGCCGCGTCCTTGCTCTGAACTCTAGCAGCGCGCCCAGCCTGTGCCTGTACTACCGTGAATGCGTTCAGCATCAAGACAGACAAAGTCAGCTGCAAGGCCCGGCGTACAAGGGCTGCGCCGGCATTCTTGAGCGCTGCGTCAAGCCGGTGCTACCATGCTCGACCGCCTGTCCTGGCAAGGAAAATCCTGGTTTATGAGCACCATTCGCGAGCGCAATAAAGAAATGATCCTGCGGGCGGCCAGCGAGGAGTTTGCTGACAAGGGCTTCGCCGCGACCAAAACCAGCGACATCGCCGCCAAGGCCGGGCTGCCCAAGCCCAACGTCTATTACTACTTCAAGAGCAAGGACAACCTCTACCGCGAGGTGCTCGAAAGCATTATCGAGCCGATCCTGGCGGCGTCCACGCCATTCAATCCAGACGGCGAGCCCGCGGTGGTGCTGAGCAATTACATCCGCTCCAAGATCCGCATCTCCCGCGACTTGCCGTTTGCCTCCAAGGTATTCGCCAGCGAAATCATGCACGGCGCACCGCACCTGAGCAGCCAGCAGGTCGAGCAACTGAACGCCCAGGCCAAGCACAACATCGACTGCATCCAGAGCTGGGTGGATCGCGGCCTGATTGCCGCCATTGACCCCAACCACCTGATGTTCAGCATCTGGGCGGCGACGCAGACCTACGCCGACTTTGATTGGCAGATATCGGCGGTGACCGGCAAGGCCAAGCTGGATGACGCCGATTATGAAGCGGCGGCGCAGACGATTATTCGGTTGGTGCTTAAGGGGTGTGAGCCGGACTGAGAGACCGCGGCGCCTGTGCCATTCGCGAGCAAGCCCGCTCCCACAGGTTTTTGCGCTGGACACACAGTGTATGAACGCCGCAAAGCCAATGTGGGAGCGGGCTTGCTCGCGAAAGCGCCCTCCCAGACACATCCTGCCAAAAGCCTACAGATCAGCATCTACCATCGAGATCTAGCCTCTCAGAACCCCACCTGAAGAGAGGCCATGGAATGCCTGATCTTGCTACTTCATACCGCCTGCGCATTGGGCGGTTCAGCGAACCAAACCGCATCTACCTGATCACCACCAACACCCACAAACGCGTACCGATATTCAGCGACTTTCACCTCGGTCGCCTAGTGGTCTGGCAGTTCAGATTGGCCCAGTACCAAGGGCTGGCTAACTCCCTGGCCTGGGTGGTGATGCCTGACCATTTTCACTGGCTGATCGAACTGAAAAAAGGCTCGCTGGGGGACCTTCTGTGCCAGGTGAAATCCAAAAGCACTCGGACTGTGAACGGTGCCACGGGCCGCAAGGGGCGGCTGTGGCAGACCAGCTTTCATGATCGTGCGCTGCGCAAGGAAGACGACTTGGTGAAAATGGCCAGGTATGTTGTCGCCAACCCTCTGCGGGCCGGGTTGGTGACGCGGGTTGGCGACTATCCGCTGTGGGATGCGGTTTGGGTATAGAGCCGGGACCGAGTCGTCGCCTTCGCGAGCAAGCCCGCTCCCACATTTGATCTGTGAACACGGTCAAAACTGTGGGAGCGGGCTTGCTCGCGAAGGGGCCAGCCCAGTCATCTCAAATCAAGCAGACACCCCCGCATCCGCCAACAACCCCACCCCCTCAATCGCCGTAATCGCGCACTGCTCATCAATATCCGAAGTGTCCCCACTGATCCCGATCGCCCCCAGTACCGCCCCCGCCTGATCCCGAATCAACACGCCGCCCGGCGCCGGCACTACGCTGCCCTGCCCGAGGCTGTTCAACGCCGCGATAAATGCCGGGCGCTGCTGCGCATCCAACGCCAGCAAACGCGACCCCTTGCCCAGCGCAATCGCGCCCCAGGCCTTGCCGATGGCGATTTGCGGGCGCAGCAGGCTGGCGCCGTCTTCGCGTTGCAGGGTGACCAAGTGGCCGCCGCTGTCGAGCACCGCAATGGTCAGCGGCGCGGCGCAAATGGTGCGGCCTGCGGTGAGGGCCTGGCTGGCCAGTTGGGTGGCGAGTTTCAAGGTTAAAGCGCTCATGGGTGCCGTCCTTCTTTTGTTATTGGGAAAGGGTTGAAGTCTGTTTGATCAGAAGCTTGATCAAACAAATAGAACACAATGAAATTATTTTTTGTATACAATATTTCCGCACAAAGGCTCCATACGTCGAAAAAAGCTATCCAGACTCGCGTAAAGGCCAGTTTATAAAATGCATTGACCTGCCCCGCTCGCCGTGAATACACTTCGACCAGAAACCACTTGTATACAATTACAAAACGCAAGAGGCACCAAAACCATGAGCAAAATGAGAGCAATCGAAGCCGCCGTCCTGGTGATGCGCCGTGAAGGCGTAGACACCGCCTTCGGTATTCCAGGCGCCGCCATTAACCCGCTGTATTCGGCCTTGCAGAAGGTCGGTGGCATCGATCACGTCCTTGCTCGCCACGTTGAAGGCGCCTCGCACATGGCCGAGGGCTACACCCGCACCAAGGCCGGCAATATCGGTGTGTGCATCGGTACCTCGGGCCCGGCGGGCACCGACATGGTCACCGGCCTGTACAGCGCCTCGGCCGACTCGATCCCGATTCTGTGCATCACCGGCCAGGCCCCGCGTGCACGCATGCACAAAGAGGATTTCCAGGCCGTCGACATCACCAGCATCGTCAAGCCGGTGACCAAGTGGGCGACCACCGTCCTGGAGCCGGGCCAAGTGCCTTACGCGTTCCAGAAAGCCTTCTATGAAATGCGCTCCGGCCGCCCAGGCCCGGTGCTGATCGACCTGCCATTCGACGTGCAGATGGCCGAGATCGAATTCGACATCGACGCCTACCAGCCGCTGCCCCTGGCCAAACCATTGGCCACGCGCATCCAGGTCGAAAAAGCGTTGGCGCTGCTGGACCAGGCCGAACGGCCATTGCTGGTCAGCGGTGGCGGCGTGATCAACGCCGATGCCAGCGAACTGCTGGTGGAGTTCGCCGAGTTGACCGGCATCCCGGTAATCCCGACGCTGATGGGCTGGGGCACGATCCCGGACGATCACCCGCAGATGGTCGGCATGGTCGGTCTGCAAACCTCGCACCGCTATGGCAACGCGACGCTGCTCAAATCGGACGTAGTGCTGGGCATCGGCAACCGCTGGGCCAACCGCCACACCGGCTCGGTGGAGGTGTACACCGAAGGGCGCAAATTCATCCACGTCGACATCGAGCCGACGCAGATTGGCCGCGTGTTCACCCCGGACCTGGGCATCGTTTCCGATGCCGGCTCCGCCCTGACGATGTTCATTGAAGTGGCCCGCGAGTGGAAAGCCGCCGGCAAACTCAAGGACCGCAGCGCCTGGCTGCACGACTGCCAGGAGCGCAAGGCCACCCTGCACCGCAAGACCCATTTCGACAACGTGCCGGTCAAGCCGCAACGCGTGTATGAAGAGATGAACCAGGTGTTCGGCAAAGACACCTGCTACGTCAGCACCATCGGCCTGTCGCAGATTGCCGGCGCGCAATTCCTGCACGTCTACAAGCCACGTCACTGGATCAACTGCGGCCAGGCCGGTCCCTTGGGCTGGACCATTCCGGCCGCGCTCGGTGTGGTCAAGGCTGACCCGAGCCGCAAAGTGGTGGCGCTGTCGGGCGACTATGACTTCCAGTTCATGATCGAAGAGCTGGCCGTGGGCGCGCAGTTCAAGCTGCCGTACATCCACGTGGTGGTGAACAACTCCTACCTCGGGTTGATCCGCCAGGCCCAGCGCGGGTTTGAGATGGACTACTGCGTGCAGCTGTCCTTCGACAACCTCAACGCCCCGGAACTCAATGGGTATGGCGTCGATCACGTGGCCGTCGCCGAAGGCCTGGGGTGCAAGGCACTGCGTGTATTCGAACCGGGCCAGATCGCCCCGGCGCTGCGCAAGGCCAAGGAAATGATCGAAGAATTCAAGGTTCCGGTGATTGTTGAGATTATTCTGGAGCGCGTGACCAATATTTCCATGGGCACCGAGATCAACGCCGTCAACGAATTCGAAGATCTGGCCCTGGTCGGCAACGATGCGCCGACTGCCATTTCCCTGCTCGATTAAGGAGAACCCTATGCCGCGTTTTGCCGCCAACCTGTCCATGCTGTTTACCGAGCAGGACTTTCTCGCCCGTTTCAAAGCGGCTGCCGATGCCGGCTTCCAGGGGGTCGAGTACCTGTTCCCGTACGAGTTCAGCTCCGCCGAGATCAAGGCGCACCTGGACGCCAATGGCCTGACCCAAGTGCTGTTCAACTTGCCGGCCGGTGACTGGGCCAAGGGCGAACGCGGCGTGGCGTGCCACCCGGACCGGGTCGAGGAATTCCGCGCCGGGGTCAAGCTGGCCATCGCCTACGCCCAGGTGCTGGGCAATACCCAGATCAACTGCCTGGCCGGCATCCGGCCGCAAGGCGTTGACGACCAAACCGTGGAAAAAACCTTTGTCGCCAACCTCAAGTACGCCGCCGACAAGCTGCAAGCCGCGGGCATCAAGCTGGTCATGGAGATGATCAACACCCGTGACATCCCGGGCTTCTACCTCAACAACACGGCGCAGGCCCTGTCGATTCGCGAGCAGGTGGGCAGTGCCAACCTGTTCCTGCAGTACGACATCTATCACATGCAAATCATGGAAGGCGATCTGGCCCGGACCATGGCCGCGCACCTGGATGAGATCAACCACATCCAGCTGGCGGACAACCCGGGGCGTAACGAGCCGGGAACCGGGGAGATCAACTATCGCTTCCTGTTCGAGCATCTGGACCGCATTGGTTATACGGGTTGGGTCGGCTGTGAATACAAGCCGTTGACCACGACTGAAGCGGGTCTTGGCTGGCTCAAGAGCCACAACGCTATCTGATTGAACAAACACGGACCAAATGTGGGAGCGGGCTTGCTCGCGAAAGCGGTGTATCAGTCGACATCAATGCTGAGTGTCAGACTGCCTTCGCGAGCAAGCCCGCTCCCACATTGGATGTCCTGTGTTTAGACGGCCGTGCCAGGCCCATACACCTAATAAAAAGAGGATTTTGATCATGGCTAAAATCGGATTTATCGGCACCGGCATCATGGGCGAACCCATGGCTGCGAACCTGCAGAAAGCAGGTCACCAACTGTTCCTCTCCGAACACCACGGCAAAGCCCCGCAGGCCCTGATCGACGCGGGCGCAGTGGCCCTGGCCAACCCGCAGCAAGTGGCGCAGGAAGCCGAGTTCATCATCGTCATGGTGCCCGACACTCCGCAGGTCGATGACGTGCTGTTCCGCAAGGATGGCGTCGCGGCCGGCCTGTCGCCGAACAAGGTGGTGATCGACATGAGTTCGATCTCGCCCACCGCCACCAAGGCGTTCGCGGCGAAGATCAACGAAACCGGCGCGCAGTACCTTGACGCCCCGGTGTCCGGCGGTGAAGTCGGCGCCAAGGCCGGCACCTTGAGCATCATGGTCGGTGGCGAGCCGCAGACCTTCGAACGCGCTTTGCCCCTGTTCCAGAGCATGGGCAAGAACATCACCCTGGTCGGCGGCAACGGCGATGGCCAGACCGCCAAGGTCGCCAACCAGATCATCGTCGCGCTGAATATTCAGGCGGTGGCCGAAGCGCTGCTGTTCGCCTCGAAAAACGGCGCCGACCCGGCCAAGGTGCGTGAAGCGCTGATGGGCGGCTTTGCTTCCTCGAAGATTCTGGAAGTGCATGGCGAGCGCATGATCAAAGGCACCTTCGATCCGGGCTTCCGCATCAACCTGCACCAGAAGGATTTGAACCTGGCACTGGCCGGTGCCAAGGAGCTGGGCATCAACCTGCCGAACACCGCCGGTACGCAGCAGGTGTTCAGTACCTGCACGGCGATTGGCGGCGGCAATTGGGACCATTCGGCGCTGATCAAGGGCCTGGAGCACATGGCGAATTTTTCGATTCGCGATAAGTAACCCACACCGCTCCTCCCGTTGAAATGCGGTCGAATGTGGGAGCGGGCTTGCTCGCGAATGCGCCAGGTCAGTCAGCACGGATGTTGAATGAAAGACCGCATTCGCGGGCAAGCCCGCTCCCACATTTGATCGCATTCCACATTCGACATTGATGCACCTCTAATAACAAAAATTTCCGGGAGCCCGCTTATGTCGGTCGATCCGCAACACCTGCTTCGCGAGCTGTTTGCCACAGCCATCGACGCCGCCCACCCCCGGCAAGTGCTTGAACCTTATCTGCCCGCCGACCGCAGCGGCCGTGTGATCGTGATCGGCGCCGGCAAAGCCGCGGCGGCCATGGCTCTCGTGGTCGAGGAGTGCTGGCAAGGCGACGTCTCGGGCCTGGTGGTCACCCGCTACGGCCACGGCGCACCGTGCAAAAAAATCGAAGTGGTCGAAGCCGCGCATCCGGTGCCCGATGCCGCCGGCCTGGCGGTGGCCAAACGCGTGCTGGCACTGATCGGCAACCTCACCGAAGACGACCGCGTGATCTTCCTGCTCTCCGGTGGCGGTTCGGCCTTGCTGGCCTTGCCCGCCGAAGGCATCACCCTGGCCGACAAGCAGACCGTCAACAAAGCCCTGCTCAAATCCGGCGCGACCATTGGCGAGATGAATTGCGTGCGCAAGCACCTCTCGGCGATCAAGGGCGGGCGCCTGGCCAAGGCGGCTTGGCCGGCAACGGTCTACACCTACGCGATCTCCGACGTGCCGGGCGATCAGGCCACCGTCATCGCCTCCGGCCCCACCGTCGGCGACCCCAGCACCTCGCAGCAAGCCCTGGCAATCCTCAAGCGTTACAGCATCGACGCGCCCGCTTCGGTGCGCAGCTGGTTGCAAGACCCCGCGTCGGAAACCGTCAAGCCCGGCGACCCGGTGCTCGCGCGCAGCCACTTCCAACTGATCGCCCGCCCACAGCAGTCGCTGGAAGCCGTGGCGGTGAAAGTGCGCCAGGCCGGGTTCAGCCCGCTGATCCTCGGCGACCTCGAAGGCGAAGCGCGGGATGTGGCCAAGGTGCACGCCGGCATTGCCCGGCAGATCGTGCAGCATGGCCAGCCGCTGGCGGCACCGTGCGTGATCCTCTCCGGCGGTGAAACCACCGTCACCGTGCGCGGCGATGGCCGTGGTGGGCGCAATGCCGAGTTCCTGCTCAGCCTCACCGACAGCCTCAAGGGCCTGCCCGGCGTCTACGCCCTGGCCGGCGACACCGACGGCATCGACGGCTCGGAAGACAACGCCGGCGCGATCATGACCCCCACCAGCTACGCCCGCGCCGAAGCCCTGGGCCTGTCGGCCAGCGACGAGCTGGACAACAACAATGGCTACGGCTATTTCGCCGCCCTCGACGGCTTGATCATCACCGAGCCGACCCGCACCAACGTCAATGACTTCCGCGCCATCCTGATTCTTGAGACTGCCAAACATGACGCCTGACAAGAAGGTCAAAATCCTCGCCACCCTGGGCCCGGCCACCGACGGCATCGATGACATCCGCGAGCTGGTGGAGGCCGGGGTGAATATCTTTCGCCTCAACTTCAGCCATGGCGACCACGCCGATCATGCCCAACGCTACCAGTGGATCCGCCAGGTGGAGCGCCAGCTCAATTACCCGCTGGGCATCCTGATGGACCTGCAAGGGCCGAAGCTGCGCGTCGGCACGTTTGCCGAGGGCAAGGTGCAACTGGTGCGTGGCCAGGCGTTGCGCCTGGACCTGGACCCAACGCCGGGCGATCAATGCCGGGTCAACCTGCCCCACCCGGAAATCATCGCGGCGCTGGAGCCGGGCATGGACCTGCTGCTCGACGACGGCAAGCTGCGCCTGCGGGTGATCACCAAACATGCCGAGGCCATCGACACCACCGTGCTCAATGGCGGCGAACTGTCCGACCGCAAAGGCGTGAACGTGCCACAAGCCTTGCTGGAACTCAGCCCGCTGACCGCCAAGGACCGCCGCGACCTGAGCTTCGGCCTGGAGCTGGGCGTGGACTGGGTGGCGCTGTCATTCGTGCAGCGCCCGGAAGATATCCGCGAGGCCCGCGAGTTGATCGGCGACAAGGCGTTTTTGATGGCCAAGATCGAAAAACCGTCTGCCGTCCTACGCTTGCAGGAAATCGCTGAGCTGAGTGACGCAATCATGGTGGCCAGAGGCGACCTGGGCGTGGAAGTGCCCGCCGAAAGCGTGCCGCAGATCCAGAAAGACATCATCAGCACCTGCCGCCAGCTGGGCAAACCGGTGGTGGTGGCCACGCAGATGCTCGAATCCATGCGCTTTTCGCCTGCGCCAACCCGCGCCGAAGTGACGGATGTGGCCAACGCGGTGGCCGAAGGCGCCGACGCGGTGATGCTGTCGGCGGAAACCGCTTCGGGTGAATACCCGCTGGAAGCCGTGCAGATGATGAGCAAGATCATCCGCCAAGTGGAAAACGGCCCGGACTACCAGACGCAGCTGGACGTCAGCCGGCCGAAGGCGGACGCCACGGTGTCAGACGCGATCAGCTGCGCGATTCGGCGTATCAGCAGCATTCTGCCGGTGGCGGTGCTGGTCAACTACAGCGAGTCCGGCAGCTCCAGCCTGCGCGCGGCGCGGGAGCGGCCGGTGGCGCCGATCCTCAACCTTACGCCAAACCTGTCCACAGCGCGGCGCTTGAGCGTGGCGTGGGGCGTGCATTCGGTGGTCAACGATCGACTGCGCCAGGTGGATGAGGTGTGTTCCACGGCGCTGGAGATTGCTCAGGCGCAAGGCATGGCGCAGCGCGGGGATACGTTGGTGATTACGGCGGGGGTGCCGTTCGGGCAGCCGGGGTCGACCAACTCGTTGCGCATCGAAACGTTGATTTAGCGTCTGTAAGTGCCCCATCGCGAGCAAGCCCGCTCCCACATTTTGATCTGTAATGCATTCAAATGTGGGAGCTGGCTTGCCTGCGATTGGGGACGACTCCGTCTCACTGACTAACCACCATGCACAACCCAACCTGCCCCGACTGGGCCGAAGCCCTGCTCAACGGTTTCAGCCAGATCTTCCTGCAACGCCAGCCACTGTGTGGCTTGCTGTGCCTGCTGGCCATCCTGATCGGCGCCCCGGCCTTATTCGGCGGCGCATTATTGGGTGGCGTCGCCGGTTTGCTCACGGCCCAGCGCCGGGGTTATCCCAAGGCCGAACGCCAAGCTGGCCTTTACAGCTACAACGGCGTGCTGCTGGGCTTGCTGATCAGCCAGCACTTCGCCTGGTCGGCCTTATTGCCGCCGCTGATCCTGGCGTGCGGCGGCCTGAGTGCGATGCTCACGCGGCAATGGTTGAAACACGCCACTGCGCCGCATGACTTGCCCGCCTACACCGCGCCCTTTGTGGGCCTCGGCTGGTTGCTGGTGGGCACAGTGCCTGACAGCACATTCACGCTCACCGCACCCGACACCCTGGACGTGCTCACCGCACCCTTCACCGGGCTTGCGCAAATCATGCTGCTGGACCGGCCGTTGGCTGGCGCGCTGATTGCGCTTGGCCTGTTGCTGGCCAACCGCCGCGCCGCGCTATGGGCACTCACGGGCGCCGCTACCGGCGTGTTGATCGCCCTGTGGCTGGACGAACCGGCCAGCGCCCTCCTCGGTCTACACAGCTATAACCCGGCGCTGGCCGCGCTGGCGTTAAGCCAGTCATGCCGCCGACCCTGGCAGCCGCTGCTCGGCATCCTTCTGGCGGTCATCCTCACGCCCGGTTTCACCGCCCTGCACCTGCCCGCATTGACGGCCCCGTTTGTCCTGGCCTGCTGGCTGGTACGCGCCAGCCAGCGGATGTTCAAAGCCCGCGTGGACAGCCCGTTCGAATCCCCCTAGGCTTGCCCGATATTCGATTTGGGCGGGTTTTATGGACAGCAACAACGACTGGCGTCAGCGCCTCTATGTAATGGTGTTCCAAAGCGACACCGTGGCCGGCCGGCGCTTCGACAGCACCCTGTTGCTGATCATCCTCGCCAGCCTTGTGATCGTGATCCTCGACAGTATCCAGACCGTCCACGATAACTACGCCGACGTGCTGGCCTATATCGAGTGGGGCTTTACCGTCATCTTCGCCATCGAATACGGCCTGCGGCTGTATTGCTCGCCCAAGCCGTTGCGCTATGCGTTCAGTTTTTATGGGCTGGTGGATTTACTCGCCATCGTGCCCGGCATCCTCGCGCTGTATTACAGCGACGCGCAGTACCTGCTGATCATCCGCATTATCCGGATGCTGCGGATTTTCCGCGTGCTCAAGCTCAGCCCGTACCTCAAGCAAGCCAACTATCTGATGGCGGCGCTGCGTGGCAGCAAGCAGAAGATCGTGGTGTTTCTGCTGAGCGTGTGCACCCTGGTGACCGTATTCGGCACGCTGATGTACGTGATCGAAGGCCCGGAACACGGGTTTACCAGTATTCCCAAAGGCATCTACTGGGCGATCGTGACGCTGACCACCGTGGGCTTTGGCGACATCGTGCCGAAGACTCCGCTGGGCCAGGTCATCTCGTCGCTGGTGATGATCACCGGTTATTCGATCATCGCCGTGCCCACGGGGATTTTTACCGCTGAATTGGCCAGTGCGATGCGCGGCGAACAGCTGCAGCACGATTGCCCGGTGTGCAAGAAAGACAACCACGAGCCCAACGCAGCGTTTTGCTCGCGCTGTGGCAGCAATCTGTTTCGCAAAGTGGAATAAGCAAAGTTCGTTTTAATCTTTAAACGTCTATACGGGCGCGGCTATAGTCGGTGGCAAAATGCCCCCCACTCAATCGACAACCTTCTCGAACAACAAGGAATGAGCAGTGAAAAAACTCGTTAGCGCCTCTTTACTGGCCGCCGGCCTAGCCCTGGCGGGCGCCGTACAGGCTGCCCCCGTCACACTGCTCAACGTCTCCTATGACGTGATGCGCGACTTCTACAAAGACTATAACGCCGCCTTCCAGAAGCACTGGGAAGCCGAGCACCCGAACGACAAGCTGACCTTGCAGATGTCCTTCGGCGGCTCCAGTAAACAGGCGCGCTCGGTGATCGACGGCCTGCCGGCTGACGTGATCACCATGAACATGGCCACCGACATCAATGCCCTGGCGGACAACGGCAAGCTGGTGCCGGACAACTGGGTCACCCGCCTGCCGAACAACAGCGCGCCGTTTACCTCCGCCACGGTGTTTATCGTGCGCAAGGGCAACCCCAAGGCCCTCAAAGACTGGCCGGACCTGCTCAAGGATGGCGTGCAAGTGATCGTGCCCAACCCGAAAACCTCGGGTAATGGCCGCTACACCTACCTGTCGGCCTGGGGTTATGTGCTCAAGAACGGCGGCGATGAAGACAAGGCGAAGAAGTTCGTTGGCGAATTGTTCAAACACGCGCCAGTGCTGGACACCGGCGGCCGTGCAGCCACCACCACGTTCATGACCAACCAGATCGGCGACGTGCTGGTGACCTTTGAAAACGAGGCAGAAATGATCGCGCGTGAGTTCGGCCGTGATCAGTTCGAAGTGATCTACCCAAGCGTTTCCGCCGAAGCGGAGCCACCGGTGTCGGTGGTCGACAAAGTGGTTGAGAAAAAAGGCACCCGCGTGGCGGCCGAAGATTACTTGAAGTACCTGTGGTCGCCTGAAGGTCAGGAAATCGCAGCCAACAACTATCTGCGTCCCCGCGACCCGAAGGTGTTGGCCAAGTACACCGACCGCTTCCCGAAAGTCGACTTCCTGTCGGTGGAGAAGACCTTTGGTGACTGGCGCACCGTGCAGAAAACCCACTTCAATGATGGTGGGATTTTTGATCAGATCTACAGCGGTCAGTAACTGAATAAATGCGGTAAACAATGTGGGAGCGGGCTTGCTCGCGAAGGCGGTGGTTCAATCGATTGATTCGATGACTGACACTGCGCTTTCGCGAGCAAGCCCGCTTCCACATTTGGCTCTGTGTTTTGGCCGTTACATCGGCGGTGTCACGCCGTCCTTACCAGCCGAAATCGCCTGAGCGGTAACCGTCCCATCCGCCGCCTGCGATGCAAACATCACCACCTTCACACCGGGCTTCAACAAACTGCGATCCCCTGGCTCCAGGTTGACGATCGGCACATCATCCGGCACCACAATCTTCTGCTCGCCGCCTTTGTACTTCACGGTCAAGGTGCGCCCGTTGCTGACCACCAGATCGCCGACGGTGCCGTTGGTCATGCTGCTGCCTTCTTTCAAGTCAAACGCACGGTGCCCATCGCCCGTGCCGGCCATGGCCGGTGGAAACACGTGAACTTCCAGAGCAGTCAGGGTGCCATCGGCATTCGGCATGGCGGCCGACCCGATGTAGCTGCCGGGTTTGATTTCATCAATCTTGGCCAGGGTGACGGCGCGGACCTGGGTGTCTTTGGTCAGGTGCACGGTGACGTCTGCGCCGCTGTTGACCTTGACGTGCATTGCGTCGCCATCGATCGCCGTAATGGCGCCGCGCACACCGACCCGCGGAGCCTCGGCGGCATTGGCCAAGCCAATGGCCATGGCGGCGGCCAGGGTTGAAGCCAGGATCATCTTGTTCAGCGAAATTTTCATGAAAGTGGATTTCCTGTTTCGGCAGTTGTGACTGAATGTATCATTGCCGTTCGACTCAAAAGTTAACGATTCAGTCATTAATTTGCGGCATGAGTGTTATCACCCACAGCGCCCTACTCCGGCCATGCGATTGTCTTTACTCTCGCACGCCCTCTTCCTTCGCTTTAACGAGAACACCATGAACGCTACCCCACACGCTTCAAGCACCATGACCCGAGGCATGGTGATGCTGTTTGCGTTCTGTTGCGGCGCCATTGTTGCCAACATCTACTACGCCCAACCGATCATCGAACTGATTGCACCCGACATTGGCCTGACGCCGGCGATGGCCAGCCTGATCGTGTCCCTGACACAAATCGGCTACGCCTTGGGCCTGTTTTTTCTGGTGCCGCTGGGTGACTTGCTGGAAAACCGCAAGCTGATGATCGCCACCACCGTGTTGGCCATCGCCAGCCTACTGGGTGCTGCCTTTACCGAGCAGCCGAATTTGTTCCTGCTTGTGTCGTTGCTGATCGGCTTCAGTTCTGTCTCGGTGCAAATCCTGATCCCGCTGGCGGCGCACCTGGCGCCCGCCGAATCCCGGGGCCGCGTGGTTGGCAGCATCATGGGCGGCCTGTTGCTCGGCATTCTGCTGGCACGGCCGGTGTCCAGCGTGGTGGCCGACCACTTCGGCTGGCGCGCGATGTTCATGGCCGCCGCGGCATTGATGGCCTTCATCAGCGTGGTCCTGCTGATGACCATCCCCAAGCGCCAGCCCGACCACAGCGCCAGCTACGGCCAGCTGCTGCGCTCCCTTGGCACGCTGCTGCGCCAGCAACCGGTCCTGCGCCAGCGCGCGTTCTACCAGGGTTGCATGTTCGCCACGTTCAGCCTGTTCTGGACTGCCGCCCCGCTGGAACTGTCGCGCAACCACGGCTTGAGCCAAAGCGAGATCGCGCTGTTCGCCCTGGTCGGTGCCTTGGGCGCCATCGCCGCGCCTATCGCTGGCCGCCTGGCCGACGCCGGCCACACGCACCGCGCTTCGCTGCTGGCGATGCTGTTTGCCGCCTTGAGCTTTTTGCCCGCCTTCGTGCATCCGCTGTACAGCGTGATCGGCCTGGCCGTCACCGGTGTGGTGCTGGACTTCTGCGTGCAGATGAACATGGTCCTCGGCCAACGCGCCATCTACGCCCTCGACGCCAACAGCCGCAGCCGCTTGAACGCGCTGTACATGACCAGCATCTTCATCGGCGGCGCCTTCGGCTCGGCGATTGCCAGCAGTGTGTATGAACACGGCGGCTGGCTGGGCGTGATGCTGGTGGGCAGTGCGTTCCCACTGGTGGCGTTGTTGCGGTTCCTGAGTGCTTCGCGCACGGTGGCCGTTGCCACAGCCTGACCGCAACCAGGCGCGCACCAACTTCTCCAGGGCCGCATCCGCCAGAAATGACGAGCGGCTTTTAACCTTGTGCTCGCGCACATAGCGGTCGATTCGTTGGTTGCATGAATGCTCTGCTCAACACTGAAACAGCCCGGCGCGTTTCCTGATGCTTTTGACGGTGCCCAGGGGCACGTCCTTCTTGGCCCGGCTTGATAAACGTAACCCTGGAGTTATTTGCTCAAGCGCAGATTGCTTTAACGGGAGTGGCGGCTGTATGTCTAAAGGGTAGAAATAAGCGGTGTTTATTCCCGCAGGGCATAATTGCTATGCGCCTCACCCTGCTTCTTCGCCCGCCCCGCCGCGCCCATTATCCCTCCCGCCAACTCGGCTTATCTCCTGAGGGAATATCGCAATGACACTTCAAGCCACACTTGATGCCTTCCGTGCTGACTTCAAAGCCGGCAAGCCTCCCTACAACGCGCCGGCGCATATCCATCCGATCATGGAACGCGCCACAGCCGAGCTGATTGCGTCCGGCGCCGCACAGCGTGCGTTGAAGGTGGGTGACAAGGCGCCGTTGTTCAGTCTCAAGGATGCCAACGGTACGTGGGTGTCTTCAGCCGATCTGTTGGCCAACGGCCCCTTGGTGCTGACGTTCTACCGCGGCGTGTGGTGCCCGTATTGCAATATGGAGCTGCAAGCGCTGCAAACCTTTTTGCCGACGTTGAAAGACCACGGCGCGAGCCTGCTGGCCCTGTCGCCGCAGACTGCCGCCAACAGCCGTAAATCCGAACGCATCACCGAGCTGGGTTTCCCGATCCTCAGCGATACCCACAACGACGTTGCCGATGCATTCGGCCTGCGCTTTCAACTGCCGGACTACCTGATCGAACTCTACAAGGCCCTGGGCAACAACTTGCCGCTGATCAATGACGACCCGGCCTGGACCCTGCCGATGCCAGCGCGCTACGTGATCGGCCAGGACAGCGTGATTCGTTACGCCGAGGTCAACCCGGATTACACTCAACGCCCAGAACCGTCGGCGATGCTCGACGCCCTCACCCAATAACCCAAGGACACCCGATGGACCGCCTCACCGCCATGGAAACCTTCGTGAACGTGGTCGAAACCGGCTCGTTCTCAGCTGCCGCCAAACGCTTGGGGATAGGCCAGCCTGCTGTCTCCAAAAGCATCGCGCAATTGGAAGCGCGCCTGGCGGTGCGGTTGGTGTTGCGCTCCACGCGCGGCCTGACACCGACCGAGGCAGGCCTGGTGTTTTTCGAAAAAGCCAGGCGCGCCATCGACGAAGCCAACGAGGCCGACGACGCCGCGCGCGGTGCAGGCGCCGGGCTGTCGGGCAACTTGCGCATCAGCGCCGCAACCACCTTCGCCCGGTTGCACATCATTCCTCACCTGGGCGCGTTCCTGGCGCAATACCCCGCCGTGAACGTCGAAGTGGTGCTCAACGACCACAGCCTCAACCTGGTGGAAGAAGGCATCGACGTTGCCCTGCGCATGGGCAACTTGAGCGACTCGGGCCTTACCGCCCGCAAGATCGGCCAATCCCCGCGGCAAATCCTCGCCACCCCGGCCTACTTCGAACGCTGTGGCGAGCCGGCCACCCCGGCGGATTTGCTGCAACACCAGGCAATCATCTACAGCCTGGGCGGCGGCTCAAACTGGACGTTCAGCCAGGGCGACAGTCACTACCCGGTCGTCGCCCGCGGCCGCATCCGCGTCACCGCCGCAGAGGGCGTGCGCGCCGCGGTGCTGAACCATTTGGGCCTGACCATGGCATCGACCTGGATGTTTGCCCCGGAACTGGCGAGTGGTGAGGTCAAGCCCGTGCTGACCGATTGGCAACTGCCGCCGATTGATTTATGGGCAGTGTTCCCCACTGGCAGGATGGCGAGTGCCAAGGCACGCGCGTTTGTGGAGTATGTGCAAACCCTGATCAGCGCCGATGCGCAGTCAGGCCAAGCACATCCTGGGGCTTGATCAAACGCGCGCTCTTGATCAGGAAGTCAGACCGGCGGTGGCCCAGCAGGTCGATGCCCACAACGTAGCGGCCGCTCTGTGGGTGGTAGTTGATCACGGTGTCGCCAACGTGCCCCGTATAGTCTTGCACCAGGCGCAAGGGGGTTGCGTACTGTTTGGCCAGTGCCCTCAGATCGACAGTGTCCTCGCCACTGGCGAAATCCATGAGCACATCGGCATCGTGACCGGTCGAGTCACTGGCCTGGTCATATTTGAACGTGTTTCTACCGCCCACACCCCAGAGCACATCGCCGCCAGCACCGCCAGTGAGGACGTTGTCCACCGCGTTGCCAATGAGCGTGTCCTGGCCGGAGCCGCCAATCGCATTCTCCACGACAACGCCTTTGGCGATGGCGACGTTGTTGCGCAGACCGCCCACACTGGAGGCGGAGTTATGGCGCAAATCGATGGTTTGGTGATGCTCGAAACCGGAAAAATCCAGGGTGTCATTGCCACCCGCGTCCTGTACCAGGAAACGCGGCGCGCCGCTGCCGGCATGCAGGCTGCTTGAGCGGTCACCGCTGTTGGCGTTGAAGCCATAGACGGTATCGTGCGCCTTGAGGCCCGATGGAAGCCCCGGCGTGGAGCTGCGTTGGCGTTTGATGCCCGTCAGCCCAAGCCCGGACCCGGTGCCCGTGACAATGTCACTGGCGCGAATCCTCCCCACACTGTTGAGAAACAAATCGGCTTTGCCCTGGCCGGTAAGGTCAAGGCTCAAACTGCCAGCGCCACTGCTCTGGTCATGGCTGAGGACGATCTCGCCGGCTCGTCCCGTGAACTGCTCAACCACGTAAAAATGCCTGAAGGAGGTATTTTTCAACAGGCCGGAAAGATCGATTCTGTCGGTGCCACTGCTGAAATCAAGAATCTCGTCTGGCTGGCCAAGCGTAGAATCGCTTGCCCTGTCGTACACAAAAACATCCGCGCCGCCACCGCCGCGCAACCTGTCCGCGCCCGCGCCACCGCGGAGCCTGTTGCCCACCTCGTTGCCGTTGATTTGGTCGTTGCCCGAACCGCCGACAGCGTTTTCCAGCGTAACGCCTTTGGCGATGGATACATTGCCCTTCAAGCTGCCCACACTGGAAAACGACTCAGCGTGCAGGTTGATGACCTGATCCTGGGAAAACCCGGAAACGTCCAGCGTGTCATTGCCGCCCCCATCCCAAATGCAAAAGATCGGCGCATCGTTCGCGGACTCAAGGCTCAAGTGATCACGGCCCGTGTTGGAGTTGAACCCGTAGGTCGTGTCGGTAGGTCGCGTATTGAAATTGGCACCGTAGAGTTTTTGTATCGCGCCAATGTCATCTTTCATCGGCACGCACGGATGGCGCCGTTGGAAGTCATGGCCCGGTTGATTGGTTTCATCCCAATAACTCATTACGCTGCAGGCCTTGGTGTCTTGCTCGTATGCGGTCTGTGCATAGGTGTGCACTCGCTTGCCATATTCGCCAGGGTGACCAAGGCCCAGGGCGTGCCCCAACTCATGAACTGCGGTAAATAAAAAGTAATCGCCGTGAGCGGGGACTTCGCGAGCGCCCTGCGTTCCAATGGTGGTTTTCATGTCACCGTAATACTGATTGGGTAACTGTGACACGCCACCACTGGTACGAGGATCGGCTGCAATGGTTATTGAACCGTCGGCGCAGGTTGAATTTTCTTTGAATATAATCGTGGTCACGTCTTGCCACATTTGAAGTGCCTGGCGAATGGACACTTTTTGTTGGGCAGAGAACTTTTCGTCAAGGGTAAAAGACAATTCGATTTTACCGTCGCCATCGCGATCGTAATGGCGATAGCCTCCCCGCAGGATCTGGTTGGCGGCCTCCTGCGTGCCAAAAGCGGGCTTCTGGGCTGGCGCCATGGAGACGTGGGCAGGGTGTGTGAAAGCCGGTGCACTGGATTCAGGCAATTTAGGCTGATGTAGATGATGGGCAACAAATGAAGTGGCAACGCGCATATAACATCCTTTGAAAACATTAAGCCGACCCGAAACAGGGCCCAGGACGCGGCAACCCACTTAACCGCCAAACTAACCTCCCACATCAAAAAACCGCGCACCAGCCCTGACTATGTTTCACGCCCAAACATATAACAACTGGATACATACACTTCACATCCACACACAAGAATAATCATATACGCGCACTACACACTCAAACCCTCGCCCGAAAACAGGGACTTTAAAACACTGTAAAACATATAAAGTTTAGAAAACCCTCACGCGTCAAACTCGGCATGGAAACAAAGCCCTACACACTTGATCGCCTGGAAGCGGCTCGCGTTACGGATATAGGCCTGCACATTCAAACCGCGGGATGCGCCCATTCAGCGACGGCCAGTAACCGCATTGGCGAGCATCGGCCCAGACGCTCGGCTGGCGCAATAATTCGCGCAGCGCTTGCGATGCGATGTTCAACGCGAGCGCTTGCCCAGGGCAGTGGTGTTTGCCAACGCCAAAGCTGAACAAGCGCCGGCCGGGTCGCTCAAGCAGAATGCTGTCCGGGTCAGGGTTTGCATCGGGGTCCCGGTTCGCAGCGGCCAGCAACACGAGAACGGTATCGCCCTTCTCTAGAAAGCGATTGCCAATCGAGCAGGGCCCGGCCGCAAATCGCCGCGTGTTCTGCACCGGCGAGTCATAGCGGGCCACCTCCTCCACCAGCGCTGGCACCAAAGCCGGCATGCGCTGGATGTGCGCCAGCAGGTCAGGCCGCCGGGTGAGTGTGACCAGCGTATTGCCAATCAGGCCGGCACTCGCTTCACACGTCTGGGAGAGCAAGCCGATCAGGTTAGGCGTCAGTGCATTCGGGTCACCCCACTCGCCGTGGAGAAGCTGCTCGAGCAACCCGGTCTGCTCGAGCACCGCACCGAACAGCTGCCCCAGGTGTACAGCGCCAGCATCGGCGGCGCGCAAATGAGCCTGGCTGCTCAGCGGCGAAAGACACGCGACAAAATCCCGGGTCAACGCGGCGACTCTGTGCAACCGCTCGCCAGGCACACCCAGCAGCGAACCCACCACAGCGACCGGCAATGTAAACATCCACTCATCGAGGCTGTGCAGGCGCCTGCTGACTTGCCTCACCACCCTGGCGATATGCACCGCGTCCAACCTGGCCAGTGCAGGTTCGACCACCGCCCTGGGGCACTGGTGGGCCGCGCCCTCGTTCATGCGCATCAACCTGGCGAACACCTGACCCGCCGCACCGTTCGCGATCGCCGCAGGCACCGGCTCGTGTGACGGGCGTACCAGGCAGTCAGGGTGCGTCAGCACGGCCTCGACAGTCCTGGCGCTACTGGCGATCCACAGTCCCAGTTCAGCATCGAACGACAGCTCATCGTTGCGCCTGAGGGCCGCGTAATAGGCGTAAGGGTCGGCATGGGTCGCGGCTTGCAGCGGTGTCATCGGGCACGTCCTGTTTGCAAAAGAAGCGTTACTATCTGCCCTCTCACATGGCAACGATTCGCTCAGGAACGAAATATGCACGCTCAGAACGAGGACACGGCGCTTTCACACGTGGCGGGTGCGATTGCGGAGCCCGCGCGAACGAAAATGCTCTGTGCGCTGATGGATGGCCACGCACGAACCAGCACCGAGATGGCGGCAATTGCCCAGGTCAGCGCCTCGACCGCCAGTGCCCATTTGGCCAGGCTCAAGAACGATGGCCTGCTTACGCTGCACACCCAGGGACGTCATCGCTATTACAGCCTGGCTGGGCCGCACGTGGCGCAGGCCATCGAGGGCCTGATGCAGATCAGCCGTAACACCAGCAGGGGTTTCGTCTCGACCACGCCCACGCGTTTGCAGTTTGCGCGCACCTGCTACGACCACATGGCCGGTACCCTGGCCGTGCACCTGCACGACCATTTCATCGCTAGCGGCTGGTTGATGGGCGACGGCACTTACCAGCTCAGCGCGCCTGGCGAACAAGCCATGACCGAGCTGGGCATCGATGTGCCCGCACTGCGCACGCAGCGCCGACGTTTCGCCTGTTCGTGCCTGGACTGGAGCATGCGCCGCCCGCACCTGGCCGGTGCTTTGGGCGCGGCATTGCTGCAAAGTGTTATCCGCCGTGGATGGGTGACCCAAGACCTGGACAGTCGCGCGTTGGGGTTGACGGCCAAGGGACGCAAGGCGCTGGCAAGCCGATTTGGAATGGAAATCTGCAGACAATAAAGATCACAGTGTGGGAGCGGGCTTGCTCGCGAAAGCGCGGGATCAGTGAAGAATCCCTCAACTGACACACCGCATTCGCGAGCAAGCCCGCTCCCACAGACGTCATGCTGTGTTCAAAGAACCCGGCCATCCCACGCCACTGTCACATGCCTGGGCAACTCGCGCCGATGTTCCAGCAACCACGCGTCCAGCGTATGCCCCACGTGCGTCAGTACGCCCAATTGCGCACCTGTTTGCTCAATGCTGCGCAATGCCAGCGTCACGTCATTGTGATTGCGCGGTGCCTGGGGCTGCGGCGGCATGGAGCAATCGAGCACCAACACCTCCAGTGGCGCGCGTTGCAGCCAGGCCAGGGTGGCAGGCGGCAGGCCGACCGTGTCGGTGAGGTAGGCGATGCGCCGACCTTCGCCTTCCAGCAGATAACCGAAGGTGGGTTTGGAGTGCTGCAATGGCAGCGCCGTCACGCGCAACTCGCCAAATTCGCGGGTTTCGAATGCGCTAAACGGCTGGCTGAAATCCAGAATCCCCGGGTGCTTGTAAAGGTCGGACAACCCTTGCGGGTCCGCCGGCCCGTGCACCGGAATCACCAGCCCCTGGCCCCAGCGCAAATGCAGCAAACCTTGCGCATGGTCAGCGTGGTAGTGGGTCTGGAAAATCCCGTTGAAACTGCGCGGCGGGAAGCGTTCGGTCAGGTCCGGCAAACCGCTGTCGATCAACCAGCGCTGGTCGCCACATTCGATCAACGCGCTGCACGGTCGGCGGCGTAACCCTTCATCGCTGTGCGCCAGGGCGCAGGCAGCGCATTCGCAGCCGTACACCGGAACTTGCCGCGCGTCACCGGTGCCAAGCAAGGTCAGGCGCATGCCGAGTGCCCGTGATCCAGGCAGCACAGCAAGCGCTCGACGGTATGCACCAGCGGGCCGGAGTTATCCAGCACCAACAGCCCTGCACCATTGCCGGCGATCAGGTCTGCGGTGAACCGTGCATTGCGTGCCAGGCGCTCCTCGATATCGGCCAACGACTCACGCCCCCGCGCGATCAAGCGCTGGCGCAACACGGTTTGATCGACCGTCAGCAACAGCACCAGCACCGAGGGATAGCGTTCGCGGGTTTGTGCCAGGTGCGCGCGGGACCCATTGACCAGCACGTCTTCCCCCGCCGCCAGCCAGTCGTCGATCACACGCGGGATGCCGTACGACAACCCATTGGCGTGCCAGCTGAGGGCAAACGCGTCCTCGGCCTGCATCGCGGCGAACTGCTCCGGGCTCACACCCTGGGCCGCCTCGCCCACCGCTTCGGCCGAACGGGTGATCACCCGCCGCACAATGCGGCAGCCGCGCTCGGTCAAGCGCGGGCGGGCGGCATCCAGCAGGCTGTCCTTGCCCGAACCCGATGGCCCGATGAGATAGATCAACCTGCCTGCCATCAAAACACCCTCTTCGCTTGTCGCCACACTTGTTGCACCACGGGCAGCCCTTCGCGGCGCTTGGCCTGGACCAGATCAGCACGCAGGCCCACCGCAATTTCACCGCGATCGGTCAGGCCCGCCGCGTGCGCCGGTGCCAGGCTGATCATCTTGACCGCGCGCGCCAGGTCGCCGCCGTCCTGCTCATCGGCCAGCACGAACGCGGCCTGCAACAGGCTGGCCGGGTAGTAGTCGCTGGAAAGTATATCCAGCAATCCCTGCGCAGCCAGGCCGGCGGCGGCCACATTACCCGAGTGTGACCCGCCGCGCACCACGTTCGGCGCACCCATCAACACTTTCATGTTCAGCGCCTGGCAGCCCTGGGCTGCTTCAAGCGTAGTGGGGAATTCGGCAATGGTCATGCCGTAGCGCGCCGACTCTTCAACATGCGCCAACGTGGCGTCATCGTGGCTGGCTACCGACAACCCACGCCCCAGGCAATGTTCGACGATGGCCGCGCGATAGCGGTCGCTGTACTCGCGGGAGTTGGCCATTTGCAACACGATAAACGCGTCCATGGTTTCGTCGTTGAGGTGGTACTTGCCCATGTAGTACTCACGGTACTTGGCTTCGAGAACGAACTGGCGCTGACCCGGCGAATGGTCCATCACCGACACCAGACGCACCAGCGGGTTTTCCACCAGGTCGCGGAACACGCTCAGGGTGTCCGGGTGGCACAGCTCGCAGCGCAGGTGCAAGTGGTGCTCGGCGCGGGTCAGCCCGGCGCCCTCGGCCGAGGCGATGGCGTCGAGCATCGCCGGCAGTTTCTTCATGCGGTTGCCCTTGGGGTTCACATCGCCGATGGACACCGCGTCGAACACCGTGGTGATGCCCGCCGCGATGATCTGCGCGTCATGGCTGAGCACCGCCGAGGTCGACGGCCAGTCCACGCCGGGGCGCGGGGTCATGTGTTTTTCCAGGTTGTCGGTGTGCAACTCCACCAGCCCCGGCAGCAGGCAATCACCGCCCAGGTCCTGGGCCTGGGGCAACTGGCTGCGGCCTTCGGCAATGTCGACGATCTGGCCGTCGCGCAGCACCACCGAACCGAGGAACACACGCTCAGCCGTAACGACCTGGGCATTACTGAGGATCTGTTCAGCGGGCATGGGCGTATTCCTCTGCGGCAACGGGCGTGGGGGTCATGTCGAAATGGCGGTCGGCAACCGCTTCACGGGCGGCGCGGTCGTGGAAGATGCCGATCAGTGCGGCGCCGCCAGCCTTGGCTTCGTTCATCAGTTCCAGCACCACCTGGCGATTGTTGTCGTCAAGAGACGCGGTGGGTTCGTCCAGCAGCATCACTGGCCACTCGACCATGAAGCCACGGGCGATATTCACGCGCTGTTGCTCGCCACCGGAGAAGGTGCCGGGCGCCAGTTGCCACAGGCGTTGGGGAATATTCAGGCGTGTCAGCAAGTGCTCGGCGCGTGACTGCGCATTGGCCTTCGACCAACCACGGGCGAGCGCGGGCTCCATCACCACGTCCAGGCAGGCCACGCGTGGGATCACCCGCAAGAATTGACTGACGTAACCCAGGGTTTGCTGGCGCACCTGCAAAATGTCACGCGGCTCGGCGCCGACCAGCTCCAGCCACTCACCGGCATGCCTTACGCGAATGCTGCCACCTGCCGGTAGATAGTTGCCGTACAGCGTGCGCAGCAAGGTGCTTTTACCCGCGCCGGACTGGCCGTGCAGCACCAGGCATTCGCCGCCCTGCACACTGAATTCCACGCCGCGCAGCACGTTGAGCACCACGCCGTTCTGCTGGTGCAAGGTGAAGGTTTTCGAGAGGTCGCGAACCTCGATCAAGGCATTCATCATGGCTGCAATACCGAAGACACCAGCAGTTGAGAGTAAGGGTGCTGTGGATCGTCGAGGATCTGGTCGGTGAGCCCCGTTTCCACCACGCGCGAACGGCGCATCACCATCAGGCGGTCGGCCAACAGACGGGCCACGGCCAGGTCATGAGTGACAATCACCACCGCCAAATCCAGCTCACGTACCAGGCCGCGCAGCAGGTCGAGCAAACGCGCTTGCACCGACACGTCCAGACCGCCGGTGGGTTCGTCCATGAACACCAGGCGTGGGCTGGAGACGAGGTTGCGGGCGATTTGCAGGCGCTGCTGCATGCCGCCCGAGAAGGTGCGCGGCAGGTCATCGATGCGCTGCGGGTCGATTTCCACCTGGCCCAGCCAATCCAGACCGGCGCCGCGCAGTTGCGCATAGTTGCGCACGCCCTGGGCCATCAGGCGCTCGCCAATATTGGCGCCGGCCGACACACCCATGCGCAGGCCGTCACGGGGGTTCTGCTCGACAAAGCCCCACTCAGTGCGCAGCAAGGTGCGGCGCTCGGCTTCACTGGCGCTGTAAAGATCGAGCCATTCGCCGTCCTTGCTGCGGTAGCCGATCGTCCCGTCTTGCGGTGGCAGACGCCCGCTCAACAGCGACAGCAAGGTGGATTTACCCGAGCCGGATTCGCCGACAATCCCCAGTACTTCGCCGGGGTACAGGTCGAAGCTGACACCCTGGCAACCCTTCTCCGGGCCGTACAGCAGGGACAGGTCACGCACGTGCAATAACGGCTGGCTCACTGGCTGTTCTCCTTCACCCGTTGGGCGCAATACCACGTGTCAGAACACACGAAACTCTGGGTACCCGCGTCGTCGAGAATCAGCTCATCGAGAAACGACTCATGGCTGCCGCAGATCGCGCAGTTGTGTGCCCACTTCTGCACCTCGAACGGGTGGTCTTCAAAGTCGAGGCTGGTGACTTGGGTGTACGGCGGCACTGCGTAGAGGCGCTTTTCACGCCCGGCGCCAAACAGCATCAGTGCCGGGCTCATGTCGAGCTTGGGGTTGTCGAATTTGGGGATCGGTGATGGGTCCATCACGTAGCGCTCATCGACCATTACCGGATAGGCGTAGCTGGTGGCGATGTGGCCGAAAGTGGCGATGTCTTCGTAGAGTTTTACGTGCATCACCCCGTAATCGTTGAGCGCGTGCATGGTGCGCGTCTCGGTTTCCGACGGTTCGATAAAGCGCAGCGGCTCCGGGATGGGCACTTGGTAGACCATGATCTGGTCGGCCTGCAGCGGCGTTTCCGGGATGCGGTGGCGGGTCTGGATCACGCTCGCCTCCGGCGTGGCTTCGGTGGTGGCGACACCGGCCGTGCGCGCAAAGAAGCGCCGGATCGACACGGCGTTGGTGGTGTCGTCGGCGCCCTGGTCGATGACCTTGAGCACGTCATCGGCGCCGAGGATCGCGGCGGTCAATTGCATGCCGCCGGTGCCCCAGCCGTACGGCAACGGCATCTCGCGGCCCCCGAACGGCACTTGGTAACCGGGGATGGCCACGGCCTTGAGCAAGGCGCGGCGGATCATGCGTTTGGTCTGCTCGTCGAGGTAGGCAAAGTTGTACGCCGGGTCACGCGCAGGTGTTTGAGTCAGGTCATTCATGGCGCGTGCCCTCGGCCGGTTTGCGCAGTTTGCGGATCAATTCCAGCTCGGACTGGAAGTCCACGTAGTGAGGCAATTTGAGGTGCGAAACAAAGCCCGCGGCCTCGACGTTGTCGCAATGGGCCAGCACGAACTCTTCGCGCTGAGCCGGCGACACCACCTCTTCGTTGTATTCCTCGGCGCGCAGCGAGCGGTCCACCAGCGCCATGCCCATCGCCTTGCGCTCGGCATGCCCGAACGCCAGGCCATAGCCACGCGTGAACTGCGCCAGCTGCGTGGCCGAACCAACGAACTGGTTGACCATCTCGCACTCGGTCACTTCGATGCTGCCCAGGCACACCGGGAAGCCCAGTTCTTCGGGGTCGATCCACACCTCTACGTCGCCGATGCGAATCTCGCCGGCAAACGGGTGATTGCGGCCATAGCCGCGTTGGGTCGAGTAACCCAGCGCCAACAGAAACCCCTCGTCGCCACGGGCCAGGGCTTGCAGGCGCTCGGCGCGGCTGGCCGGGTATTCCAGCGGGTCGCGGGTGATGTCGGCGACGCTGGCGTTGTCGTCAGCTTCGTTTTGGATCAGGCCTTCCTTGGCGAGCAAACCGAGCACCCGCGGGCAGGCTTCGATGCGCGCATCCACCGTGGTTTGCGGGCCTGGGTATGCACCTTCGGCCAGCAGCGAAAAATCCAGCAGCCGGTGGGTGTAATCGAAGGTCGGGCCGAGCAGCTGGCCGCCGGGCACGTCTTTGAAGGTGGCCGACAGGCGTCGACTCAATACCATGTGCGCCGTATCAATCGGCAGGCTCGGGCTGAAGCGCGGCAGCGTGGTGCGGTAGGCGCGCAGCAAGAAGATTGCTTCCACCAGGTCGCCCGCCGCTTGCTTGATCGCCAGCGCGGCAAGTTCTTCGTCGAACAGCGAGCCTTCGGTCATCACCCGCGCCACGGCCAACGGCAGTTGTTCGCGGATTTGTGCAACGCTGAGTTCGGGAATGGCGGTATCGCCCCGGCGTTTTTTCGCCAGCAGGCGGTGGGCATTGTCGATGGCTTGCTCGCCACCTTTGACGGCTACGTACATCAGGCGTGCTCCTGTGCAATGCGGCTGCTGCGTGGCAGGCCAATCAGGTGATGACCTGCGCTGAACACCACGTCCAGGCCACGCGGGAAGGCTTCGCGGCGTTGGCGTTCCAGCCAGAAATCCTGCGGCACCGGCAGGTTCACCCGGCGTTGCGTCTTGATGCCGGGGCCATGCCAGTGCAGGCCGCGACCGGACTCCAGATCGGTAAGCTGAACCAGCAAGGTGCAGGACTGGTCGGGGTAACGGTCGTTACCGTGGTCGAAGCCGCTGAGGTCGAGCAGGTCTTGTTCGCCGAGCAACGCAAAGGCCGCTTCTTCGCGCTTATCCGTCAGTGGGCAGCCGCAGTGAAAGGCCAGGTTGGCGCGGATCAGCGGCGTGTCGAAGCTTGGCGCCAGCCACACTGGCGTGTCCCCATCCAGCAGCGCCAGGCACAGCGCGTAGGTGGCGGGTGCCAGGCCATCCAGGCGCGGCGCTGAAGGCAAGTGCTGGATCAGGCCCGGTTCGGCCAGGGCTTTGAGCGCCGCGCGAAAACCGCGCTGGGCATCGAGTACCGGGTCGACAAACGCCGGTTGCAACAGGTGCGCATTCATCAGTTTTCTCCTCGCACCAAGGTGAAGAACTCGACCTTGGTGGCGGCAGTGTCGGCTTCTTTTTGCGCGCGGCGTTTGGCTTGGGCAGCGGCCAGCGCGGTGATCAAATCGCTGAGCCACAGGCTCGGTTGCGTGCCTTGCAGGTGCGCGTCGGCCAGGGCGGCCAACTCGGCGCGGGCTTTGTCGCGCCCGGCCAAATAGCTGTAGCCGGTGCGGCCGTCAGCCAGGCGCACCACGCAACGGGTCACGCTCATTTCACCGACGTTGAAGGCGGCGCCATCCCCGCCCATGCGGCCACGCACTAACGTCATGCCGATTTCAGGGGCGCGAATCAGCTGGTACTCGGCGTCCTTCAAAGCCGCTTCGTGAGGTTGCAATTCATTGAGTTGGGCGCGGGCAAGCACACCCATCCAATGCTGACGCGGGGACAGGTTCATCGGGGTCTCCATCAGGTCACCACTTGGTACTGGAAGCGATCCGAACGGCTGGTGGACTGCGCCAGCTCCACCGGGCGGCCGTCGCGATCGCGGGAAAGGGTGAATACGGTGAGGGCCGGCAAGTGCCGGGGCATCATCAGCAGCGCGGCTTCGTCACGGTTGGGCAAACGCGCGCCGATCAGGCTTTGCGTGCGGGTCAGTGGCAGGTCTCGCTCGCGCAAGTACTGGCGCAACGAGCCGCCGGTGTAATCGGCCAGCAGCGGCGCGCGGCTGGCGCAGTAGCGATGGCGGATCAGGCTGACGGGCTGGTGGTCGAGCTTGCGCAGGGTTTGCAGTTCGATCATCGGCGCCATTTCGGCGATGCCCAACTGCAGCGCTTCGTCTCGGCTGGCGTAGCAGTAGCGGCGCTTGAGCAGCACCGCCTGCACGCCCATGCCCTGGGCCGACAGCGATTGGCTGTAGGACGTCTCGGCGCCCATCGGGTAAATCAGCGGGCGGTCCAGCACCTGAGTGCCCTTGCCCTGGCGGCGCAACAGGCTGCCTTCGAACACCAGTTCGTCGATGGCACGGCGCAAAGTATGGCGGTTGACGCCAAAACGCTCGGCCATGTGCACCTCGCCGGGCAGGAAGTCGCCGGCCTGGTAGCTGCTCAGTTCACGGCGCAGGATGTCCGCGAGTTCGCGGTACACCGGCTCATCTTGTCTAGACAACTGCATGCTTAAAAAAAGCGCCGCGCGGGCACCCCTCTGGCGTCAGATGAACTGCTTGCGCAGGCGTTGGGACAGCACGTCGATACAGCTCACGACAACGATGATCACCAGCAGCACCGCGCAGGTCTGGACGAACTGGAAGGCGCGGATGTTTTCCCAGAGGATCACGCCGATGCCGCCGGCGCCGACCATGCCGACCACCGTGGCCGAACGCACATTGGCTTCGAAGCGATACAGCGCGTAGCTCACCCACAGCGGCATCACTTGCGGGATCACGCCGTAAATCACTTCCTGCAAGGCGCTCGCGCCGGTGGCTCGCACGCCTTCGACCGGGCCTGGGTCGATGGCTTCGACGGCTTCGGCAAACAGCTTGGCGAGCACGCCGGTGGTGCTGATCCACAGGGCCAGAACGCCCGCGAAAGGACCGAGGCCGACGGCGACCACGAACAGCATGGCGAACACCATTTCATTGATGGAGCGGAACGCATCCATCACCCGGCGCAGCGGTTGGTGCACCCACCAGGGGGTGATGTTGTCAGCGCACAGGATGCCCAGCGGCACCGAGCACACAATCGCCAGCACCGTGCCCCAGAGGGCGATTTGCACGGTGACGATCATCTCTTTGAGGTAGGAGCGCCATTCGTGGAAGTCGGGCGGAAAGAAGTCGGCGGCGAAGGTCGCCATGTTTCCAGAGTCGCGGTACAGCGCCAGCGGGTTCATCTCCGCGCCGTGCCAGGCCCAGGCCAGCAGGACCAGGAACAGGCCCCAGCCGAGGTATTGCGGCCAAGTGCGTTTGCCTACAGCTTCAGCGTGCAGAGTTGTCATGGGTCACTCTCGGTGTAGGGTTGGAACCGGGCTTGAAGTGGGAGCGGGCTTGCTCGCGAAGGCGGTGAATCAGTCGCCGGATGCGTTGAATGACACACCGTATTCGCGAGCAAGCCCGCTCCCACATAGAGCCCGGTTCCTACAGGGGTTAGCCGTTGGCTGCAGTCTTCTTGTCCAGCTCGCTGATGCGCTGCTGCAGCTTGGCCAGGTCGGCGTCGATGTCCGCCAGCTTCTTGGCCTTGTCAGCGGCTTCGAGGTGGTCGTCAGCGCTGATGGTGGTGCGCTGCTTGAACAGCTCAAGCTGGCGGATCGGCAACAGCTGGTCATCGCTCGACGGCAGGAACTTGCCCAGCTGCATGTTCTTCAGCACGGCCTTCTCTTCATCGGTGTCGCCGTAGTAGGCGAAGAAATCGCGGATCTTGGTCTTCTCGCTGTCGCTCAGCGCCTTGCTCCACACCATCGGGTCAGCCGGGATCAGCGGCGATTTCCAGATCACCTTGAGCATGGCGGCCTTGTCCGGCTGTGTGACTTCAAGGCGGTCCCAGCTTTCGGTGTTGAAGGTGGCAACGTCCAACTGCCCTTTGGCCACGCTGAGTGCGTTGACTTCATGGCTGGAGTTCAGCGTGCGTTTGAATGCGGTGGCGGCATCCACATTGTTCTTGGCAAACACGTAGTAGCCCGGCACCAGGTAGCCCGAGGTGGAGTTCGGGTCGCCGTTGCCGAAGGTCAGGTTCTTGGCGTTCTTGAGCATGTCGTCAACGTTGTTGATCGGGCTGTCCTTGCGCACGATCAGCACGCTCCAGTAACCGGCGGCACCGTTGGCGGCGGCGGTCTGGGCGAAGATCTCGCCGTTGGAGCGGTCCACGGCTTCCATCGCCGCCTTGTTGCCCAGCCAGGCCACGTCGACCTTGTTGAAGCGCATGCCCTGGATCAGCCCGGCGTAGTCGGAGGCGAAGGTGGCGTTGATGGTCAGGCCGGTCTTCTTGTGCATGTCATCCAGAAACGGCTGCCAGATGCTCTTGAGGTTCTGCGAGGACTCGGTGGACATGATGCCGAAGTTGATGGTTTTGTCGGCGGCCTGGGCGCTGCCCAGTGCGACGCCGGCCAGCAACACCGCAGACAGAAACACGTGGCCGATACGGTTCAACATGGAAGGAATTCCTGTGGGTCGTGAGTAAGGTTTCAAGCGCGCGCCAGGGCCAGCCGAGGGGTAACGTCGGTGTGGCGGGTCTGGTCGGAAAACATCAGGCTGGTGTCGACGTCGGCACCGTACAAATCGTTGAGGAACTGGCTGCTCATGGCGCTGCCCTGCCCGTCGAAATGAATCCGTCCACCTTTGAGGGCCACAGCCCGCGGGCAATAACGCATGGCGTAATCGACTTGATGCAGGGTCACCACCACGGTCTTGCCGTCGCGGCGGTTGATGTCGGCGAGGATCTCCATGACCTTGCGCGCCGACTCCGGGTCCAGCGACGCGATAGGCTCATCGGCCAGAATCACTTCGGCGCGCTGGGTCAAGGCACGGGCAATCGCCACGCGCTGCTGCTGACCGCCGGACAAGGTCGACGCACGTTGCGCGGCCAGATCGGCCAGGCCAACACGGGCGAGGGATTCGAGGGCAAAGGCCTTTTCCTCGGCATTGAACAAACCCAGGTTGCCGCGCCAGCGCGGCATGCGGCCCAGGCAACCGAGCAGCACGTTGTCGAGCACGCTCAGGCGATTGACCAGGTTGAACTGCTGGAAGATGTAGCCGATGTCTGCACGCAGCCGCCGCACCTTGCCATTCAACCGTCCACTGGCCTGCACCTCCCGGCCCAGCACCTTGACGCTGCCGCCGTTGCTTTTGTCGCAACAGGCCAGGCCTGCCAAGTGGCGCAGCAACGTGGACTTGCCGGACCCGGAAGCGCCAATCAGCGCGACCATCTCACCGGCAGCAATGGTGAGTTCGAGGTCGACCAGTGCGGATTTCTTCGCAAAGGTCTTGTTCAAGTGATCGACATGGATAGCGTGAGTCATGGGCATCTCTGTCTGGTTTGAACAGCCAGGGGATGGCTGCGGTTGAGTTCAAACGACAGTAGGCGCGCCAGGTGTCAGTGCTATTACTTGCACATGACTGGCGTGCGGCGGTTTGATGAAGGTTTTGTGAAAGGTTGGAGGTGGGTATCCAGTGGTCTGCGGCGAAGACGTCTGGCACACTTCGCGCCATCAACTAGCCACTACTCGATGGCACTCCCGCAGCGTTAAAGGAAAAACACGGATGTTCACTGACAAAACACGTCCTCTGGCCTATCACCGACTGTGCGGGCTGACGCTCGCCAGCCTGCTCCTCGCGGGTTGCGCCACCCCTGCCCCTCAACCACCGCCGGTGGCTGTACGCGATCAGTGCTTGGATAAAGGCTCTGCAGCAAGTGCGGCATTCGAGCGTTGCGTGGCCGACCGGCAAGCGCAAAAAGCGAAAATGCTCAAGGACGTCCTCGCCGTGCTCGACACGACGCCCGGTCGCCAACCTTCGGCTGATGCGGGCCCGGACGGTTATCAGCCAGCCGACTTCCCGGAAACGCCCAAGGTCCTGAGCTACCAGGGCGAACGCTCGATCTCGGTCGCTGAAAAACAGGCGCTGCCTTACAAGGTCAGGATCACCTGGCAATACGACTCACCTTTCCCCGTGCCTTTACCGGGCGACGTCTACAGGATGGGCCAGATGCGCCAGCAGGTCGTGCCGGCCGTGGAGGCGCAAGGGCTTGCGAAGTTTGTGTGCACAGTGACGGCTGACCAGCAGGTGCAGTGGATTTTCTACGCCAAAAGTGAGGAGGCGTTCATGGCACGGGTGAATGCCGCGCTGGCCAAGAGCGAGCCTTACCCTCTGATATTCACGGCGACTGAAGAGCCCGCGCTGAACAGTGAAATGGTCAAGACGGGGACACTGCGCATCACGCCAAAAACCTGCATGGAATGATGATCGCGGACACAGCTTGCCTTAAGGTATTCAGTGTTGACCGATCGTTCCCACACTCTGCGTGGGAACGATCGATACAACGACAGCTGAACAAGACTTTCCCTACGCTCAGTCATTTAACCGCTCTGCATTATGTGGGCCGAGCCGTACGCAGGAGGGCCAAGCCCTGCCGGGTCTCCCATTCCCCGGTCGACCAACCTGCGTATGGCTCACCCTTTGCAACCTGCTTTGGGGCGGCTGTGCACGGGAGGCTTCGGCCTGCCGGGTTTCTATGACCGGTCTACCACCCCACATACACCACCCGACCTCATCTTCACCCTCCGCCCCGGCCTCAGCATCGAAGTTGCCCTGACCACTGCCAGCGAGATGCTGGAATCGGCGACGGTGTGTGTGCGCACGACTGTGCCGAGCATTTGGAGGGCACAGGCCGCAAGCAGGTGCTGGCGGTGGTGCAGATGATTGAGATTGCTCAGCTGTCAGTAGATCAGGTGCTGGATAGGGAGTGTCCCGCCGCTTGATAGCGCGGTGATTCCTGTGGGAGCTGGCTTGCCTGCGATGGCGGTGGGTCCGCTGGCGGACTTATGGCTGACACACGGCTATCGCAGGCAAGCCCGCTCCCACACTGGGTGTGGTGTACATCAGGGGATTTCTCGCACGATGGCGAAACAGACCTAACATTCAGATCTGATAGAGCTCAAAACTGTGGGAGCGGGCTTGCTCGCGAAGGCGGTGGGTCAGTGATTGATAGGCTGGCTGACACTGCGCCTTCGCGAGCAAGCCCGCTCCCACATTTGGCCTCCAGTGGATGCAAGAATGCATTCCACGGGTATGAAAAAGGCGACCCGAAGGTCGCCTTTTTTCATTGCGCGTATTGCTTGCTCAGCCCCGGCGGTACGCCGTGCACATCGGTCTCTTCCCACGGCCCGTTCGGGCTGATGGAGCGGCTCCAGCCGTTGCTCCAGCGGTAATAGGTGCGCTGGCGGTAGAAGGTGTCGGGCTGTTCTTCCAGCACGTACACCTGCATCTTGCCGTCCCAGTGGCTGGCGGCGCCCGGTGGTGGGGCGAAGGTCGGCGATTTGCTTGGCAGCGGTTTCGGCGGCGGGGTCACCGGGCCGGACGGTTGGGTGCTTGGCTGGGTCGAAGGGCCCGACGGCGGGATGGTCGGGCCGGTGGGTGCCGGAGGTGGCCGGTGGACCGCACAAGCGCTCAGGCCGAGTACCAGGCTGAGCAGGGTGATGCGTGCAAAGGCGGTCATAGGCGTTTTCCTCGATTTACTTGTCCGGACTGTCGATGGTCAGCTGCTGCAGCGCAGTGGCAGTGCTGGCCAAGGGTTGGCTGCGGCCGATCCACTCGCCAGCGGTCGGTTGACCGGCCCGGGATATGCGCGCAACCAGTTGGACTTCGGGGAAGTTCGACAGTTTCAACTGCGGCATCATCGCGTCCGCATCGCCCAGTTCGACGGTGACAGGCAGTTCGGCGACGGTCACGCGCTTGGCCGCCAGCGGTGCAGGCGGGCCGGAGACGGCACGGGCGAAGATGAACACGCTGTCGGTGGGCAGGGCTTTGGCCTTCACCTCGGCGGACAAATCCACGCGCACTTTAAGAACAGCCTTGGGCGCTTGAGCGACAGTACCGCCGCTCTCCCTGAGCTTTTCCGCCGCTCGGTCGATACCACCTTGCAGCGCGACCCTGGAATTGTCTTCCGGTGGCAGCTGCGCCAACAGGCGGTTCCAATAGTCGATGGCGTCCTGATAACGCTGGCCTTCAAAGGCGGCAATACCCAACAGGCCAAGGCTGGTGACTTCCTTGGGGTCCAGCTTCAAGGCTTCATCGGTCAGCGCCTGCACCTTGGGCGACCACTGTTTGTTGTCGGCAAAATACTGCGCCTGCGCCCACTGGCCGAGCAGTTCCGGCTGGCGGCCGGCCAAAGCCACGGTGCGCTCGAAGACTTTGGCCGCATCGGCGGAACGGTCCTGGGCCATGTAGGCGCGACCGAGGAAGTACAACCCTTCCGGCGAATCCGGCTGGGCAGCGGCGGCGCGTTCCAGGCGCTGGGTCATGTCTTGCATCGACACCGGCGGCTGGGAGAATTCGCGGGTGAGTTCAACCTTGTCACTCGCCCCGTAATGCAGGTACAGCGCAACGCCCAGGACCGGCACCAGAAACGCCGCCAAAAACGGCAACGGTTTGCCCAGGCGCGATTCGCGAGGCGTTTCCGCGCCTTCGGTATCGGCCAGCAGCTCACGGGCCGCTTCGGCGCGGCCGGTGTCGAGTTGCGCGGCATTCAGCACGCCTTCGTCCTGCTGCACTTGCAACTCGGCGACGCGTTCCTGGTAGAGCGCTACGTTCAGCGCGGTGCGGTCCTCTTCACGCTGGGCGCGACGGCCGCGCAATACAGGGATCAACAGGAAACTCAGGGCAATCAGGAGCAGCAACCCTGCTGCGAGCCAAAAATCAATCATCAGTCTTGGTGTCCAGCAATTGGTCGAGGCGTTTGCGCTCTTCGGGGGATAAGGCGTCGGAGCCATCGGTAGGCGCGGCGCGGCGGCGGCGGACGATCACGGCCATGACCACCACACCGGCCAGCAGCAGCCCGGCGGGACCGAACCAGAGCAGCGCGGTCTTGCCGGTAAGGGCCGGTTTGTAACGCACGAAATCACCGTAGCGCTCGACCATGAAGTCGATGATCTGCTGGTTGTCCTTGCCCTCACCCAGCATGCGGAAGATCTCTTTGCGCAGGTCGGCGGCGATGGGCGCGTTGGAGTCGGCGATATCCTGGTTCTGGCACTTGGGGCAGCGCAGTTCCTTGGTCAATTCGCGAAAACGCTCACGGTCACCGTCCTTGGCGAATTCGTAGGTGTCGATGGCCGCATGCGCGACGCCGACCAATCCAAGCGCAAGAACAGCAGCGGCTAACAGACGCTTCATGGCTTGGCCTCATCGACCAGCGCCTGGTACTTGGCGGCCAGTTGCTCGCGCCAGACCACTTCATCGATCACGCCGACGTACTTGTCACGAATCACGCCTTTGGCGTCGATAAAGAAGGTTTCCGGAGCGCCGTACACGCCGAGGTTCAAACCGAGGTTGCCGTCTTCATCGCGGATATCCATCAGGTACGGGTTGTGGAACTCCGCCAGCCACTTCAGGGCCGCCGCATTGTCGTCCTTGTAGTTGATGCCGTAGATCACCACGCCCTTCTCGGCGAGTTTGTTCAACACCGGGTGCTCGACGCGGCACGAGATGCACCAGGTCGCCCACACGTTGACCAGCGCCGGCTTGCCCAGCAGGTCGGCCTGGGTCAGGGTCTTGTCGCCCTGCACGGTCTTCAGGCTGAACGCCGGGAATGGCTTGCCGATCATCGCCGAAGGCAGCTCGGCCGGGTCCAGGTACAAGCCGCGATAAAGAAACACCGCCACCACCAGAAAGGCCGCCAGCGGTAACACCATCAACCAACGCTTCATGCCGGCGCTCCTTGCAGGCCGAGGGCTTCACGCACCCGGCTTTTTACTTTGACGCGATAACGCCGGTCCAACGCGGCCAGCAAGCCACCCACGCCGGTGAGCAACCCACCGAACCAAATCCAGCGCACAAACGGTTTGACGTGCACGCGCACCGCCCAGGCGCCGTCGCCCAGCGGCTCGCCCAGCGCCACATAAAGGTCGCGGGTGAAACCGGCGTCGATGCCGGCTTCGGTCATCATCGAACTCTGCACGGTGTACAGGCGTTTTTCCGGGTGCAGCACGGCCACTTCCTTGCCGTTGCGCACCACACGAATAGTGCCTTTGTCCGACGTGAAGTTCGGGCCTTCAAAGTGCTTGGCGCCTTCGAAGATGAAGTGGTAACCGGCCAGGTCCATGGACTCGCCGGGTGCCAGGCGCAGGTCGCGCTCGGCGCTGTTCTGGCTGGAGAGCACCACGCCGAGGGCGCACACGGCGATGCCGAGGTGCGCGACCTGCATGCCCCAATAGCTGCGGGTCAATGTCGGCAAGCCTTTGATCAGGCCTTTATGGCGGGTTTTGTCGACAATGTCGCGCACGCCGGCCAGCAATACCCAGGCGGCGAGCAGGAAGGTCGCGAGCACCGCCCAGTTGAAGTCGCCATAGGCAAAGCCTGCGATCACCGCCAAGGCCACACTGCCCAGCAGCACCGGCATCAGCATGCCAGCCAGCCATTTCACCGGGGTGTCTTTCCAGCGCACCAATACGCCGACTGCCATCACCACCATCAGCAGGCCCATCAGCGGGATAAACAACGCGTTGAAGTACGGCGGGCCAACCGACAGCTTGGCGCCGCTCAGCGCGTCCAGCACCAGCGGGTACAAGGTACCGAGCAGGATCATCGACGCGGCCACCACCAGCACCAGGTTATTGCCCAGCAACAGCGTTTCACGCGACCACAGGTTGAAGCCGACCTGGCTCTTGACCACCGGCGCGCGCAACGCAAACAGGGTGAGCGAGCCGCCCACCACAAACAGCAGGAAGATCAGGATGAACACGCCCCGCGCCGGGTCGGACGCAAACGCATGCACCGACGTCAGCACGCCCGAACGCACAAGGAACGTGCCAAGCAAACTGAGGGAAAACGCGGCGATGGCCAGCAACACGGTCCAGCTTTTGAACACGCCGCGTTTTTCGGTGACCGCCAACGAGTGAATCAGCGCGGTGCCCACCAGCCACGGCATGAACGAGGCGTTTTCGACCGGGTCCCAGAACCACCAGCCGCCCCAGCCGAGTTCGTAATAGGCCCACCACGAGCCCAAGGTGATGCCGATACCGAGAAAGGCCCAGGCGACGATGGTCCACGGCCGCGACCAGCGCGCCCAGGCGGCATCCAGACGCCCGCCGAGCAAAGCGGCGATGGCGAAGGCAAAGGCCACCGAGAAACCCACGTAACCCATGTAGAGCATCGGCGGGTGCACGATCAGGCCGATGTCTTGCAGCAATGGGTTGAGGTCATGCCCGTCCACAGGGATCTGCGGCAGGATGCGGCTGAATGGGTTGGAGGTCATGATCAGGAACAGCAGAAAACCAATGCTGATCATGCCCATCACCGCCAGCACCCGCGCCAGCATGACTTGCGGCAGTTGGCGCGAGAACACCGACACGGCGAAGGTCCAGCCGCCGAGAATCAAGGCCCACAACAGCAACGAGCCTTCGTGGGCGCCCCACACGGCGCTGAATTTGTAGTACCAGGGCAGCGCGCTGTTGGAGTTGTTGGCGACATAGGCGACAGAAAAGTCGTCAGTCATGAAGGCATAGGTCAGGCAACCAAACGCGAACAACAGAAAGGCAAACTGGCCCCAGGCGGCCGGCTGGGCCAGGCTCATCCACAGGCGGTCGCCGCGCCAGGCGCCAAGCAACGGCACCACGGCCTGCACGACGGCAAAGCACAGGGCGAGGATCATCGCCAACTGGCCCAGCTCGGGAATAAACAGTGCGGACGTCATCAACTTAGCCCTCCTTTGCTGGGGTTGGAGCGGGTTGGCCGCTGTCTTTCAGGGCCTTGGTGACTTCCGGCGGCATGTATTTCTCATCGTGCTTGGCCAGCACTTCATCGGCCACCACCACGCCGTCGGCATTGAGCTTGCCGAGGGCGACGATGCCCTGGCCTTCGCGGAACAGGTCCGGGAGGATGCCGCGATAGGTGATGGTTACGGCCTTGTTGAAGTCGGTGACCACGAAGGTGACGTCGAGGGAATCACCGGAACGTTTCAGCGAGCCCTTCTCCACCATGCCGCCCGCGCGAATGCGCGTGTCTACCGGCGCTTCGCCGTTGGCGATCTGGGTCGGGGTGTAGAACAGGTTGATGTTCTCCCTCAGGGCGCTCATCGCCAGGCCCACGGCAACACTCACACCGACCAGGATGGCCAGGATGATCAACAGACGCTTTCTACGCAGCGGATTCACTTATCGGTCTCCCGGCGCAAACGGCGCGCCTCTTGTTGCAGGTAACGCTTGCGGGCCAGGATCGGCGCGGCGACGTTGAGGGCCAGCACTGCCAGGCAGATGCCATAGGCCGTCCAGACATACAGGCCGTGGTGGCCCATGGCGAGAAAATCACTGAAAGAGTTGAAACTCATCCCCGCGCTCCCAGGCTGTTTTGCACTTCAGCCTTGACCCAGCTGGTGCGGGCCTCACGCTTGAGCACTTCCAGACGCATGCGCATCAGCAGCACGGCGCCGAAGAAGCAGTAGAACCCCAGCACCATCAGCAGCAGCGGCGCCCACATTTCCACGGGCATCGCCGGTTTTTCGGTCAGGGTGAACGTGGCGCCCTGGTGCAGGGTGTTCCACCACTCCACCGAGTATTTGATGATCGGGATGTTGATCACGCCGACAATCGCCAGCACCGCGCAGGCCTTCGCGGCGCTGTCGCGGTTGCTGATGGCATTGCCCAGGGCGATAAGGCCAAAGTACAGAAACAGCAGGATCAGCATCGAGGTCAGGCGCGCGTCCCACACCCACCATGAACCCCAGGTCGGCTTGCCCCAGATGGCGCCAGTGACCAGCGCCACGGCGGTCATCCACGCGCCGATGGGCGCCGCGCATTGCAGGGCGACGTCGGCCAGCTTCATCTTCCACACCAGCCCGACCACGCCGCACACGGCCAGCATCACGTAGCAGGACTGCGCCAGCATCGCGGCAGGCACGTGGATATAGATGATGCGAAAGCTGTTGCCTTGCTGGTAGTCCGGCGGTGCGAAGGCCAGGCCCCAGACCAGGCCGATGCCGATCAGCAACACGGCGGCGACGCTCAACCACGGCAGCAGCTTGGCGCTGATGCCGTAAAACCATTTGGGCGAGCCGAGCTTGTGAAACCAGGTCCAGTTCATTGCTGTTTCCATCACGGTGGTTTCTCGTCTTGGCGAGAAACTCAGGGTCTTTACTGGTTAATAACGCTTAACCAGACCTTATTATTCGCCGACGCTGATCTTCAGGCCAGCCGCTATAGCAAAGGGTGTCAGGGTTACCGCCAGGGCGGTCAGGCTGCCAAGCCACAGGAGGTAACCGGTCGCCGGCATGCCCATGAGCGCGGCCTGCAAGGCGCCGCTGCCCAGGATCAACACCGGGATATACAAAGGCAGAATCAGCAGGGCCAGCAACAGGCCACCCCGCTTCAAACCGACGGTCAACGCTGCGCCCACCGCCCCCAACAGGCTGAGCACCGGCGTACCGAGCAACAAGGACAGCAACAATACCGGCAGGCATTCGACGGGCAAGCCCAGCATCATCGCCAGCAACGGTGAGAGCAAGACTAGCGCCAAGCCGGAAAAAGCCCAGTGTGCCAGTACCTTGGCCAGAACCAGAAGTGGCAGCGGGTGCGACGAAAGGACCCACTGTTCGAGGGAACCGTCTTCGAAATCGCTGCGAAACAGCCCGTCCAGCGAGAGCAGCACCGATAAAAGCGCAGCGACCCACACCAATCCTGGGGACAAGGTTTGCAACAGTTTAGTCTCGGGACCGACCGCCAACGGGAACAAGGCGATGACGATGGCAAAGAACACCAGCGGATTGGCCAATTCAGCCGGGCGACGGCACAACAGCCGTGCTTCACGGGCGACCAACAGCGCGAACACACTCATACCGACCACCGGCCCAAATCCAGATCACGGTAACCGGCGGGCATGCGCGTCAGCGTGTGGTGCGTGGTGAGCACCACTGAACCGCCCTGCTCGCAGTGCCGGGCCAGGTGTTCTTCGAGCTGGGCGACGCCTTGTTTGTCGAGGGCGGTGAACGGTTCGTCGAGAATCCACAGCGGCGGGCCCGGCAGGTACAAGCGCGCCAGCGCTACGCGGCGCTGCTGGCCGGCGGACAGGGTATGGCAGGGAACATCTTCAAAGCCTTTGAGGCCGACGGCCGCCAGGGCTTGCCAAATGGCATCACGGGAGGCCGGGTGATGCAGGGCGCTGAGCCAGCTGAGGTTCTCTTCCGGCGTGAGCACGTCCTTGATGCCGGCGGCGTGGCCGATCCAGACAAGGTTGCGGGCCAACTCAGTGCGTTGTTCGTTGAGCGGCTTACCGTTGAGACGCACACCCCCTGCCGTCGGCTGCATCAAACCGGCCAGCAGGCGCAGCAAACTGGTCTTGCCGCTGCCGTTGGGGCCGCTGATTTGCACCATGTCGCCGCCCGTCAGACGCAGTTCGAGGTGTTCGAACAGCATCCGCAGGTCGCGTTCACAGGCGAGCGCTACGGCTTCAAGAAGAGGGCTGGTCAAGAGATCGCGGGCCTTTACGGTTCAAGTCGGCGGTGCAGCGGCCGTTATAGAGAGATGCACAATAACGGCTTTGGCGACCGATTTTAGAGAGCTGGATCAAATAGTTGTGAGGTTTTTACCGCTCTCTTTGCAGACGGGCGGCATTATACATGTGATGCCCTACTCTAAAGAGGGCAATTTCCCCAGAGACGATGCGCACGATGACCGGTGAGATCAACCTTCCTACGCTGCCTCCTGCCCCGGCGCCCGGGCCTGCCCCGCTGCCGCCGACCGGCGAGTTGCTCAAACTGCTGGAGCCGCAGGCCGGACTGATCGACCCTGGGAAAACCGCCAACGCCGAGGTGATCGCGCTTAAACAAGGCGGCGATGCGTTTCAGCTGTTGCTCAAATTGACCCTTGAAGGCGGCCGCCAGACCCTGGTGCAAGCCAGCAGCGCCCAGCCTCTGCCGTTGGGCAGCAATGTAGCGGTGAGCCAGACGCCAGCCGGCAACCTGACGCTCTCGCTGCAGCAGGCCTTGAGCGCCAACGTGGCCGCCCTCACCCGTATCGACACCACGCAAATGCCGGTGGGCACGCTGTTGCAAGCCAAGGTGCTGACCACCCAGATGTTGCCGCAAGGCACCACGCAACCGGCGATCTACCGCTCGCTGGTGACGGTGCTCAACAACGCCCTCGCCGGCACCACGCTGACGTTGGAAAGCCCGCAGCCACTGCGGGTGGGCAGCTTGCTCAGCGCCGTGGTGCAAAATGCGCAGACCTTGAACTTCGTGCCGTTGAGCGGGCTCAAGGATCAATTGGCGGTGGCCCAACAGCTTTCCACCCAGCAAAGTCGTCAAGGCTCGCTGGACGTGGTCTTCACCGCCCTGCAAAACCTGCCCACCGACGACAGCACGTCCACCGACCTGCGCGCCGCGGCGGCGCGGTTGCTGGCGGCGTTGCCCGACCTGGCACAAGTGAGTAACCCCAAGGTGTTGGCGCAGCTGGTACAGAACAGCGGCGCGTTTCTGGAGGCCAAGTTACTCGCCGGGCAAAACCCGCAAATCCCGCCGCTGGACATGAAAGGCGCATTGCTGCGCCTGGTCGCCGACTTGCTGCCGGCACTGCCCAGTGCCACCAACCTCAATGCCATCCTCGCCGCCAATACCCTGGCCCAGGTACTGCCCAATTTTGTGCGTAACCCGCTGAATACGCTCGGCCAGATCGGCGCGCGCCAGGCACCCGCCGGCTTTCCGCTGCCGGATCGGTTGATGCAGCGCCTGGAAGGCGAAAGCGACCTGGAAAACCTGCTGCGCCTGGCCGCCGGTGCGATTTCGCGCCTGCAGAGCCATCAGCTGTCGAGCCTGGAGCAAACCGGCACCACCGCCGATGGCCGCTTGCAAACCACCTGGCAACTGGAAATCCCCATGCGCACCTTGCAGGACATCGTGCCGTTGCAGGTCAAGTTCCAGCGCGAGGAACCGACGCCGGACAAGGACCAGCCCGAACGCAAAGACAAGAAAGACCCCAAGCAGATGCTCTGGCGCGTCGAGTTGGCGTTCGACATGGAGCCGCTGGGGCCATTGCAGGTTCAGGCGCAACTGACCCAGGGCAAACTGTCCAGCCAGCTATGGGCAACCCGGCCCTTTACCGCCAGTTTGATCGAAAGCCATTTGGGCCATTTGCGCGAGCGCCTGGTGACCTCGGGCCTCAACGTCGGCGACCTGGATTGCCACCTCGGCACCCCACCGCGCGGACCAAGAACCGGCCTGGAACAACGCTGGGTGGATGAAACCGCATGAAAAATCCAACCCCACCACGCCAGGCGATTGCCCTCAAGTACGACGGCCAGCAAGCACCGACCCTGACGGCCAAGGGCGACGATGCATTGGCCGAAGCCATTCTGAAGCTGGCGCGGGAAAATGAAGTGCCGATCTATGAGAACGCCGAGCTGGTGAAGCTGCTGGCGCGCATGGAGCTGGGCGACAGCATCCCCGAAGAGTTGTACCGCACGGTGGCAGAAATTATCGCGTTTGCGTGGACGCTGAAGGGCAAGTTCCCGGTAGGCTACGACCCGAACGCCGAGCCGGTGGAGCGGGATGTGACTGAGCGTGGGGATGATTACTGAGCATCTCAGACATTCACGCATACACATGTGGGAGCTGGCTTGCCTGCGATAGCGGTGTGTCAGCTTGCTCATCTGGAACAGGTAGACCGCTATCGCAGGCAAGCCAGCTCCCACAGTAATTCTCTATTGTCAGTTCAGGACTTCACTCAGGGGAATGAAATTGACCCGATCCCCAATAGCCAGCGTCGTCCCCTCCAACACCTCCACAAACCCTTCTGCCCACGCCGCGCTGCGCAGCACGCCGGAGCTCTGGTTGCGGTAGATGATCGCCTTGCCTTGCTCGATACGCCCGCGCAGGTACTCGCGGCGGTTGCCCGGCTTGGGCCAGGTGAAACCCACCGGCACTTCGAAACGCAACGGCTCGACATCTTGCACGCCTTGGCGGCGCAGCAGATAAGGCCGCGCCAGCAGCGCAAAGGTCACCAGGGTCGAGGCCGGGTTGCCGGGCAGGCCGATCACCGGCACACCGCGAAAATGCCCAAAGGTCAGCGGTTTACCTGGTTTGATCGCCAGCTTCCACAGGGCCAACTCGCCCTCCTCACGCAGGGCGATACCGAGAAAGTCAGCCTCGCCCACCGACACACCACCGGTCGACAGAATCAGGTCGACAGTGCCCAGGTCCGACAGGCGTTTGCGGGTTTTCTCCAGGTCATCCGGCAGAATCCCGGCGTCGATCACCTCGCAGCCCATGCGCGCCAGCCAGCTGCATAGCACGCGTCGGTTGCTGTTGTAGATCTGCCCCGGGCCGAGCGGCAAACCGGGCTCGATCAACTCGTCGCCGGTGGACAACACGGCCACGCGCACGCGGCGCACCACGTTCAAGCGGTCGTGCCCCAGTGAGGCGGCCAGGCCCAGCTCGATCGGGCCCAGGCGAGTGCCGGCGCTCAACACCAACTCGCCGACGGTGGTTTCCTGGCCTTGCGGGCGGATGTTCTGGTGCGCCTGCAACGGCTCGGTAAAGCTCACGCGTTCGTCGGCGTGGACCACGGCGTTTTCCTGCATCTCTACGCAATCGGCGCCTTCGGGCACCGGCGCACCGGTAAAGATGCGCGCGCAGGTGCCGGCGGCCAACGGCTGCGGCGCCTGGCCGGCGAAGATGCGCTGGCTGACGGGCAACGGCTCGCCGTTCCAGTCCGCCAGGCGCAGGGCGTAACCGTCCATGGCGCTGTTCGGCCAAGGCGGCAAGTCGAGCGTAGAGATCAGGTCTTGCGCGAGCACGCGGCCGTCGCAGTCGGCCAGCGGCACCACGTGCGGCTCACGGATCGGCGCGGCTTCGGCCATGTCCAGCAGTTGGCGCAGCGCGTCTTCCACTGGCATCAGGGCGCCGGTTTTGCCGGGCTTATCCACGGGATTCGCAGGGTTCGGCCTGCTTCAAGTGAGGAACGAAGTTGCAGGGGCGATGACGGTTGTCCAGTTGCTCGGCGAGGATGCCGTCCCAGCCGGTACGCACCGCGTTGGTCGAACCCGGCAGGCAGCACACCAGCGTGCCATTGGCCAGGCCGGCCAGGGCGCGCGATTGCACGGTGGAGGTGCCGATATCGGCCACGGAGATCTGGCGGAACAGTTCGCCAAAGCCGTCGACGTGTTTGTCGAGCAGGCAGCTCACCGCTTCGGGCGTGCTGTCGCGCCCGGTGAAGCCGGTGCCGCCGGTGATCAGCACCACTTGCACCACGTCTTCGGCGATCCAGTGGGCGACTTTCGCGCGGATTTTGTAGAGGTCGTCCTTGAGCAGCACGCGCTCGGCCAGGGTGTGGCCGGCGGCGGTCAGCCGGTCGACGAAGACCTGGCCCGAGGTGTCGGTGTCCAGGGTGCGGGTGTCGCTGACAGTCAGTACAGCAATATTCAGGGGTACGAAGGGCGCATCAGCCTTGGCATTCATGGCTCGGTCCGGTTGTCGAAGGAACAGCCCGATGTTATATCACAGGGCCCTATTACCTGCCGCAGCGGAACCGCCATGTCTCTCGATTCTTCGCCCCTGCCCTGTTCGATTCTGCTATTGGCCGGTGGCCGTGGCCAACGCATGGGTGGTCAGGACAAGGGCCTGCTGGCGTGGCACGGCCAGCCGTTGATTGCCCACCTGCAACGCCTGACCCGGGCGCTGACGGATGACCTGATCATCTCGTGCAATCGCAACCATGACCTGTATGCGCCCTACGCCGACCAGTTGGTGAGCGACGACAGCCCGGACTTTCCCGGCCCGCTGGCAGGCATCCGCGCCGGGCTCGCCGCCGCGCGCCATGCGCAGCTGCTGATACTGCCCTGCGACGTGCCAAACATCGACGCGGCGCTGCTTGCCGATCTGCGTGAAACTGCACGCCGCACGCCGCAGGTGCCGGTGATGGTGCGCCAGGGCGAATTCTGGGAACCCTTGATTTGCATCATCCCAACCCACCTTAAAACTGAGGTCGAACGGGCCTGGGACGCTGGTGAACGCAGCCCGCGCAAGATTCTGCTGCAACTGGGCGGCGTGGGCCTGGAGTGCCCGGCCAATGACCCGCGCCTGGCCAACCTGAATACACCTGAACTGTTGCACGCAGCCTGCGGCGTGTCAGAATGAACCTCGCACAAGGAACTTTGTCGACGCGCCGCGCGTCACAAGGTCAGCAATTTCAAAGCATTCTCTCGGAGACACACTCATGACTCAACGGACCATCGCCGCTCTCATGCTTGCACTGGGCCTCGCTACTCTCGCCGGTTGCGCCTCGCCTACAGTGATCACCCTGAATGACGGTCGCGAAATCCAGGCCGTCGACACCCCTAAATTCGATAAGGCTTCGGGCTTCTACGAGTTCGAACAACTTGACGGCAAGCAGACTCGCATCAACAAGGATCAGGTTCGCACCGTTAAAGACCTGTAAGTCTTAACGCTGGACCCACAAGGCCCGCCTCGCGCGGGCCTTGTCGTTTCCGCAATTACCAGTCGAGGGTGATCAGGCTGCGGAAATCGCGTTGCTCACCGGTGACCGGGTCGATAAACCGCACGCCCTGGGCCAGCAGTTTGAGCGGGTTGGCGTAATCGTCCTCGGCGTCCTTGATGACGTCGGGGTAGAACGGGTCATTGCAGATACTCGCCCCCAGCGCGGTCATGTGTACGCGCAACTGGTGTTTCTTGCCGGTCACGGGGAACAGGCCGTAACGCCACAGGTCGGCGTTTTTCTCACGGACTTCTACCGCCGTCTCGGTGTTGCTGACGCCGGGGCCTTCCTGCATGCGAAAGAACGGTTCGCCCTCCACCAGACGGCTTTTGTGAACCATGGGGAAGGTCAAATCAGGCAACGCGGGAGCGATGGCTTCATAGAATTTGTCGATGCGCCGTGTTGGAAACAGCTGTTGATAGGCTGAACGGCTGCGCGGGTTGGCCGAAAACAGCACCAGCCCTGCGGTGTGCCGGTCGATGCGGTGCAAGGGCACCAGAGCAGGGTTATCCAGGCGCCGGATCAAGCGGCGCAACAGGGTCTGTTCAACGTACTCGCCCGCCGGGGTTACCGGGAGAAAATGCGGTTTGTCGGCGACCACCAGGTGCTCGTCGGCATACAGGATGGTTTCCTCAACCGGAATGACTTTCTCATTCGGCACTTCACGGAAGTAGTAAATGCACAGGCCTTCCTTGTAGGCCAAATCCATTTGGATCGGCGTGCCGTTGATGTCGAGTACACGGCCACGGGCGATGCGGTCCAGCCAGCGTTCACAGCCAATCGCAGGGAAATGCTCACACAGACACTCCAGCACCGTCGTCCACGGGCCAGGTGGCAAATACAACGTGCTGGCTTGGTGTTGCGACGCGGAAAAACCGGAAGATGACATGACAATGCTCGAGGCCTGGAAAATCAGGCGGGCATTATCCCGCATGGAGCGCGATGGAGCCTAGGGCGGATCTCAGGCCTTGGCCAATTGCGCGCGCAGGATCGGCGAAGCGCTGGCCGCTTCGGTGAACTCCTTGAGCCAACGCAGTACGTCCACCGCTTCCCAGCGACCGGGATCGTAAAGCGCGTACAACAACCCTTGGTAACCCACTACATCCAACTGTTTGTGATAGCCGGCGCGCTGGAACAACGCTTCGATCTCGGCAAAGCAGGTATTGAAATGCACTTTGTTAAACGGCGTCTTGCCTTCCGTGACCAGGCCGTCGAGGCGCAGCTCGTTCACCGCGTCGCGCACGACGTCGGCGGACATGCGATTGACGCTGCTTTTCAATTGTTCAACATTCACCACGGGCGTTCCCTCTATTCAATCGCTGTACAAACATACAGTAACGTAATATTTGGAAACTCGCCATCGGAGAACGCCTAGGACAGGAAGGCAACCACCTGTGCTGTGTCGAATGGCCAGTCCAGCTCGGCCCCGGTATCCACCCGGCGAAGCACCGGAATCCGCAGGCTGTAGGCGTCTGTAAGGTCATCGGGATCGGTGATATCCACCAGTTCCACCAGCAACCCGTGTTCGACGAGCGGCATGATTTCGACTTCGGCAATCTCACAAAGATGGCAACCCAGGGTGCCGAACAACTGGCATTCAGGAAGCATGGCGAATTGGCCTGATCAGGAAACAGGCAACCATTCTAAGCCTGCCAAATACCGGTGGCGAGCGGGCTGATCTGCGTTGGTTGGCGAAACGGCTCAGGCGGCTGGTGTGTTTGTTCAGGATGGACTCGCAGGCAGGCTTCAGGGGCGCTTCGCGCCCCAACGCGGGGCAAGCCCGCTCGCCACAGCAAGCCCGCTCACCACGACGGGCCCGCTGGCCACAACTCGCCCGCTTGGAATGGAAAGCCTGACCCAGATCACCATGGCCTATAACTGATTCAGCGATTCTCGCGCCTTTTTGTCCGCTCAACCTGCAAGGAAGCCGCCTGTGTTTGCCAATCTGCTGATCATTCTGGCCTCATCCCTGGTGGTGATAGCGCTGTTTCGCCGCCTGCAATTGCCGCCCGTGCTGGGTTACCTGTGCGTGGGCCTGGCGTTGGGGCCCACCGCTCTGGATTGGGTGAATGACAGCGAAGAGCTGCCCGACCTTGCCGAATTGGGGGTGGTGTTCCTGCTGTTTTCTTTGGGGTTGGAGTTTTCCCTGACCAGGATGCTTGCCCTGCGCAGCGTGGTGTTTGGCTTGGGCAGTTTGCAGGTGCTGGGGTGTGCAGCCTTGCTGGGAGGGCTGTTGATGGGCTTCGGTCTGTCGCCAAGCGTCGCGCTGATGCTCGGCGCGGGGCTGGCATTGTCCTCCACCGCGATTGTCAGCAAGGAGCTGAGCAGCCTGGGGGAAATCTTCAGCAGCCACGGCCAGAACGCGATTGGCGTATTGCTGTTCCAGGATGTGGTGGCGGTGTTGCTGCTCACGTTGGTGCCGGTGTTTGCCGGCAGCAGCGAACACGCCTGGTATTGGGCGCTGCCGCTGACGCTGGGCAAAACCGTGCTGTTGTTCGTCGGCTTGCTGTTCGCCAGTCGTTGGTTGCTGCCCCGCCTGTTCCACGAAGTTGCCGCGTCCCATTCGGCTGAACTGTTTGTGCTGTTGGTGCTGGTGATCGTCTTGCTCACCGCCTGGCTCACGCATTTGCTCGGCCTCTCCCCTGCCCTCGGGGCTTTTCTGGCGGGCATGCTGTTGGGGGAAAGCCATTACCGGCATCAGATTGAAGCGGACATACGGCCATTTCGCGACATTCTGCTTGGGCTGTTTTTCGTCAGCATCGGCATGCTTATCGACCTGCAGCTGTTCGTCAGCCACAGCCTGCTGATCCTCGGCCTGACCCTCGCGCTGATGCTGATCAAGGGCTGTGTGGTGGCAGCCCTGGTCAAGCTGCGCGGCAGCGACGGTGAAACCGCATGGCGCAGCGGCCTTGCCCTGGCGCAAGGCGGCGAATTCTGCTTCGCGTTGATGGCGCAGATGCAGCAGAGCCGGCTGATTCCGGACGAATTCAACGGTTTGCTGCTGGCCGCCACCTTCTGCTCGATGCTGCTGACCCCGCTGTTGCTGCGCGCCGCACCGGGCGTCGCCCTGCGCCTGCACCGCAAGCCCAACCAGCAGGTGCAACTGGAGGAAATCACCGCGCTCAATGCCGACTTACATGGCCACGCGGTGATTTGCGGGTATGGCCGCGTCGGGCAATCCATCGGGCGCTTTTTGCGCCGGGAACATCAGGCGTTCATCGCCCTGGATGACGACCCCGAGCGCGTGAAAGAGGCCGCCACCGAAGACAGCAGCGTGCATTACGGCGACTGCCGCCGTGGGGCGCTGCTCAGTGCGGTCGGCCTGGAGCGCGCGCGGCTGGTGGTGATTGCCGTGGATAACAGCGATGTGGCCCTGACCGTCCTGAAAGAAGCCAGGAGGATCAACCCGCACGTCCCCGTGCTGGTGCGCACGCGCGATGACAGCCAACTGGCCGAGTTGAAAGCTGCGGGCGCCAGCGAAGTGGTGCCCGAGCTACTGGAATCGAGCCTGATGCTCGCCTCCCACGCCTTGATCCTGCTGGGCCTGCCGGACCACCAGGTGCAGGCGCGGGTGGATGAGGTGCGCCATGACCGTTATCGCCTATTGCACGGCTTTGATGCGCAGACCGAAAAACCGATCAATCCTGACTGACCGCCCCAATCTTGTGGATCGACAGGTCCGCGCCGTAGTACTCCTGCTCCTGGCTCAGGCGCAGCCCGTGCACGCGCTTGATCACGCCGTACACCAACAGCCCGCCGACCAGCGCCACCGCCACGCCCAGTGCCGTGCCGATCAACTGGCTGATCAGGCTCACACCGCCCAGGCCGCCAAGGGCCGTCTGGCCAAAGATGCCGCACGCAATGCCGCCCCACACGCCGCACAAGCCATGCAGCGGCCATACACCCAGCACATCGTCGATCTTCCAGCGATCCTGGGCCGCGATGAAGAACCACACAAACAATCCACCGGCCACCGCACCGGTTGCCAGCGCGCCCACCGGGTGCATCAGGTCGGAACCGGCGCAGATCGCCACCAGCCCGGCCAACGGGCCGTTATGCAGGAAGCCTGGGTCATTGCGGCCGATCACCAACGCGGCAACGGTGCCGCCGACCATGGCCATCAACGAGTTCACGGCGACCAAACCGCTGACGCCATTGAGAGTCTGCGCGCTCATCACGTTAAAGCCGAACCAGCCGACAATCAGGATCCACGAGCCCAGCGCCAGGAACGGAATGCTCGACGGCGCAAAGGCCACCAAGCGCCCTTCCCGGTATCGACCATTGCGCGGTCCCAGTAGCAGCACCGCCGCCAGCGCCAGCCAGCCGCCCATGGCATGCACCACCACGGAACCGGCAAAATCGTGAAAGCTGGCACCAAAGGTTGCCAGCAGCCAGGCTTGCAGGCCGAAGTTGCCGTTCCACACCATACCTTCGAAAAACGGGTAGATAAACGCCACGATCAGCGCGGTGGCACACAGCTGCGGAGCGAACCTGGCGCGCTCGGCAATCCCCCCGGAAATAATCGCCGGAATCGCCGCTGCAAACGTCAGCAGGAAGAAAAACTTCACCAGGCCGTAGCCATGATCGGCGCTGATCACCGCCGCCGGTTGCATGAAGGTCACGCCGTAGGAGATCCAATAGCCTATAAAGAAATAGGCCAGGGTAGAGATAGCGAAGTCGCTGAGGATCTTCGACAGGGCATTCACCTGGTTTTTCTGGCGTACGGTACCGACTTCCAGGAACGCGAAGCCGGCGTGCATGGCCAAAACCATGACCGCACCGATCAGGATGAACAGGGTGTTGGAGCTGTGAACAAGCGTGTCCACAGCACTTTGCATATTTTCCATGGAGGTTGGCAGGCCTGCATTAAAGGCAAAAAGCACCAAAGCGGTTCAAGCCAGGGTGTCGCGCACTAAATTGGCACCACCGGTCCCACCTCTGTGCAGAAGGTGTGAACCGCTTTAGCGCAGCGATCAACACAACAGGCCGTTGCCGACAGGGTTTTTCCGCGGGTTTTGTTGATTTAGGGTAAGGTTTTTCAAGGCATCAGCCTCGGGTCGCCCGGATTCAGCGCATACCCTGGGGCAGGCGCACCAAGGCAAAGCAAAAGCTGTACCAGACAATTGCAGTGAACCTTCACCGTTACCGGTGACTCGAAAACAAACGTAACGCACCAGACGCACAGATCAGCCAATCACGGAGATAACCATGGCCCGAAGAACTGCAAAGACTGCTCAAGAAATACTGATGGCGGATTTTCAAACCTTGGTCAGTGACACTGAAAGGTTGCTGGACGACACCGCGGTATTGGCCGGCGACCAGGCCGACGAGCTGCGCACAAAGATCCACGACAGCCTGCTCAAGGCCCGCGAAACCCTGCAACTGACCGAAGATTCCCTGCGTGAACGCGGCCAGGCGGCTGTCACCGCCACCGAAGATTACGTGCAAGCCAACCCTTGGCAGTCAGTCGGCATTGCCGCCGGCGTTGGCTTTCTGATCGGTCTGCTGGCTACAAGGCGCTAATACCATGTCTATCGGCGAATCCGGCTCGTCCACGAGCTCAAGCTCCACTTCCCGACGCCTGGGCGCGGCCGTTCTGGGCTTGCTGCACAGCCACGTCGAATTGTTTGGCATCGAGTTGCAGGAGCAGAAATCCCGCACGGTCAGCTTGCTGCTGTTTGCAGGCCTGGCGCTGGTGTTTGCCCTATTGTTGCTGGTGGGGTTATCGGCGCTGGTGATGATTCTGGTCTGGGACACTTACCGTCTCACCGGGATTATCAGCCTCTGCGTGTTCTACAGCCTGGCCGCAGCATTTTGCGGAGTGCGCTTGAAAGCGGCGATATTCGATGAATCCACGCCCTTCCACGCCACCCTCGAAGAGCTGGCCAATGATCGGGAGCGCCTGCTGCCATGAGCATGACTGAAATCCCGCAAAACACCTCCCGCCGGGAAATGCGCAAGGCGTTGATCCGCCTGCGCATGGAAATGCACCGTCAGGAAATCCGCCATGAGTCTCAGCAACTGATGGTCCCGCTGAACAAAGTGCGTGACCTGCGCCATAACTGGCAGGACAGCCTGGGCATCAAGCATGCGCCGCTGTGGGGCGTGGCTGCAGTGACGCTGATGGGCTTTTTTACCGGCAAGGGCGCCAAGGCCGGCAGTATCAGCAGCGTGACGCGCTTGGTGCGGCTGGGCGCCGGTTTGATCCCGTTGATCAAATTGGCCATGGCAGGGCGCAAGGGTTAATCGCGACTGGCTGCATTCTTGCAAACAGAATCGGCCCGGCCCTCGTTACTGAGGGCCGGGCCTTTTTTCGCCAGCTCTCTTAAGGAGGCCCCGTGATCGACGGGCAACCGCTCGCCTGTTTCCAGCCATTCATCGACACTGCCACCGGGCGCATCGCCGGCGTCGAGGCACTCGGCCGTCTGCGCCAGGCTGATGGGCGCTTGCTGTCAGTCGGCCCGCTGTTTGCCGACCCGCGCACGCCAGGCGTGGCCTTGCGCCGCCTCGACCGGCAGATCCGCGACAATGCCTTGAGCCGCCTGCATGAAGCGCCTGCAGACTGGTTTCTGAGCCTGAACATCTCGCCCCGCTGGATCAACCGTCTGCGCCCCGGCCAAGCCTTGCCCAGCCTGAAGCAGGTGCATGCGCATGGCGTCGATCCGCAGCGCATTGTGTTCGAGATCACCGAACTGGGCGGTGACATCCAGCGTCTGGCCGAGGTGGTGGCGCGCTATCGTGAGGCCGGTGCACGCATTGCCATTGATGACTTCGGTGCCGGCTACTCCCAGCTTGACCGCGTGCTCGCGCTGCAGCCGGATATCCTCAAGCTGGACATGCGCCTGTTCCAGGAAGCCGCCAAGGGCGGACCAAGCAGTGAGGTCGTGCGTGCGCTGGCGCAAATGGCCGAAAAGACGGGCTGTTGGATCATCGCCGAGGGCGTGGAAACCGAGGCGCAGCTGAGCTTCGCTTTGGAATGCGGCGCGCGGTACGTACAGGGTTACCTGTTTGCCCAAGCGCAACTCGACTGGTTTGCCACCGATGCCTTCGTGCCGCAGTTTGCCCGGCTGCGCACGGTATACGTGCAGCAAAAACTGGCTGAACGCGGCCGCATCATGCAGTTGCGCCTGCAACTGGCCCAGCTGACGCTGATCCTGCAGAACTGGGCACAGGGCCAGGCGCCACTGGAACAGTTACCTCAATTGCCGGATTTCCCATGGCTGCTGCGCTTTTATCAGTGCGACCGGCATGGTACCCAGCTGACGCCCAACTTCGAATGGCGCCAGGACGCCTGGCAGGCCGACAGCCGCTACCTGGGGCATAACTGGTCGTGGCGCCCCTACTTCTATCACCTGCTGGCCGAAGGCTGGGAGGAGCGACGCCTGACTCTCTCCCAGACTTACCGCGACGCCACCACCAATCAGTATTGCCTGACCGCCGGACAATTCTTCGATAACGGTCAGCGTTTGCTGTTAATCGATATAGACGCGGCCGGCTTGTAGATTTTCGCTTGCCCCGGTGCAGCTGAACCGGGAAGCTGGGAGGGTCATTCACCGCACGGAGAGTACCCGCCTTGGATTGGCCCACCCTGCTTACCCGCGAACGTCTTGGAAAGCCTCTGCACAGCCCGGAAGAACTCGGCCGCAGCCCGTTTCACAAAGACCATGACCGTATTATTTTCTCCGGCGCCTTCCGCCGCCTGGGCCGCAAGACCCAAGTGCACCCGGTGTCCAGCAACGATCATATTCATACGCGCCTGACCCACTCCCTGGAAGTCAGTTGCGTCGGCCGTTCCCTCGGCATGCGCGTGGGCGAAACCCTGCGCAGCGCCCTGCCCGACTGGTGCGACCCCAGCGATCTGGGCATGGTCGTGCAATCGGCTTGCCTGGCCCATGACATCGGCAACCCGCCATTCGGGCATTCCGGCGAAGATGCCATCCGCCACTGGTTCCAACAGGCGGCCGGACGCGGCTGGCTGGACGACATGAGCAGCGCCGAGCGCAATGACTTTCTCAATTTCGAAGGCAACGCCCAGGGTTTTCGGGTGCTGACCCAGCTTGAGTACCACCAGTTCGACGGCGGCACTCGCCTGACCTATGCCACCCTCGGCACCTACCTGAAATACCCCTGGACCGCCCGCCACGCCGACTCGCTGGGCTACAAGAAGCATAAGTTCGGCTGTTACCAGAGCGAGCTGCCGATTCTTGAGCAGATCGCTCACAGGCTCGGCCTGCCGCAACTGGAAGAACAACGCTGGGCCCGTCATCCACTGGTGTACCTGATGGAGGCGGCAGACGATATCTGCTACGCCTTGATCGATCTCGAAGACGGCCTGGAAATGGAGTTGCTCGAATACGCCGAGGTCGAGTCGTTGTTGCTCGACCTGGTCGGTGACGACCTGCCCCAGACTTATCGACAACTGGGCGCGCAAGACTCGCGCCGGCGCAAGCTGGCGATTTTGCGCGGCAAGGCCATCGAGCACCTGACCAATGCCGCCGCCCGGGCTTTCGTGGAACAGCAGGATGCGTTGCTGGCCGGCACACTGCCGGGCGATCTGGTGGAGCACATGCATGGCCCCGCCAAGCGTTGCGTGCTGGATGCCAAGGACATGGCCCGCAAGAAAATCTTCCAGGACAAGCGCAAGACCCTGCATGAAATCGGTGCCTACACCACCCTCGAAATCCTCTTGAATGCGTTTTGCGGTGCCGCGCTGGAGCAACATGGCGGGCGCACGCCGTCGTTCAAGAACCGGCGCATCCTCGACCTGCTCGGCAACAGCGCACCGGACCCGGCGTGGCCGTTGCACGCCTCGTTCATGCGCATGATCGACTTTATTGCCGGCATGACCGACAGCTACGCCACCGAGATGGCACGGGAGATGACCGGGCGTTCGAGCCCACAATGACGCTTTCGATCACGCCGCCTGTTCCCCGAACAGAATCTGCCTACGAAGGGAACAGAGCTGCCTGATCGAATTCGTACACTCATTCAAGGAATAATCACGCCCGCTTCTGGCGGACCTGGCGAGCAATTCCTACGCGCCACCCCATCGACGCTTGACTGACCCGTGTGCCCCTATGCCCAGACACCCTCTTCGAATCCTATTGGTGGAGGATCACCCCTTTCAGCTTCTGGCCACCCAATGCCTGCTTAACACCTTCGGCTTCGACCACCTGACTCTGGCAGAAAATGCCGAACAGGCGATCCGCGCGATGTCTGAGTCCAAAAGGCCGTTTGACCTGATGCTGTGCGACCAATGCCTGCCTGATTTACTCGGCCTGGAGCTGGTGGAAATCGCCAGTCGCCAACATTTTATAACCGGCGCCATTCTGCTGAGCGGGCTGCCTTCCTCGGAACTGTTCAACCTGACCACCCAAGCCCTGCAGCGTGGTTTGCCGCTGCTTGGTTATTTGTCCAAACCGTTGAATAAAGACGAACTCGAAAAATTGATTGCATCTCTGGTCCGATTATAAATGTAGGACTTTAAACTCTGCCCACCTACGAAAACATACCTGAACCAATCGCTGAATCGCCGGCACTGCCAATGACCTTACTGATTTAAAACTTGCTTACATCCAGCGTCACAAAGCCTTAACAACTGGTAGGCAACTACCTTTTTTCATGTAGGAATTCTCCTGTTTTATACCTGTTCCCACCATGGTTCATGCTCCTCCCTCTTCTTCTGAGCTAATGTGCCCGCTTTATTTGCACTTGCATGGAATGTGATTATGAACACGGTTTTTATCATTGATGACCACCCCGTTATCAGGCTGGCGATCCGCATGTTGCTGGAACATGAGGGTTATAAAGTCGTCGGTGAAACGGACAACGGTTGTGATGCGATACAAATGGTTCGCGAATGCCTGCCGGACTTGATCATTCTGGATATCAGCATTCCCAAACTTGACGGCCTCGAAGTGCTGTGCCGATTCAACGCCATGAACACATCGATGAAAACCCTGATTCTGACCGCCCAGAGCCCGACGCTGTTTGCCACGCGCTGCATGCGCTCGGGCGCGGATGGCTATGTCTGCAAGGAAGGCGACCTGAGCGAACTGCTGAGTGCCATCCGCGCCGTATTGTCGGGCTACAACTATTTTCCCAGCCAGGCGCTCAATGGAACTGCAGACGGCACAGACACGCTGGAACTTGAACTGTTTAAAACAGTGAACGATCGGGAACTGATGGTCTTACAACTTTTCGCACAGGGCCGTACCAATAAGGAAATCGCCAAAGGCATGTTTTTAAGTAACAAAACAGTAAGCACTTACAAAAAAAGGCTGATGCAAAAACTTAAAGCCAAGTCCTTGGTAGAACTTATCGAGATGGCAAAACGAAACGCGCTAGTGTGAGAAAGCGGATGCCCAGCCGTATAAAGGACTATTTGATTATATTAATCGCCGGTGTGTGTTTCAGCACGACGGTGCCTGCGGACCCCGCTCCCGGCCCGGAACACTTCACGCTGTTGAGCCGTGCAAGTGCGGTACAACTGGATGTTCAACTGGACAAGGCCCAGCGCCAGTGGTTACAGAACAAACGCGAGTTGGTGCTCGGCACTTCGGCTCCGGACTACCCGCCCTTCGACCTGACCTCCAGCGGCCGCGACTATGAGGGCCTGACCGCCGATTACGCAGGGCTGTTGGCCCAAGCCCTGGCATTGCCCGTGAAGGTGGTGCGCTACCCCACCCGAGAAGCATCGATCCAAGCGCTTGAAACGGGCGAAATTGACTTGTTGGGCTCCTCCAACGGCTTTGAAGCCGCCAACCCGAATCTCATCCTGTCGCAGCCATACGCGGTGGACCAACCCGTGCTGGTGACCCGTGAGGGTGAAACCTACAACCTGGGCAATGGGCTGGCCGGACTGCGCTTGAGCCTGGTCTACCACTACCTGCCGTTGAGCGAAGTGCAGAAGCTGTATCCAAAGGCCAACATCCGCGCCTACCCCTCGTACCAAAACGCGTTGAATGCGGTGGCGTTCGATCAGGCCGACGTGTTTTTGGGCGACACCATTTCCACCCATTACATGATCAACAAGGGCTACCTGAAAAACATCCGCATGGCCAACTTCGGCAAGCATGAAGCCTACGGCTTCAGCTTTGCGCTGCGCCAGGATCAGCGCACTTTGCTGAGCATCGTCGATTCGGTGCTGGCCGCCATCCCCATCAATGAACGCGACAGTATCGCCAAGCGCTGGAGCGCCGGCAGCGATATCTTGCTGACCGACAAGAAACTGCAGTTGACCCAGCGCGAAGAGCGTTGGCTCAAAGACCATCCGGTGCTGACAGTCGTCGTCAATGAGACCTTCGCCCCGCTGACGTTTTTCGACGCCGAAGGCAATTTTCGCGGCATCACCGCAGACTTGCTGGAACTGATACGCCTGCGCACCGGGTTACGTTTCAAGATCCTGCGCAGTCGCGAAGTCAACGCGATGATCGAGCAGGTCACCACCGGTAAAGCCGATATCATCGGGGCCATTGTCCCCAGCGTTGAAAGGGAGGCTTCGCTGAGTTTCAGTCGCCCTTACCTGGAAAACTCCTACGTCCTGCTGACCCGCAAAGAGCCCGGCGCGCCCTCGAACCTGGAGCAGATGGCAGGCAAGCGCCTGGCGATCACCGTGGGCAACCCCTTGGAAAAAATCCTCACGCAGGACTTCCCGCAGATTCGCCTGGTGGAGGTCAGCGACACCTTCAAGGCATCCGAAATGCTGGCCCAAGGCAATGTGGAAGGTGCCGTCAACTCGCTGGTGATCGCCAACTACTTCCTGTCCTCCCAGGTTTTCCAGGACAAACTGCAGATCAGCACCAGTATCGGCACCCTCCCCGCCACCTTCGCCCTGGCAACACCTCGCCGCGCCGTCGAATTGAGTTCAATCCTGGACAAGGCCCTGCTGAGCATTGCTCCAGACGAAATGGGCGTGATCAACAGTCGCTGGCGAGGCTACACCGCCGCCCCCGACAGTTACTGGCGCAATTACCACCAGTTGATCGCGCAAATCATCGTCGGCACCGGGCTGTTGCTGCTGATTTCACTGACCTGGAACGCCCACATGCGCCGCCAGATCAAACATCGAAAAATGGCCGAGCGCGCCCTTAACGATCAGTTTGAGTTCATGCGCGCATTGGTCAACGAAACCCCGCACCCGATCTATGTGCGTGATCGAAACGGCCTGTTGCAAACCTGTAATGACAGTTACTTGCAGGTCTTCGACGTCAAGCGTGAAGACGTGATCGGCAAGAGCGTGATCCAGATGGACATGGCCCGGGAATCGGAAGCCGCGCAATACCACGCGGACTACCAGCAAGTCGTGGCGCAAGGCAACCCACTGATTCTCGACCGCACCCTGCACCTGCACGGAAAAAAACTGACGATCTATCACTGGATTCTTCCTTACCGTGACTCCGTCGGTGAAGTCCAGGGCATCATCGGGGGCTGGATCGACATCAGTGAGCGGCGCCAGCTGTTCGACGAGTTGCGCGCCGCCAAGGAACGCGCCGATGAAGCGAACCGGGCCAAAAGCACCTTCCTTGCCACCATGAGCCATGAAATCCGCACGCCGATGAATGCAATGAGAGGTGTCATTCGTAGAATACTGGCAGAGTATGCCACGCTGTACGTTTTCTGACCATTCGGAGGTTCAACCCATTTTCTTTTGGAATGGCATGGATTATTCTCAACCCACAAATCAGGAGGATGTGCTGTGGGCGAATGGTCAGATTATTTCGAAGATTTTCCAGAAGAAAACCCCGCAAATTACGATAGGAATGGTTCTTATGACCCAGATGGAGTTTTGAAGAAGGAAAGAGAGAAAAACATACAAGCTCATGAACGATTAGATGAGCTATTAAAAAATAAAGGAATTGTGATTAGACCAAAATGATTTGTAAGTTAACAAATGAAATTAACTAATTTTGTTCTGTTTTTGCTTTTGCCCTAGATTTTGAAAATACCTAACTGCTAAAAATCAAAATCTATTAAACAGGACAAAATTGGTCGCGCTTTTTATTAGCCTTTAAATTCGCTTTGTGAATTTCTACATTAGCATGATAAACCTCCAAGCTGTCAGGTTTTCCATACTTTTTCCAAGACGTTTTTCCTATCCCAAGTTTCTCCCAAGGTTTATTACGATTATCTGAATAGATCTGCTCTTTCATTCCTCTTGCTCGTCTATCTGCATACTTGCGAGCTTTCGCTCTACGGTTAGACTCTTCTTCGCCAATAATGGTTTTCAAATGGGTTTGTTCTTCAGGTGTAATAGAAAAGGTGCTAATCAGCTTTTCATTTGAAATAATGTACAGCGGGCTTGAACTACGTTCGCCTTTCTTATGAAGATGGTGCGTATCATTATATTTCTCAACCCGCTTTTCAAGCGACGAGAGAGCGCCCATATCAAAGCTATCATCTCCAAATATAATATCACCGAGCTTTTTCGCCTCACTATGGAAATTGTCAGGTTTTACATACCCTAAACCCGCCCTGAAACATAGCATATATAGTAAATAATGCATTCTGTAGCCTTCTTGGGCTTTGCCACCACGCATTTTAATTATCGCCCACAAATCTACTTCACGGTTGATCTGTAATTGTTTCAGGTCTTTAGGTATAAGATTTTTACTAACAGGCTTATCGGATAGTGGCTTTTCTTTTTTAACATATTCAAATTGTTCTTTAGGTTCAGTAGCTAAAGCTTCTTTGACAGGCTTGATTTTGATTTGAGGGACAATCTCATTAATATCTTCTTCATGAGTATGAGGTTCAAGAAAATTAAGCATATCTTCAAAAGAAACAGTTTCACGACACTCTAAAACCTCTGCACGCTTTCCCTCGTTCCCATCTATAACAGTTTTACCGTTGATCGTTCCCGCCATTCTCAAAATCCTGGAGATGTCAGTAGCTTTCATATCTGCACCAAAATCGAGGAATATTTTATTGATTACACGCTGGGCTATTTTCCAACTGTCGATTTTAGTTATTATTCGCTTATCGTATTTTTTTCTCTGATCCTTATCGATTATATCCCTTCTGCTGACTTTTATTTTTTGACTGAAGATCCACTTTAGGTAATATCCTTTACCGGAGAACATAATTATTGTTGGGATTGGTAAGTTTTTTTCAAGGCACAATGATTTAACATCACGGATTAACTCTTCGTGAGTTGTATCGGCATATTTTTCGCTCTTATAGGTGTCGAGGTCGCAGGTAAGCATAACCAGACCATTAACATTCTCTGAAGGTCTGCCAAATGTGAATTGGTTTGTAGTCATATACCAGTTTGTTTGACCTTCAAGCCAAGGCAGTACTCTCTCTAGTAGTGATAACTTAACGCTTTCTTGAGAGAACTCATCATTAGGACCTTTATGGCATATTGAGACAGTGGATTTATCAGGTATCTTTTCGGTGCCGTCAAGAAAGTGATAACTTAACGGATCTAAAATATTTGAAATTATTTCTTTAACGGTATTGTTTTGCGGATTGCAAATGATATAATTTGACTGTGGTAGCATGTTAAATTGTTTTGTGGTGATTCAATTATAACTTTTTAAAACAAAAAGAAAGAGCTTAACGGCTCTTTTTTCTCGTCTTTTGTAAAGTAATCACCGTTTTAATGGTTAAGTCATATATTTCCGAACCTATATGTTACGATTGTTAGATAACAATAGAGAAACAAATGGAATATGCAGAACGAAAAAAAGCGCTTGGCGGAATTGGTGGGAAAATATCAGGTCTTAAAAGACGCTGGAGACAATCGGCAATAATTAACTTCATTCAATATCTTGAAATGCAAGAAGTATATAGATTTTCTCAAACGCTGGCGCAACGTCTGGCATTTTCGTTTTGCGGCAAGACAATCAATAGTAAAGTTTTAGTTATCAACTTCAAGTCGCACAGAGATGCTTCAAATAAATTTGACGTGGCAGGCATCGTCAATGATTTGCGTAATAGATACTCAGATGAGTTTGAAGAGTATTGGAAGGGTTCAGAAGAGTCTTTATCGTATGTGGTAAAAGAAGAAACCGAGAGGCTCAAAGGGTTGAGTAATATATGACTGAACCAATATAGATGCTTCGAACAAACAAAAGAGCCTATTGGCTCTTTTTTGTACAGCGAAATGGCACAGTCAGGCTTTTGGCTTACCTTTTAACCTGTTAATCGTTTCCTTCAGCTTTTCTTCCTCATCAAAGTCATCAAAGTACTTTTGAGCTTTAGAATCATTAGGCGCGGTAACGTTGCTTTTTTTTACTAAATTTTCTGGCACTTCCTTTAGATTAAAATCCTTTGCCACATACATTTTTCTTTCCATTCGGGCTGGATCATCTCTCAATTCCTTGACCTTTGACTTAAAAGCCTGTGGGATCGGCTCTTCGGGAACTAGAAAATCCAAGTCAAGAAACGCATCTATTACCTCATCAGTAGCTATACGGACGATCTTTTCAGTACGCTCATCAAACTCTTGTAAATCTTCTGGTGTTCCCTTCATTTTGTTCCTATTAAGAATCCCGAAAGAAAGTTTACCCTCACTCCAAGCCTTTAAGCCCCACATAACAGATAGAAAGTCGCGAATACCTTTGAGTATCTGCTTTTGCGCGCCTTGGATTATCGCTTTGTAATCTGACTGGATTTGTTCGTATTTTGGAACTATCTCATTCAAAGCTTTTTCTACTAAATCGTAATCCTTTGCCAATGGTAATAACTTATCATTTTTAGCCTGAAGCATTACGTTATCAGATTGCAGGTCATTATTTTTTGTTGTAAGGGTTTGCTTTTCACTCCGAAGCTTTGGAAGATCCTCGTTCAATACACGGGTTTCCTCCTGCGCATCGGTAAATTCCTTCCTTGCAGATTCAAGAGCTTGATTTGCTTTTGTTAACCTCTCGTTGATTGTCTTTTCCTCTTCAAGAGCCTTAGAAGCATTATTTTTAGCAAGCTCGTATTCTTCCGTGAAGCGTAGGGTTTCAGCATTATAGAAACTAAACTCTCTTTCAATCTTGGGCTTTTTAGCATCTTCTTCAATCAGACGCATACGAGCATTGTTTTCTTCTGTCTTTTCAAGCTTCTTCGCTTCGACATTGTATTTTTCTAACATTTTATTAGAATGTTGATAAAACAAGGTTTGGAAATATTGAGCTTGGAGTTTCTTATTAAAATAATCATTCTCATCTCGTAGAAACTCTAATGGCTTGGCATTAGGATATTCTTCTTTGATTTTTTCAATGTTGTCGTTAACGAATTTCTTTTGAGCCACAAGCAGATCATACTTTCCAGTACGCTTGTTTTTTGCATCTACAAAGATATGGGGATGGTCGCCTTTCTCATCACCGTGAAAGATTATGAGCTTGATAGGATAGTCCGGGAAATTATTATTGTAGAACGATTGAATGTTCGATAAGAAATCGCCGGATGAGATATTTAAGTCGTCCCCTTCGGCATCCTTACGTTTTGGAAATTTAAAAAATGCTTCTTGTATAAAGACGTGATTTCTAGAAATTTCAGATTTATTTTCTATAACATTATTATGCAACTCAAAATATTTTTTTACCGTTTCAGTCTTCTGATTTTTACGAGCGAACTCAAATTGGGATAACTCATCGATCTCTTTTTCTACGTCAAAATATTTCGTTTCAGCAAGAATTTTTGAAAGGTAAAACTTTAGTGGATCGTCCTGACCAATGATCGAATTGAACCATTTATTTATTTTGGCTTTGTACTTGCTCAACGTTTCAAGGTTGTCAGTTTTTTGATCCTTGACAGCTTGTTCCAGTTTAATTTTTTCAACTAAGCTTTTCTGAATTTTTATTTTTTCTTCTTCAGTTAACGTATCCAGCTTAACAAGCTTATGACCAAGGCTTGGGCAATAAATCAAATTTTTATGAGTAAGGGTTTCGTCCCACTCCTGTTTTTTGGTCCACTTAATTTTATTTTCTTTGGTTGGTAATATTCTCAAAGAGTGCGCAACACTCTTCATCAGTTTGGCTGGACCATGCCCGCCACTTTTGAAATTTATTTGTCTGTAAAGCATCGTTATTGTTTTTTTTGAAGCCATTTATTTTCACCGTTTTTTGATTGTATGTTTTCCTTTTTTGATTGGGTTTGAAAAAAATGGTGAGCGATGAAGCGATATTTTTTGCAAAGCCATTCTTAGAGCCTGATTAAAAAACAATGAGCATTGCGATATTTTTTTATCAGGATCGTGTGATGATTTGCTTTTGCTGTGCTTTTGACTTTGCTTCTGCCTCCGGCTAGGACGAGTGAAACTTGGAACCTCATCTTTTGCGTAGCAAAAGTGTGGTGGAAAGTGTAGCGAGTTACTTAATACATCACATAATTAGAATACCATATTAAAATGGCTTAACCGTGCGTTAGCGAATATTAGATATCCGACCTGCCGACCACAAATTTATAACCGACAGCCTTCAATGATCTTTGGATAGATTCGAAGCTGTCATCAAGATTGAGATCAATGCTTTTGAGTCTTGCGATAGCCCTGATGCACTCCATTAGGGTTTCTTGAGTTCCATCTTCGATGACGATGTTCAAGAGTGCTTGAATGTCGGAATCATCGTTTAGATAATCTTCGATTTGAAATTTCTTCACAGACCGATCTCCAATAAGGTTTAGTCCTCTGAAAACAGAATTTTAAATTCTGGTTTTAGAGGACTGGGCGAAAAATCCATCGCTATTTTAAATGTGCGTTAATGCGTGCCGTGTAATTTTCTTTTTCAACATCAATCGTATCTATATAATTTTCGCCGTGAAAAATTTCTAGCGAAAAATATTTTTTCTTTACAGGCGTTATGATAAGCCTGACCTTTTGAGCGTGAAGAAAATTATTAATTCTGATCCGACCTTTCTCGGTTACCAGCAATCGGTAAATCTCAATTACCTTTAAATCAGATTTGCTCGCAATGTGCAGAGAATTAATTTTTACGCTCAGTTTATGTTCTTCTGATTTGAGCTTGTCGAGTTCAAGACTGACCTCATCAATTCGACTCATAATATATTTTTGAGCACTCTCCGAGGATTTTTCAAGTATCGAAAAATTATTTGCAAGAGCTTTTTCTTTGAGAATAATTTGCCCCAAAACTTCTTTATGCTCTTTTTCGAGAGCTTTTACATCGTCAGATTTAATGATGATTTTATGAAACGGTATTTGAGCGTGAAAAATTAAAAAAAGTTGTTCGACAAGTGCGTACCTGTGCCTAACGCCTTTGCCTAATTTAGCAAATTCACATTTTCCAATCATCGATGCGGAACAAACCAAATCAACGTATTGACTTTTTTGAGCGTGATAGCGAAACGTTGATCCGCATTTACAGAAAACCAAGCCGCGCAAAATATTCTTAAATTCTTCTGCCTTACGACCGGCAAGCCGAGGATCAAGACGTTCTTTGAGTTTTGCACTGATACGATGAAATTCCGCTTCACTAATAAGAGGTGGATAATAATTTTTTATCTCTTTGTTGAAGACAGTACGGTTTTCATTTTCGTCCAATTTCAACGATAAAAATGAACCATATAAAGCGTGGCTATGCAAAAACTTGCTTACGCTACTAGCACTGTATCTTTTCGGGTGATTCTCTTTGTTCAGTTCTTGCGCAATGAGTTGAAATCCAACATCAAAGCAAAGCTCTGTAGCTTTTTTAACTGCCGTAGCATTTTCATTCAAAACGAATTTGCCATCAACAAATGAGATCCAGAACGGGCAACGCTTGGTTATTATCCCGCCATTTTGACCTTTTTCAAGATTTCGGGCTTTGGCGTCTGTAATACGTTCTGATTTAGCCCTACTTTCATCATTAGCTCTTTCAAGGATATTTTGGATAAGACTAATATCTACGCTACTATCTTTTTTTCGTTTCGAGTAAAGACGATTGTCGAAAAGGGTATAAATAGCACAATCAGCTTGGATGATTGAGATAATTAGCTCTAATGCGTCATATCCGCCCATCCTGCTGATTCGATCGAATGATTCAACCAAGAGCAAGGCATTAGGTAAAATCTCTTTTGATTTGATACGTTCAACGAATTTCGCTAATTGCCCGGATTTGAGGTTTTTGCCTTTGAACGCTGATACGCCAAGGTCTTCGTACCTTTCAACCTGTCGAGCCTGTGGGTACTGGTCAAAAAATCGGTTGAGTTGTTCAAGCTGTCGGATCTCTCCAAAACCCAGTTTTTGGGCTTTCGACGAAAAACGTATGTAGCTGTACACGTTGATCGTTTCATCGCTCTGGAACACGTCAGAGAACGCCCTAGGCAATGGATTTGTGATGGTCATAGATACGCTCAAAGCCCCGTAGATGCTGGATTGTAGCTTTTCTACGAAAAAGACACATCATTGCCGTGATCGGCATGCTGGAGTTGACCCTCAAGCGGGCTGACCAGGGCCATCTCGACCGCCCGGCGATAGAAGTGGCCTACAACTCGGCCAAAGACCTGCTGGAATTGATCGGCGATATTCTGGACATCGCGCGCATCGAGTCCGGCCGTTTGAGCCTGGCGCCGGAACGCGTGAACCTGCGGGAAGTCATCGAATCGGTAGTGCGCGTGTTCGACGGCCTGGCACGGCAGAAAACCCTCAGCCTGCTGCTGGAGTTCAAGCCCGAGCAGGATGACACCGAGGTGCTGATCGACCCGTTACGCTTCAAACAGGTGCTGTCCAACCTGGTGAGCAATGCGATCAAGTTCACCGAGCGCGGGCGGGTGCACATCAAGGTGGACGTGCAACCCACCGATCAACCGCAGCAGGTCGAAATGAAACTGGTGGTCGAGGACACCGGCATCGGTATCAGTCGCGACGACCAACTGCGCCTGTTCGAGCCGTTTGCCCAGGCCGACAACTCCGGGCACCTGGCCAGAAGCGGCGCCGGCCTGGGGCTGGTGATCTGCCGAAGCCTGTGCGCGATGATGGGCGGGCAACTGAGCCTGAGCAGTGTGCCGATGGTGGGCACCCAAGTGCATGTCAACTTGACAATGCCGCGCCTGCAGCCGGTCCAGCCCGTGGGAGAACTCAAACCCGCGCCCCCGGCGCTTGCGCCGGTGCTCAACGTATTGGTGGTGGATGACCATCCCGCGAACCGCCTGCTGATGTGCCAGCAACTGGGTTACCTGGGGCATCAGTTCACCGCAGCCCAGCACGGTGCCGCCGGCTTCAAGGCATGGCGTCAGGAACGCTTCGACCTGGTCATCGCCGACTGCAACATGCCGATCATGAACGGCTACGAATTGACCCGTTCGATCCGTGAGTATGAACAGCGCGAACAGCTGCCGGCCTGCGTCGTGCTGGGCTTCACCGCCAATGCTCAGCCGGAAGAAAAACTGCGCTGCGCGCAAGCGGGCATGAACGACTGCCTGTTCAAGCCAATCAGCCTGACGGTGCTGGAGCGGCAACTGGCGCAGATCGGCCAGCAACCCGGCGGTGTGAGGCTCGACCTCAGCAGCCTGGAAGCGCTGACGGGCGGCGACCCACAGCTGAGTCGCCGCCTGCTCGAGGAATTGCTTAACAGCAGCCGTCATGACCGTCAGGAACTGACCGCCATGTTGGCGCAACAGGCATCGCCCCAGGCCATCATTGACCAGGCCCACAAGATCAAGGGAGCTGCGCGCATCGTGCAGGCCGCTGCGCTGGCCAACGAATGTGAAGCGCTGGAGCACGCCTGCGCGCAAGGTGAAGATCGGCCGAGGATCGAAACCGGCATCAAGACCCTGGAAAAATGCATGCTTGAATTGGAGAGGATGCTGCAGATGCGCCTTAATGAACTGGACGCCTTGCAATAGGCAGGGCGAGTGTTTTGCACTCTCCCTGCCGCCACCGGTCAGCAGTCGGTCAGACGCAGGAAGATCGCTGCCAGCTGTTCGATGCCCGCCTGGTCCTGCGCGGTAAAACGCGAGAGCGACGGGCTGTCCAGATCAAGGACGCCAATCAGTTGGCCGTCCTTGATCAGGGGCACCACCAGTTCGCTGTTGGAAGCGCTGTCACAGGCGATATGCCCAGGGAACGCGTGAACGTCCTCCACCCGCTGGGTTTGCCGCGATGCCGCCGCCGCGCCGCACACCCCACGACCGAACGGAATGCGCACGCAGGCAATCTGGCCCTGGAACGGGCCAAGCACCAGCTCTTCGTTGCGGTTGAGGTAGAAGCCGGCCCAGTTCAGGTCATCCAGCTGGTTGAACAGAAACGCAGAGAACTGCGCGCTGTTGGCGATGAAGTCGCGTTCATCGGCCAACAGCGACTCCAGTTGCGCACCCAGCATTGCATAGCCATCCAGGCCCGTGCCGGCCTGTTGCAAATCGATCATGGTTGACGCTCCAACAACTTGAGACCCACCCAGTAACGGGCGAATTGATACGCGCACCGGCCATTGCGGTTACCGCGCCCGGTGGCCCAACGTACGGCCAAAATATCCAGCGCTTCATCGCGCTGCCATTGCAAACCGGCCTTGCTGGCCAGTTCGCCAATCCAGTGCTCGACCACGTTCAGGAAATGCTCCTGAGAGAACGGGTAGAACGACAACCACAGGCCGAACCGGTCGGACAAGGCGATTTTATCTTCAACGGCCTCGCTGGGGTGCAGCTCGCCGTCCACGCGTTTCCAGTTGTCATTGTCGCTCTGATTTTCCGGCACCAGGTGACGACGGTTGGACGTGGCATACAACAGCACGTTTTCCGGCGCCTGCTCCAGCGAGCCGTCCAGCACACTCTTGAGCACGCGGTAGTCGCCCTCGCCGGCCTCGAACGACAAGTCGTCGCAGAACAGGATGAACCGCTGCGGCAGCTTGAGCAGTTGCTCGACCACGCGCGGCAAGTCGGCCAGGTGATCGCGCTCGATTTCAATCAGGCGCAAGCCGGCCTTGGCGTGCTGGGCGAGCAAGGCGCGCACCATTGACGATTTACCCGTGCCGCGCGAACCCCACAGCAGCGCGTGGTTGGCGGGCAGGCCTTCGAGAAACTGCTGGGTGTTGCGAGCCAGTTGTTCGCGTTGCTTGTCCACACCGATCAGGTCGCTAAGGCGCATGTCCAGGCTGACTTCCAGGGGCAGCAAAAAGCCGCTGCGGCCTTCGCGCTGCCAACGGGCGGCGAGGCACTGGTCCCAGTCGATGGCTTGGCGGGGCGCCGGCAACAACGGTTCCAGGCGTGCAAGTACCGCATCGGCACGCTCAAGAAAGGCATTCAATCGATTATCCACGACTATTCCTCTGGCAAGTTCTTGCAAAAGATGGCGTATTGGCAACCCTGCGGCACACCGCGACAGGGCTGCACCTGTAAAAAAATCAACGATTATGCCGAGCAAGCCAAAGCCGGTGGATGTTCAGCTATGCTTGCCGGGCGAAGGGAAACGTGAAGTGGTTCAACACCCGATGGATATCAAGTTCGCCCACCGCTTGTCTTATAAACAAGCTCGATTGACTGTGCTGGTCGGTTTCGTCTTGGGAACCTTGCTCAGTCTGATCCAAATCGGCATTGATTATGCCAGCGAAGACGCATCCATCAACCGTGAAATACGCTCGCTGATCGAAATCAGCCATAACCCCGCCTCCCGTATCGCCTACAACATCGACGCCGAACTCGCCCAGGAACTGACGCTGGGCCTGCTGCACTCACCGGCGATCACCCGTGCGCAATTGGTCGACAACAATGGCGTGGTGCTGGCCGACGTCGATCGCCCGCGTAAGGAAAGCACCTACCGGCCCATCAGCGATTTTCTGTTTGGCGCCAACCGCCAGTTTGAGGACCGGTTATTCCTGAGCCACATGCCTAATGATTCCTTGGGCGTGTTGCGCCTGGACGTCGACACTTACGCCTTCGGCAGCCGCTTCCTGCACCGCGCCGAGATCACACTGCTTAACGGTTTTGCCCGCAGCCTGCTGCTGACCGGCATCCTGTTGGGCCTGTTTTACGTGATGCTGACCCAACCGCTGGTGCGCATTATTCGCGCGCTGAGCACCAGCAAGCAGGCACATCTGGATTGCCCGCCAGGGCACGAAAACGACGAAATCGGCGTGCTGGTCAGTGTCGCCAACCAGCAATTCGAAAACATGGAGACCGAAATCCAGCAGCGCCGCCACGCCGAGGACCGACTCACCGAGTACCTGGGCCAGCTGGAAGATATCGTCTCCGCACGCACACTGGAGCTCAAGGCCAGCAACCAACGCCTGAGCCAGTCCAATGATGAGTTGGAGGCTGCGAAGATGACGGCGCTGGGCATGGCCCAGGCACGGGCGGCGTTCCTGGCCAACATGAGCCACGAGATTCGCACGCCGCTCAACGGCCTGCTGGGCATGATCGCCCTCTCGCTGGACAGCCCGTTGAATGCCGAGCAGCGTCAGCAACTGTCGATTGCCCATGACTCCGGCAAAGTGCTGGTGGAGTTGCTCAACGATATCCTCGACCTGTCCAAGTTTGATGCCGGCCAGCTGGAGCTGGAGCGTATCCCGTTCGATCTCAGCTCGCTGGTGGAAGACACCGCCAACCTGCTGTCGCAAAACGCAGCACCGAGCGTTGAACTGACCTGCTTGATCGACCCGCTGTTTCCCGCCCAAGTGATTGGCGACCCGACACGCGTGCGGCAAATCGTCAGCAACTTGCTCTCCAACGCCTTGAAGTTCACGCGCTTTGGCCGCGTCGACGTGCGCCTGAGCGCCAGTGAGGGCCGGGTGAAGATTGAAGTGTGCGATACCGGTATCGGCATCGCTCAGGATGCGCAGGTGAAGATATTCCAGCCGTTTACCCAGGCCGGCGCAGGCATCACCCGCCAGTTTGGTGGCACGGGGCTGGGGCTGGCGTTGACGCACAATCTGTGTGAAGCGATGAAGGGCCGGCTGAGCATCAGCTCGGAAGTCGGGTTTGGCAGCCAGTTCTGCGCCGACCTGCCACTGCCCACGCATTTGCCCGCCACTCGTTACGTGCCACTGGCAGGCGAAGTCATCGCCATCACCAGCGCGGGTAGCGGCCTGACAGAATTGCTCAGCACCCTGTTGCCTCACTGGGGGCTGGCGCCGCGCGTTTATTCTCAAGACGACGACCTGAGCGGGCAACACCCTGACCTGTTGATCACCGATTGCCCGGAGTGCCTGTTCCGCCTGCGCCCAGCCATCAAGGCGCCCATTCTGCTGGTCACCGCCTACGGCAACTTTATGCCCAGTGAGGAAGTGGCAGCCCTGGCGCCGCTGCAGCAACAGGCGCGCCCTTTGAGCCGCAACGCGCTGTATCAGATCCTGCAACGCAATTTGCGCAGCGACGCGCCACTGATCCTCGACCCGATCCAGATGGAAGCCGCGCCGTTTACGCACCGGGCGCGCATCCTGCTGGTGGAGGACAACCCGGTCAATCAACTGGTGGCCAAAGGCATGCTCAGCAAGCTCGGCTGCGAAGTGGTGGTGGCCGCGCACGGTGGCGAAGCGCTCAAGTTCCTTGAAGAACAGCGCTTTGACATGGTGCTGATGGACTGCAACATGCCGGTAATGAATGGCTACGAGGCCAGCCGGCAGATTCGCCGCAGCGGGCGCTGGCCCGATTTGCCCATTGTCGCCTTGACGGCCAACGCCCTCTCGGAAGAGCGCGAGCGTTGCCGGGCCGCGGGCATGGATGACTACCTGGCCAAACCGTTCCGCCGCGAAGAACTCAAGGCTCTGTTGGACCTGTGGGTGCCGCAGACGACAAGCCTTTGATCTGCGCCAGCAACTGGTCCAGGCCTTCGCGCAAAGCGTCGGCCTGGTTCAAGTCAATGCCGCTGTCACACAGTAAGCGGGTTTTCAGGCGGTGAGTCTGGTCGCGTAACTGCACACCGGTATGAGTCAGACCCAGGTGCACTTCCCGCTCATCCCGTGCGCTGCGTTGGCGGCTCACCAGGTCGAGCTGCTCAAGACGCTTGAGCAGCGGCGTCAATGTGCCCGAATCGAGCATCAGCCGCTCGCCCAACGCCTTGACGGTCGGCTGCGGCGCAGTTGCCTCGTGCCATTCCCACAGCACCAGCATGACCACGTACTGCGGATAGGTCAGGCCCAACTGGTCAAGCATCGGTTTATAGGCACGCGTCACCGCCCGTGAGGCAGCGTAGAGCTTGAAACACAGTTGGTCGTCCAGTGCCAGGGACACGGCGGATACATCGATCATTTGAGCAGGGCTTCAATCTCTTGGGTCAGGTCCTGGGGCTTGGTGGTCGGGGCAAAACGCTTGACCACCTGACCGTCACGACCGATCAGGAACTTGGTGAAATTCCACTTGATGCCCTTGGACCCCAGCAAGCCCGGCGCTTGTTTTTTAAGCTGCACGAACAGTGGGTGGGCCTCGCTGCCGTTGACGTCGATCTTCTTGAACAGCGGGAAACTGACACCGAAATTCAATTCGCAGAACTCGGAAATCGCGCCTTCGTTGCCGGGCTCCTGCTTGCCGAATTGGTTGCAGGGGAACCCCAGCACCACCAGGCCCTGGTCCTTGTACTGCTGCCAGAGTTGCTCGAGGCCTTTGTACTGCGGGGTGAAACCACATTTGCTGGCGGTGTTGACCACCAAAATGGCCTTGCCGGCGAAGTCGGCCAAGGTCTTTTGCTCACCTTTGATGGTGGTGCACGGGATGCTCAGCAGGTTGGTGCTCATGGCAGTGCCTCAAACGGGGGGAAGACCTGGAAAGATAGTAGGCAATTCAATTGTGTGCAATTTAATTGACCGCATTGATGAGGCCCTATTTGCTCACATCAATCCCGTCATCCACGCTCGATACAACAGTGGGAGCGGGCTTGCTCGCGAATGCGGTGTGTCAGCCAGCTCATTGGTCACTGACACACTGCATTCGCGAGCAAGCCCGCTCCCACATGTGGAGGGTGCTGCCTGCCCTAGCGCGGGACGAGATCCAGGCACACTGAGTTGATGCAGTACCGCAAACCCGTCGGCGGCGGACCATCCGGGAACACATGCCCCAGGTGCGCATCGCACTTGGCGCAGGTGACTTCGGTGCGGACCATGCCGTGGCTGACGTCGCGGATCTCGATCATCGCGCTGTCGGCAATCGGCGCATAGAAGCTCGGCCAGCCGCAACCGGAATCAAACTTGGTGCTGGAATCGAACAGCGGCTCATTGCAACAGATGCAGTGATACACACCGTCGGTCTTGGTTTCGTTGTATTTGCCGCTGAAAGGGCGCTCGGTGCCCTTGAGACGACACACCTGATACTGCGCGGGGTCGAGCATGTCCCGCCACTCATCCAGGGTTTTCTGCAACTTATCCATCAATCCACCTCTGCAACTGAAAAAGCCTGATCTGTATCTTTTCCACGGAACAGGCGGCACGTATGATTGCGCCTCTTCAAAACGCCAGTCTGGCACCCGCGCTACCGGCATTCAAACGTATTTATGGGTGCAGGCCTCGCAGGATTCGCAGTACGGTAGTGTCCACGCCGTCTGGATCGTTCATTTTCAGGATCACATCGCCATGCAGGTCAGCAAATCGAACAAGCTCGCCAACGTCTGCTACGACATTCGCGGCCCAGTGCTCAAGCACGCCAAACGCCTGGAAGAGGAAGGCCATCGCATCCTCAAGCTGAACATTGGCAACCCGGCGCCGTTTGGTTTCGAAGCGCCGGACGAAATCCTTCAGGACGTGATCCGCAACCTGCCGACCGCCCAGGGCTACAGCGATTCGAAAGGCTTGTTCAGCGCGCGTAAAGCCGTGATGCAGTACTACCAGCAGAAGCAGGTGGAAGGTGTCGGCATCGAAGACATCTACCTGGGCAACGGCGTGTCCGAGCTGATCGTGATGTCCATGCAGGCCTTGCTCAACAACGGCGACGAAGTGCTGGTGCCGGCGCCCGACTACCCGCTGTGGACCGCTGCCGTGACCCTGGCTGGCGGCCACCCGGTGCACTACCTGTGCGATGAAGGCGCCGACTGGTTCCCGGACCTGGCCGACATCAAGGCCAAGATCACGCCGAACACCAAGGCCCTGGTGATCATCAACCCGAACAACCCGACCGGCGCCGTGTACTCCAAGGAAGTGTTGCTGGGCATGCTCGAGCTGGCACGCCAGCACAACCTGGTGGTGTTCTCCGACGAGATCTACGACAAGATCCTCTACGACGACGCCGTGCACATCTGCACCGGCTCCCTGGCGCCGGACCTGCTGTGCCTGACCTTCAATGGCCTGTCCAAATCCTACCGCGTGGCGGGTTTCCGCTCCGGCTGGATCGCCATCTCCGGGCCCAAGCACAACGCCCAGAGCTACATCGAAGGCATCGACATGCTGGCCAATATGCGCCTGTGTGCCAACGTGCCGAGCCAGCATGCAATCCAGACCGCCCTCGGCGGCTACCAGAGTATCAACGACCTGGTGCTGCCCCAGGGCCGCCTGCTGGAGCAGCGCAACCGCACCTGGGAGCTGCTCAACGCGATCCCCGGCGTCAGCTGCGTGAAACCCATGGGCGCGCTGTATGCGTTCCCGCGGATCGACCCGAAAGTCTGCCCGATCCTCAATGACGAGAAATTCGTGCTCGACCTGCTGCTGTCGGAAAAGCTGCTGGTGGTACAGGGAACGGCGTTCAACTGGCCGTGGCCGGATCACTTCCGCGTGGTGACATTGCCGCGAGTGGATGACCTGGACATGGCCATTGGTCGCATCGGCAACTTCCTCAAGTCTTATCGCCAATAACGCACATGCCGCCGTACGACCGACATTCGGTCGTACGGCGAGTATCTGGCAACACTTCTCTACGCTGCGCGCCCTCCTCCCAGCCGCTGCACGCCACGGACCGGTCAGCCTCCTATAATTACGGGGTGCGAAGGCTTGAATGGGGTGATCGCGGTGAGCTTTTCGGCTCGGAAAATCCTTTCAAGGCTCTACATTCAGGCTGTAGGACACAGTTTGAAATAGTCGCTCGGTTGAATCGCCCCAGGCCGCACCTTATATACCCCGCAGTACGCGACATATTAAGCATGAGGAGAATTCTACAACCATGATGCGCATCCTGCTGTTCTTGGCCACTAACCTGGCGGTCGTGCTGATTGCCAGCATCACCCTGAGCCTATTCGGCTTCAACGGGTTCATGGCGGCCAACGGGGTTGATCTGAACCTCAATCAGCTGCTGGTCTTCTGTGCAGTCTTTGGTTTTGCCGGCTCGATCTTCTCGCTGTTCATCTCCAAATGGATGGCGAAGATGAGCACCAGCACCCAGGTCATCACCCAGCCACGCACCCGCCATGAGCAATGGTTGCTGCAGACCGTTGAGCAGTTGTCCCGCGAGGCTGGCATCAAGATGCCTGAAGTCGGGATCTTCCCGGCGTATGAGGCCAACGCCTTTGCCACCGGCTGGAACAAGAACGACGCCCTTGTTGCGGTGAGCCAGGGCATGCTCGAACGCTTCTCCTACGACGAAGTGAAGGCGGTACTGGCTCACGAGATCGGCCACGTGGCCAACGGCGACATGGTCACCCTGGCGCTGGTACAAGGCGTGGTGAACACCTTCGTGATGTTCTTCGCGCGAATCATCGGCAACTTCGTCGACAAGGTGATCTTCAAGAACGAAGAAGGCCGCGGCATTGCCTACTTCGTGGCGACCATCTTTGCCGAGGTGGTGCTGGGCTTCCTGGCCAGCGCGATCACCATGTGGTTCTCGCGCAAACGCGAGTTCCGCGCGGACGAAGCCGGTGCCCGCCTGGCCGGTACCGGGGCGATGATTGCAGCACTGCAACACTTGCGCTCCGAACAAGGCCTGCCAGTGCACATGCCGGACAGCCTGACGGCGTTTGGTATCAACGGTGGCATCAAGCAAGGTTTTGCACGCATGTTCATGAGCCACCCGCCGCTGGAAGAGCGGATCGACGCACTGCGTCGCCGGGGCTGATAGCTGCGCGGTAATACATAAAGGGGCGATCTGATCGCCCCTTTTTTTGTGGGTGCGTGCTGGGTACAGAGAAGATGGGCGCCGCTCTTACAGCGGGTCACTTCGCAAAAGCACCAAAGAAGCTGAACTTACCCACTGTGGGAGCGGGCTTGCTCGCGAAGGCGGTGGGTCAGTCAACTCATGTGTAGCTGACCCACCGCCTTCGCGAGCAAGCCCGTTCCCACATTGGGTTCTCAGTGCATCAGGTAGAAGTGCGTTGCTGTGCTGTTGATCTGCTTTTGCTTCCACCACTCAGGTCGGCTACCACGCCGCCGTGCTCTGCTTTTGACTTTGAGCTGACAGGCCCCGTCAACCACGCTGGCCGAACGCAGGCTTGAAACCGCGGCTAACCCGCCAGGACGCCGGGTTAGCCGTGTTGGGCCAGGGACGGCCCATCCCGGCGGCCCAATGATTCAAACGGAGCGAGGCACCAAGTGGTGGGGCGAAGACCTTTTGGTTACTTTTGGCTGGGCCGGCATTCCGGGCGTTTGCCAAAAGTGACCCGCCGTAAGAGCGCAACCGCCAGCGGCCGTGACCGCACCAACGGATATGCACTCAATCACCCGAAAGAAACCAGCCAGCGCAACAATCAACCCTTTGTAACCCGATAAATCCGCTCTTCCAGCCGCGTGACCCCGTCCTGCACAAACTTCCAACTCTCGCCCAGGATGTCCTGCTCTTCCAGCACCTGCACAGACCAATGCCCCCCCAGCAACAGCTTCACCTCTTCATCAGCGACGGCAAACGGCGGCCCGGCCTTTTGTGTCTGATCGTAGTCGAGGGTGATCAGCAAACCCTGACAGCCCGGACGCAACAAGGCGTTCAGATGCTCGGCGTACTGCGCCCGCATCAACGGCGGCAACGCGATCAGTGCTGCGCGATCGTAAAGCGCGGAGCAATCGGCCAGCGCTTCGGCGTCCAAGGCAAAGAAATCGCCGCACCACACCTCGATCAAGTCTGCCCGGTACACCTTGAACACGCCACGCTGACTGATCCTGGGCAACAGCCCTTGCTCACTGAAAAACGCCTCCACCGCCTGCTCGGACAGCTCCACACCCAACACGCGATACCCCAAGCTTGCCAGCCACATCAGATCCAGGCTTTTGCCGCACAACGGCACCAACACCTTTGCCCCTTCAGCCAAGGCCAGTTTTGGCCAGTGGCGCTGCAGGTAGGGGTTGACCTCGGGCAGATGAAAACCAATCTGGTTGCGTGCCCAACGCTCTTGCCAAAACTTAGGCTCCATGGAATCACCCTGAAAATTCGATCAAAAGGCGCTAAAACTTATATTAGATTTAGATCAATGATCTGATTGAAGATGGTCCCATATTAACGCTCAGGACCCCTTTTATGTTCCCCAGCCTGTTTATCTCCCACGGTTCGCCCATGCTCGCCCTGCAACCCGGTGCCAGCGGCCCGGCACTCAAGCGCCTGGCGGCCGAACTGCCACGGCCAACAGCCATTGTGGTGGTCTCGGCGCACTGGGAAAGCCAGGGCCTGCTCGTTACTGGCAGCGCCGCGCCCGAGACTTGGCACGATTTCGGCGGCTTCCCACGGGAATTGTTCGCCGTGCAGTACCCCGCACCCGGTGACCCGCAATTGGCAGCCCTGATAATCGAACTGCTCAAGGCTGATGGCCTGGAGGCGTGCATCGATGATCAGCGCCCGTTCGACCATGGCACCTGGGTGCCCCTGTCACTGATGTACCCGGCAGCCGATATCCCGGCGGTGCAGGTGTCGTTGCCCAGCCGCATGGGCCCTGCCCTGCAGACCCGAGTCGGGCATGCGCTGGCCGGCCTGCGCGAACAAGGTGTGCTATTGATCGGCTCTGGCAGCATCACCCATAACCTGGGCGAGCTGAACTGGCAGGCCGGGCCTGAGAGCATTGAGCCTTGGGCGCGCGATTTCCGCGACTGGGTAGTGGACAAACTCGCTGCCAACGACGAGGCGGCCTTGCACGACTATCGCCGCCAGGCGCCGCAAGCCGTGCGCAGCCATCCGAGTGAAGAGCACCTGTTGCCGCTGTATTTTGCGCGGGGCGCGGGTGGCGCATTCAGCGTGGCGCACCAGGGGTTCACCATGGGTGCGCTCGGGATGGACATCTACCGCTTCGGCTAACACAGATCTAAAGGTGGGAGCGGGCTTGCTCGCGAATGCAGGGTGTCAGTCACCGGGAATATTGACTGATCCACCGCATTCGCGAGCAAGCCCGCTTGTGACTTGATCGAGTACTGGTCCAAACCTGAAATCTAGGCAAAAAAAATCCCCGAACCAGTCGGGGATTTTTTTTGTGCGATCAATCAGCCCAAAGGCGGATCAATCTTCGCGGTAGCGACGCAGCTTCAGCTGCTTACCGGCAACGCGTGTGTCTTTGAGCTTGGCCAGCAGTTTTTCCAGACCGTCTTCCGGCAGCTCCACCAGGGAGAAGCTGTCACGCACCTGGATACGACCGATCGCTTCACGTGCCAGGCCACCCTCGTTGAGGATAGCGCCCAGCAGGTTCTTGGCCGCGATGCCATCACGCGCGCCCAGCGCGGTACGGCAGCGAGCACGGCCTTCAGCCAATGGAACCGGAGCACGACGCTCACGATCACCACGGTCTGGACGGTCGCCAGTACGCTCTGGACGATCACCGCGCGGAGCGTTGTTCGGCACCAGTGGACGTTCTTTTTCGATCGCAGCCAGGGTCAGGGCCTGACCGTTGGTAGCCTTGCGCAGCAGGGCTGCAGCCAGGGCACGCGGGGTGCAACCGATATCGGCGGTCAGGCGGTCCAGCAGATCGCCGTGGGTCGATTCAGCGTCAGCCACCAGCGGCGACAGGCTGTTGGTCAGTTTCTTGATGCGAGCATCGAGAACGGCCTGGGCATCCGGCAGGCGGACTTCGGCAACTTTCTGACCGGTTACACGCTCGATCACTTGCAGCATGCGGCGCTCACGCGGAGTCACCAGCAGCAGTGCACGACCTTCGCGACCGGCACGGCCGGTACGGCCGATACGGTGGACGTAGGACTCTGGGTCGTACGGCATGTCAACGTTGAACACGTGGGTGATACGTGGAACGTCGAGGCCACGGGCAGCAACGTCGGTCGCCACAACGATGTCCAGACGGCCATCCTTGAGGGAGTCGATCACGCGCTCACGCTGGTTCTGGGCGATGTCACCGTTCAGCGCAGCGGCTTTGTAGCCTTTGGCTTCCAGGGCACTGGCCAGGTCCAGGGTCGCTTGCTTGGTGCGCACGAACATGATCAGGGCGTCGAAGTCTTCGACTTCCAGCAGGCTCAATACAGCCGAGGTCTTCTGGTCAGCGTGAACCAACAGGTGAGCCTGTTCGATCGCGGTAACGGTCTGAGTCTTGGTCTGGATCTTCACGTGTTGCGGATCGCGCAAGTGGCGTTCGGCAATGGCACGGATCGACTGTGGCAGGGTGGCCGAGAACAATACGGTCTGACGGGTGGGTGGCAGCGCCTTGAAGATGACTTCCAGGTCATCCATGAAGCCCAGCTTCAACATTTCGTCAGCTTCGTCCAGAACCAGGTGGTTCACGGTCGACAGCACTTTTTCGTCACGACGCAGGTGGTCGCACAGACGGCCCGGAGTGGCGACAACGATCTGTGCGCCGTTACGGATTGCTTTAAGTTGTGGGCCCATAGGCGCGCCGCCGTAAACGGCCACAACGGTTACGCCTGGCATTTGCTTGGCGTAGGTTTCAAAAGCGGTTGCTACTTGCAGCGCCAACTCACGGGTTGGCGCCAGGATCAGGGCTTGCGGCTCGCGCTTGGCAGGATCGATGCAGTGCAGGATTGGCAGGGCGAACGCGGCGGTTTTACCGGTACCGGTTTGCGCTTGGCCAATCATGTCTTGGCCGGCCATGATGATCGGGATCGATTGCTGCTGAATAGCCGAAGGTTCTTCGTAGCCAGTCGCGATGACGGCAGCAAGAATGTTCGGGTTAAGATTAAAAGCGGCGAAGCCGCCGGTTTCCTGGGTCATGGGTCTGCCTCTAAGTGCATCCGCAAAGACCCATGCTCCAAAGCTGCGCATGCCGTGTTGAGACTCAAGAGTCGCCCTGGCTGCTTTGTCGGCGGGGATTTGCGAAAACGAATGAATGAAAAAGATTCGTCAAGGAAGAGTCCGCTGTGCGGACGTGCAGCCGAAGCTGACTTCGGGGAATTGCGCTACCTAAACGCGGCCCGGTTAAAGGCCGGCGCGCACTATACCGGAAATAGCTGAAAAAGGGAGCTTTTTTTATCGCAAAGCGCCGATAAACCGCGCTGCATCAAAGCCTTTGCGGATCGCCGCGCCAGGGTCTATTTTTCAAAGGCCCGGCCCTGTTGGTCATAACGCTTAAACGGTTCACCTGCCCATCAAGACCTTTGGTCTGAAACCCACCCAAGCCCTGAGGGCACACCCGATGAATCAAGCCAGCAGCAGTCGCGTCAGCCGTGAGTTACAGGGCCATGTCCTGCTGTTGGGTCTGGACCGAGTGGCCAAGCGCAATGCCTTTGATCTGGATCTGCTCAATGAGCTGAGCCTGGCCTATGGTGAATTTGATCGAAACGACGAGGCGCGAGTGGCCGTGGTGTTTGCCCACGGCGACCACTTCACCGCCGGGCTGGACCTGGCCAATGTCAGCGGCGTGATGTCCGGAGGCTGGCAACCGCCACTGGGTGGCTGCGATCCATGGGGTGTGTTCGCCGGGCCGCGGGTCAGCAAACCGGTGATCGTCGCGGCCCAGGGCTATTGCCTGACCATCGGCATCGAGTTGATGCTGGCAGCCGATATCAATATTTGCGCGAGCAACACGCGCTTTGCGCAAATGGAAGTCCAGCGTGGAATCTTTCCGTTCGGCGGCGCGACCTTACGTTTTCATCAGGTGGCCGGCTGGGGCAACGCCATGCGCTGGTTGCTCACTGGCGATGAATTTGATGCACACGAGGCGCTCAGGCTGGGCTTGGTGCAGGAAGTGATGGCCAGCGAAGACTTGCTGCCCCGCGCCATCGAACTTGCCAACCGCATCGCGCGCCAGGCGCCACTGGGCGTGCAGGCGACGCTGACGTCGGCCCGCCAGGCGCGCATGCAAGGTGAAGCGGTCGCGGCGGCAGGGTTGCAGCCGTTGGTGGAAAAGCTGCTGAACAGTGAAGATGCCAAAGAGGGCGTGCGGGCGATGGTTGAGAAGCGCCCGGGGGTGTTCAAGGGGATTTGAGTGGACAGTGTCGGCCTCATCGCGGGCAAGCCCGCTCCCACATTTGTACGCGTACATCCTTTGGAATGCGGTCGAATGTGGGAGCGGGCTTGCTCGCGATGAGGCCAGAACAGGCAACTACGTTGCCGGCCGAATAGCCTTGATCAACGCCTGCAACGAGTACCCCAACCGCGGCGCCAAAGCGTCGGCACGCGCCGTCAGCGCACCCAGGTCCAGTGCCTGATCCAGCTCCGAAGGCACCAGCAGAATCACATTGCCCTCCTTCACCGGCAGCTCCCAGTAATGCCGGTGATACAACCCGCGCAACAACGCCGCACCCAGTGGCTTGCCATCATCGGTTGCCCACTGGTTGATGACCAGCCAGCCGCCGGGGTTGAGTTTCTTCTGGCAGTTTTCCAGGAAGGTCCAGGCCAGGTGCCCCACGCCCGGGCCGACATCGGTGTAGAGGTCGACGAAAATCAGGTCGGCCGATTCGGCGCTATCGAGCAACTGCAGCGCGTCGCCGATGCGGATGTACAGGCGCGGATCGTCATCCAGCCCCAGGTACTCAATGGCTAGGCGCGGCACATCCGGGCGCAGCTCAATGGCCTCGACGTCTTCCAGCGGCAGGAACTTGAGGCACGCCTGGGTCAGCGTGCCGGCGCCCAGCCCGAGGAACAGCGCACTCTCCGGTTGCTCGTGGCACAACGCGCCAATCAGCATCGCGCGGGTGTAGTCGTACTCCAGCCAACTCGGGTCGGCGGTGAATACGCAGCTTTGCTCGATGGCGTCGCCAAACTCGAGAAAGCGGTAATCGGCCACTTCAAGCACGCGGATCATGCCGAAGTCATCATGGACTTCGGCCAGCAGGCGCTCGACACGCTCCTCGGTCATCACTACTCCTAAAGGGTTTACCGCACGGCAAAGGCGCGATTGTCGGCCAACCGGCGGCAACAGGTCACGCACTAATTGCTGATAACATTGGCGCCCCACCGTCAATCAACCAATCGAGTTCACGATGAGCCAACCCTGGAGCCCCGACAGCTGGCGCGCCCTGCCGATCCAGCAACAACCCCAGTACCCGGACGCTGCGCACTTGCTGCAAGTGGAGCAGAACCTGGCCAGCTACCCGCCGCTGGTGTTTGCCGGGGAAGCCCGCGAGTTGCGCCGTCAGTTTGCCGAAGTGACCCAGGGCCGCGCGTTCCTGCTGCAGGGCGGTGACTGCGCCGAAAGCTTTGCCGAGTTCTCTGCGGCAAAGATCCGCGACACCTTCAAGGTGCTGCTGCAGATGGCAATCGTGATGACCTTCGCCGCCGGCTGCCCGGTGGTGAAAGTCGGGCGCATGGCCGGCCAGTTCGCCAAGCCGCGCTCGGCCAACGATGAAACCATCGACGGCGTCACCCTGCCCGCTTACCGTGGCGACATCGTCAATGGCATCGGCTTTGACGAAAAAAGCCGCGTGCCGGACCCGGACCGTCTGCTGCAGTCTTACCACCAGTCCACCGCCACGCTGAATTTGCTGCGCGCGTTTGCCCAGGGCGGATTTGCCGACCTGCATCAAGTGCACAAGTGGAACCTGGACTTCATTGCCAACTCCGCACTGGCCGAAAAATACAGCCAGCTGGCCGACCGTATCGACGAAACCCTGGCCTTCATGCGCGCCTGCGGCATGGACAGCTCGCCGCAACTGCGCGAAACCAGCTTCTTCACCGCCCACGAAGCGCTGCTGCTCAACTACGAGCAAGCCTTCGTGCGCCGCGACAGCCTGACCAACGACTACTACGACTGCTCGGCGCACATGCTCTGGATCGGCGACCGCACCCGTCAGTTGGACGGCGCCCACGTCGAATTCCTGCGCGGGGTGAACAACCCGATTGGCGTGAAGGTCGGCCCGAGCATGAACCCCGACGACTTGATCCGCCTGATCGACATTCTTAACCCGGACAACGACCCCGGCCGCCTCAACCTGATCGCGCGCATGGGTGCCGGCAAGGTGGGCGACCACCTGCCCAACCTGATCCGCGCCGTGCAGCGCGAGGGCAAGCAGGTGCTGTGGAGCTCGGACCCGATGCATGGCAACACCATCAAGGCCAGCAGCGGCTACAAGACCCGCGACTTTGCGCAGATTCTGGGCGAGGTGAAAGAGTTCTTCCAGGTGCATCAAGCCGAAGGCTCGTATGCCGGCGGGATTCACATCGAAATGACCGGGCAGAACGTCACCGAATGCATCGGCGGCGCGCGGCCGATCACCGAAGATGGCTTGTCGGACCGCTATCACACCCACTGCGACCCGCGGATGAATGCCGATCAGTCGCTGGAATTGGCGTTTTTGATTGCCGAGACTTTGAAACAGGTCAAACGCTGAGACTTGGGCGAGCGGGCCTGTTGTGGCGAGCGGGCTTGCCCCGCGTTGGGCTGCGAAGCAGCCCCAAAACCAGCCACCCCACCCGCCCAGGCATACCGCAGCGGCCGTACTGGGGCGGCTTCGCCACCCAACGCGGGGCAAGCCCGCTCGCCACAGGCAGCCCGATTCAGCTCAAAAGCCTTCCACCCCTCAGGTTTGCAACATTGCCACTCTTAAGCGGGCGGCACTTGGCCGCTGGCAGTTGAGCTGGACCTGTTCCAGCCCCAGCCAATCAGCCATCTGCCGCAGGTTCAAGGCCAACGCCTGCATCCCCTCCTCGTCCAGCCCCGGCTCTTCTTCGTGCACTGCATGCACGGCGAGCCGCCCATGGGCGCGTTCGGCGCGCAGGTCGACACGCGCGGCGATCCGCTCATTGTGCAAAAACGGCAGCACGTAATAGCCGTACACCCGCTTGTCTTGCGGGGTATAGATCTCCAGACGGTAGCGAAAATCAAACAATCGCTCGGTGCGGCTGCGTTCCCAGATCAGCGAGTCGAACGGCGACAACAAGGCGCTGGCCGGTACCTTGCGCGGCACCTTCGGTTCCGGCAGGCAGTAGGCCGGTTGCTTCCAGCCCTGCACCTCACACATCCGCAATAGCCCATCCTCGACCAGCTCGGCCAACCGGCCACGGCTGTCGGCAGGGTCCAGGCGGAAATAATCGCGCAGATCTTTTTCTGTACCGACGCCCAAGGCAGTCGCGCTGTGCAGCAGCAGACCGCGCAGGGCCTCGGCCTCGCTCACCGTGGCCAGAAGGATGTCGGCAGGGATGACGCGCTCGGGCAAGTCATAGAGCCGCTCAAACCCACGCCGCCCCGCCACCGTGACCAACCCCGCGGCAAACAACCATTCCAGTGCGTGCTTTTCATCACTCCAATCCCACCACGGGCCGGCGCGTTCCTCACGGGTAGACAAGCTGCCAGCACCCACCGCGCCCTGTTGCTCGACGGTCTGCAGCACGCGCTGAACAGTGGCTTGCTGCTCGCGCCCGAACCGCGCCATTTGCGCATAAATCCCCTGGCCCTGCCTGGCCCGCTCCATGCGCCAGCGCATCAACGGGTACAGCGCCATGGGCAGCAACGAGGCCTCATGGCCCCAATACTCGAAGAGCGAGCGCCGCCGCCCCTGGCTCCAGGCAGCTTGTTCGAGGATCAGCGGGGAGTACTGGCCAAGGCGGGAAAACAGCGGCAGGTAATGCGAGCGCACCACGGCATTGACCGAATCGATCTGCAGCACACCCAAGCGCTCGATCAAACGATTGAGGTGCGTGGCCTTGATCAGTGCCGGCGCCTGGCGCCCGGAAAAACCCTGGGCCGCCAGCGCCATGCGTCGAGCGTGCTTGAGTGAAAAAGACAGGTCGGCGGGCATGAGTCTCTCCGTGTGGGCTCGCCGACTACCCTACTGCATTGCAGATTACTTTCGCAGCGGGTCTTGCCAGAAATGCAGGTGACTGTCCTGCTCCACATCGCCCCGATTGAGCCCGATATCCTTGAGCGCATCGTCGCTCAAACTCGCCAGCGCCTGACGCTCATGGTGCAGTGCCTGCCAACGGGCAACCCGCTGAAAAAATCCGGAAAACGGACGTTTCGTCATCAACACAAAACCTTTCTGACCTTTCATCTTCTCGCCCTCCAATGGGGATGACGAGAGTGTGTGCCTGGCACTATGATCAATCCAACGAATGTTTCTTATGTAATACATCTCGGAGATTGATCAATTGCCCGGCTACCCAAGCATCGATACCGAAGTGCTGCGCACCTTCGTCGCCATCGCCGATCAGGGCGGCTTTACCCGCGCCGGTGAACTGGTCAATCGCACACAGTCGGCGGTGAGCATGCAGATGAAGCGCCTCGAAGAAGACGTGCTGCAGCGCAAGCTGTTCGAGCGTGACGGTCGTCAGGTACGGCTGACGGCGGAAGGCCAGGTGTTGCTGGGTTATGCACGGCGCATCCTGAAGCTGCACAGTGAGGTGTTCAACACCCTGCGCGAACCTCACATGGTCGGGCTGGTGCGCATCGGCACACCGGACGATTACGTGATGCGTTTCCTGCCGGGGATTCTCAAACGGTTTTCCAAGGCCTACCCGCTGATCCAGATCGAAATGCACTGCGAGTCGTCAGCGGTGTTGATGCAGCGGCGCGACCTGGCGCTGACCGTGATCAGCCGCGAGCCCGGCAATGAAATCGGCGAATTGCTGCGCAGTGAGCGCATGGTCTGGGTGGCGGCGCCGTGCTTCTGCGTGGATGAGCACGAGACCCTGCCCCTGGCTATTTCCGGCGTCGACAGCTTTTGCACCCAATGGACCCGCGCCGCGCTGGATGCTGCCGGCATCGACTATCGCCTGGCGTACCACAGCTCCAACGTCGCGGCGATTCAAGCCGTGGTCGGCTCGGGACTGGCGGTGATGGTCAGCATGGAAGGCCTGGTGACCGACGACTTACGGATCCTGGGCAGCGATGAAGGCTTTCCGCCTCTGCCGTCGATGAGCCTGCGCCTGCTGCGCAACCCGGCGATGGCCTCGCCCATCACCGAATGCCTGGCCGAGTACATCCTCGAAGGCTTCAGACTTTAAACGTCAGCATCACCGCGCACACCGCCAGAAAGCCGCAGAACAGGCCGCGCAATACCCGTTCGGGCAGCGCGTGGGCGACTTTTACCCCCCAACTGATACTGAGCAAGCCACCGACCGCCAACGGCACGCCGATCATCCAATCCACCTCCTGATGCCAGGCGTAGGTGACCAGGGTCACGCTGGTGCTGGGCAGCGCCAACGCCAGCGACAGGCCTTGAGCGACCACTTGGGTGGTGCCAAAAAGGCTGGTCAGCACCGGCGTCGCCACCACTGCGCCACCCACGCCAAACAAACCGCCCATGGAACCCGAGGCGGCGCCGAGCACGCCGAGCCAAGGCCAGGAATAACGCATCTGCGCAGTCGGCGGCGCATTGCGAGTGAACATGCGCAGCAGGTTGTAAGCGGAGAGCGTCAGCAGAAATACAATAAAACCGATGCGCATCGCGCCGGCGTCCAAACCCACAGCCCAGATCGAACCCAGCCAGGCAAAGCAGAAACCCATGACGCCCAACGGCAACGCGTGGCGCAATTCGATACGGTTACGCTGGTGATAACGCCAAAGCGCCAGCATCACATTCGGCACCACCATCACTAGCGCAGTGCCTTGGGCGAGCTGTTGATCCAGCCCAAACAACACGCCCAACACCGGGATGGCAATCAGCCCGCCACCGATGCCGAACAGCCCGCCGACCGTGCCCAGGGCTGCGCCCAATACCAGGTACATCGCTAAATCCAACACCGCGCATCACTCCAAAAGCCCCAGGCGACGCATGCTACGCAGTCGCCTGTGGCGTGGAAACGCACAGCAACGCACAATGGCTGTGCCGAACTCGCATAAGCGCCTATTCATGAACCCCAATACCTTGACCGATCAACTGAGCCTGTTTCTTGATGTACTGGAAACCGGCAGTTTTTCCGCCGCCGCTCGCCGCCATCCGCTGACCCCTTCAGCAGTGGCTCGGCGCATTGACAGCCTGGAAAGCTCGGTCGGCAGCCGCTTGTTTCAGCGCAGCACCCATGCCGTGGTGCCAACCCCGGCAGGCCTGGCGTTTGCCGAACGGGCGCGACGGATTGTCAGCGAGTTGCAGCTGGCCCGGGCCGAGGCGGTGTCGTTGAGCCACGCGCCGGAGGGCCTGATCCGCGTGGACGCGCCGGCAGCCTTCGGCAGACGGCACTTGGCGCCGGTGATTGCCGACTTTCTGAACGTGTATCCGGGGCTGGATGTGCACCTGCATTTGATCGACAGCTTTGTCGACATGCAGGGCGCGCACTTGGGCAAGGTCGACCTGGTGCTGCGCGCCGGGCACATCGTCGACACCCGCTTGATCGCCACGCCATTGGCCAGCATCGTGCGCATCGCCTGCGCCAGCCCGGCTTACCTCAAAAGACGTGGCACGCCGACTCATCCTCGGGAGCTGAGCGAGCACGATGGCCTCGACTGGGACGGCCTGGCGCCGATGTTCGCCTGGCGCTTCGAGCTGGACGGGCGCCGCGCCACCTATCGCCCGCAACGCATCCGCCTGAGTGCCAATAATGCCGAAGCACTGCTGTGCGGCGCGCTCGCCGGGCTGGGCATCGCGCACTTGCCGACGTGGCTGGCCAGTGAATACCTGGTGCGCGGTGAGTTATTACCGCTGTTTTGCGAAAACGGCCTGCCCAGCCCGGAAACCACCGGCATTTACGCGCTGCGTCTGGAACAGCAGGCCAATGCACGCAGCCGCCTGCTGCTGGAATACCTCAAGTCCCGCTTCAGCCCAGTACCGCCCTGGGATCTGGCATTACAAAGCGGCCTGGTCTGACCCCACAGGCAGAATTATCTGGCGCATTAAAGGTTTGATCGCTAGATTCCAGCCCATATACGCTTTTTCGAGGCACTGTCATGCGCAAAAATCCCGCCCCCTGCGAATCCCTCATGCTGGATAACCAGCTGTGTTTCGCCCTGCACTCCACTTCATTGCTGATGACCAAGGTCTACAAGCCGCTGCTGCAAGCCCTCGGCCTGACCTATCCGCAGTACCTGGCGATGATGGTGCTGTGGGAAGAAGATGGCTTGACCGTCGGCGAAATCAGCACTCGCCTGCTGACCGATCCGGGTTCGCTGACGCCGCTGCTCAAGCGGCTGGAAGCCGAAGGCCTGCTCAGCCGGACCCGCAGCCGCGAAGATGAACGTGTGGTGGTGGTGGAATTGACCCCGGCAGGCCGCGCGTTGCAGGAAAAAGCCATGGGCATCCCGCAGTGCATCCTCGGCGCCAGCGGGTTACAGCTGGAGCAGTTGCGCAAGTTGCAAAGTGACTTGATTGCCTTGCGGGGCAATCTGCAAGACGCAATTTAAAGGCATTCACGCAGTAAAAAGGTGGGAGCTGGCTTGCCTGCGATCGCGGTACATCAGTCATGAATACAGTGGCCGACACTGGGCAATCGCAGGCAAGCCAGCTCCCACATTTGTTTGGGGTTGCCCCAGAAAATAATGTCCGGGAAATATTTTTGTGAATTTATCTTGCGCGCTAAACATTAGCGCTATACATTCGCCCCACCAACTACTTAGCGCACAAACATTTAGCGCTAAAAACCCAAGAGGACGACACCATGCAAACTCTCTATACCGCAGTAGCCACCGCCACCGGCGGCCGTGATGGTCGTGCTGTTTCCAGCGACAACATCCTCGACGTCAAACTCTCCACGCCCAAAGAGCTGGGCGGCGCTGGCGGCCAAGCCACCAACCCTGAACAGCTGTTCGCGGCCGGCTACTCGGCCTGCTTCATCGGCGCACTGAAGTTCGTCGCCAGTCAGACCAAACGCAAAATCCCGGATGACGCTTCGATTACGGCCCACGTCGGCATCGGTCAAATCCCCGGCGGTTTCGGCCTGGACATCGACCTGCACGTGAGCCTGCCGGGCCTGGCGCAGGATGACGCGCAAAGCCTGGTCGACGCGGCTCACCAAGTCTGCCCGTACTCCAACGCCACCCGCGGCAACGTCGATGTACGCCTGCACGTGACTGTCTGACACCCTTTGCCGCCACTGGAGAAGCACATGAACACAATGGGTAAAGCCCTCACCGGTACCCTGCTCGCGCTGTCGATCAACACCGCGTTCGCCGCCCCCGGCGACGTTGAGCACACCACCCAGGCCTTCCTGGATGTGCTCAACGCAGGCACCGGTCAGCCAATGGAACAGTTGACGCCCAAAGACGCGCGGGCCGTGCTGACCGGCGCCCAGGCAGGTGTGAAGTTGACGCTGCCCAGCGCCGATGTGAGTCAGAAAACCATTCAGGTTGATGGCAAGCCGCTGGACCTGACCATCGTGCGGCCAGCCGGGGTCAAAGGCGCATTGCCAGTGTTTATGTTCTTCCACGGTGGCGGCTGGGTGCTGGGCGATTACCCAACCCACGAGCGACTGGTGCGCGATCTGGTGGTGGGTTCCGGCGCAGTGGCGGTGTTCGTCAACTACACGCCTTCGCCGGAAGCGCATTACCCGGTGGCGATCAACCAGGCCTACGGCGCGACCCAATGGGTGGCCGAGCACGGCAAGGAGATCAATGTCGACGGCAAGCGCCTGGCGGTCGCAGGCAACAGCGTCGGCGGCAATATGGCGGCAGTCGTCAGCCTGATGGCCAAGGACAAAGGCACGCCGGCAATCAAGTTCCAACTGTTGCTGTGGCCGGTGACCGACGCCAACTTCGACACCGGTTCCTACAACCAATTTGCCGAGGGGCACTTCCTCACCCGAAACATGATGAAGTGGTTCTGGGACAACTACACCACCGACGCCAATCAGCGCGCGCAGATCTACGCGTCGCCGCTGCGGGCCACCACGGATCAACTCAAGGGCTTGCCGCCTGCGCTGATCCAGACCGCTGGCGCCGATGTGCTGCGTGACGAAGGTGAAGCCTACGCACGCAAGCTGGACCAGGCCGGTGTACCGGTGACCGCCGTGCGCTACAACGGCATGATCCACGACTACGGTTTACTCAACGTGGTCAGCCAGGTGCCGGAAGTCCGTTCAGCCTTGCTGCAGGCCTCGCAAGAGCTCAAGCAACACCTGAAGTAAACAGGCGCCCATGAAAAAGCCCGACTCAAGGTCGGGCTTTTTTTCGTATCGGTGGGGCCAGAATTACTTCTTGGCGCGACCTTTGTACGAACCACCTTCACGGGTGTCGATCTCGATCAGGTCGTCGATTTCGATGAAATCAGCCACTTGCAGCTCGGTACCGTTAGCCAGTTTGGCAGGCTTCATGACCTTGCCCGACGTGTCGCCGCGAGCGGAACCTTCGGTGTAGGCAACTTTACGCACGATAGTGGTCGGCAGCTCTACGGAAACCAGGCGGTCTTCGAAGAAGATCGCTTCGCAAACGTCTTCCATGCCTTCTTCCACGAACGGCAGAACAGCTTCGATATCTTCAGCGTTCAGCTCGTACATGGTGTAGTCGGTGGTGTCCATGAACGTGTAGGTGTCGCCGCTGATGAAGGACAGGGTCGCTTCTTTGCGGTCGAGGATCACGTCGTCCAGTTTGTCGTCGGCGCTGTAAACGATCTCGGTCTTGTAACCGGTCAGCAGGTTCTTCAGCTTGGTCTTCATGATTGCGCTGTTACGACCAGACTTGGTGAACTCAGCTTTCTGAACCAGCCAAGGGTCGTTTTCGAGACGGATCACTGTACCGGGTTTCAGTTCTTTACCAGTTTTCATTGCGTATATCCGAAATTTGGATGGGATTTACAAAAATCAAGGTCGCGTATCATATCCAACTTTCATAAAACTGTACCAGCGCCGTCGCAAGATCAGCCTGCAAGCCTTGTTCCAGACACCACGCCTGGGCGTTCTGACTCACCTCTGGCCAGTGCTCCAGCAGCATTTTCCACGGTTGTGCCATATCGCCATCAGCGTTCCAGGCTTGCCAAAGGGCAACCACCGCTGCCTTGGCGGCGGGCGACAAGGCCCCGGTGTACAGCTGCAGGAAGGCATCAAGCTTGTCCAGATGGATGTCTTCGTCCTGGCGATAGATGTGCCACAGCATCGGCCGCCCGGCCCATTGGGCGCGTACGAACGAGTCTTCGCCGCGCACGGCGTTGAAGTCGCAGCACCACAGCAGGCGGTCATATTGCTCCTGGCGTACGAACGGCAACACTTGCACCGTCAGGGCATCGCGCTGATGCACCGCCCCCACCGCAAGGCCTTCCACGCCGAGCCAGCGCTGCACATCGCCAAGGATGCGCCCTTCGGGCACCAACAGATGAGTGGCACGCCCGTCCGTCGCCAGCACGTCCAGCCAACGGGCGAGCCCGGCGTTTTCGTAGGCGAACAGCGACATCAAACGCGCGCCATCTGCCGGAAATACGCCCAGCGCTTGCAGGAATTGCCGCTGCGCGGCGCGATCTTCTTGAAAAGCCTGACGCTGCTCCAGCAAGCCGCCTTCGCGTAAGAGCCCGCCAGTGCCCGGCCGAAAGCCAGGAAAGAAGAAATACTTCTGCACGCCCTTGAACTTCACCGACGGCAGGCGATGGCACCCCACCACCCAGTCTTCAGCGCTGAGGTAGTCCAGGTTCATCCACAACGGCGTGCGGTCGCGCGCGGCCATGGCTTCCATGTACTCAGGTGGCAACTGGCAGGCAAAGGCTGCGATCACTACATCGGCGCAAGGCGTGTCGCGCCATTGTGCCGGCCAATGGCACACCTCTACGCCTTCCTGCCATTGCGGGTTCAGTTGCACATCAATCTCTGGGCACATGCGTTCAAAAGCACGCAAGTCATCGACCCACAAGCGCACGTCGCAGGCGTGCTCCACCACCAGTTGCCGGGCCAGGCGCCAGGTCACGCCAATGTCGCCGTAGTTGTCGACGACGCTGCAAAAAATATCCCAGCGGGCTTTCATTCCGGGCTCCAACACTCAAAGGCTCGATTGTCCGCATAAATGCGTCGATGCAGAAGGCTTGATCGCGATTATTCTGCACAGTGGCTGTGCGACAATCGCCGCCACGCCGCAAATGCCCGCCAGGAGGCCACTATGTCTGATCGTTCGTTGTCGCTGTTCAAGCTCAGTATCGCAGTGGCGTTCGGCCTGTGGCTGGGCTTTATTGCCATTGTGCTGACCACCTGGCTGGCGTCGCGCTACGTGTTCCCGCAAAGCCTGGCGCCGGTGGCTCAGGCCGTTCAGCAACTGGGCAAGCCCGCCACCGTTGTTGCGCCAGAACCGCCGAACCGTATGTTCGAGCAGTATCAGGAAAACCTTCGCAAGCAGGAACAACAGCAAACCCTGGACCAGGCGCGCAACAACGCGCGCAACCTGTCCAACCCCAAATGCCAGTTCTGGCTGCAACAGGACCAGAACGCGCCCAATGAAAAGAGCAAGGCGAATGTCCTGCAATTCTGCGATTGATGCCCATGAATAAGCACGCCGTCCTCCAGTTGATCCTGGAAAAACTCACCGTCGACCTCGACATTGCGCAGCGCGCCGCGCAGACCGCCTACGAGACCGCGACCCACGAAGAGAACATCGCCGAGAACAAGTACGACACGCTGGGGCTGGAAGCGTCTTACCTCGCGGCCGGGCAAGCCAAGCGCGTCGAAGAAATCAAGCAATCGCTCGCGCTGTGCCAGAACCTGCAGTTGCGTGCTTACGATGATCAACGCGGCATAGAAGTCGGTGCGCTGCTGGGTTTGGAAGACGAGAACGGTCGCCAGCAGTGGCTGTTTCTGGCGCCGGATGCGGCGGGCTTGAAGGTCGACGTGGTGGGGCAACCGGTGACCGTCATCACCCCACGCTCGCCGCTGGGCAAAAGCCTGCTGGGCAAGTTCGAAGGGGATGAGGTGGAGATTCTGGTGGCGGGCGCCCGGCAACACTTCACGGTTACCGAGGCCCGATAAGCCACTCAGTGGACGGGCAGTTCTACGCCGTCAAACAGCTCTTCCAGTTCTTGCTTGTTGTGGCACTGGATCGCCTTGGCCATGACTTCGCGGGTCAGGTGCGGCGCGAATTTCTCGATGAAATCGCACATGAAGCCACGCAGGAACGTGCCACGACGGAAACCGATCTTGGTCACGCTGGACTCGAACAGCTCGCTGGCGTCGAGCACCACCAGGTCTTTGTCGAGGTTGGTATCGACCGCCATCTTGGCCACGATACCCACGCCCAGGCCCAGTCGGACGTAAGTCTTGATCACGTCGGCGTCGGCTGCGGTAAACACTACTTTCGGCGTAAGGCCGCGATGGCTGAAGGCTTCGTCGAGCTTGGAGCGGCCGGTGAAACCGAATACGTACGTCACGATCGGGTATTCGGCCAAGGCTTCGAGGGTCAACTTCGGCAGCTTGGCCAATGGGTGGCCCTGGGGCACGACCACGCAACGGTTCCAGCGGTAGCACGGCATCATCACCAGGTCGCCGAACAGCTCGAGGGCTTCGGTGGCGATGGCGAAATCGACGGTGCCGTCAGCGGCCATCTCGGCGATCTGCATCGGCGAACCCTGGTGCATGTGCAGGGCGACGTCCGGGTATTGCTTGATGAAATCGCGGATCACCGGCGGCAAGGCATAACGCGCCTGGGTGTGCGTGGTGGCGATCGACAGGGTGCCTTTTTTCTCGTTGGAGAATTCCTGGGCGATCTGCTTGATGCTTTCGACTTTACGCAGGATCTCGCCGGCGGTGGTGATGATGCGCTCGCCGGCCGGGGTGACGCGGGTCAAGTGCTTGCCGCTGCGCGCGAACACTTCGACGCCCAGCTCGTCTTCGAGCAGGCGGATCTGCTTGCTGATACCGGGTTGCGAGGTGTAAAGGCTTTGAGCGGTAGCGGAAACGTTGAGGTCGTGGTGCGCCACTTCCCAGATGTAGCGCAGTTGTTGAAGCTTCATATGTGTCCCTCAAAGCAGATAGACGCCACGGGTATCAGCGACGGTATATAACTATATTAAAGGTTAGATGCATAAATCTAGAACTTTTTATCGTTTTTACCGATCAGGCATCGTCACTGCGTCGGCGCTGCAGCGATGGCACCATATAAACCGGCACTGTTGCCAACTGCAGCACCCTGGCGGCCGTGCGCCCAAGCGGCGTGGCAGCGGCCGTTGCGTGGCTGTGACTTCCTACGATCAACAAGTCGACGGAAAGTTTTTGCAGCTGGTCGAGAATGACCTCGCACGGGTCCCCCTGGATCACGCGCACCGAGCGAATCAATTTCAGGTCCTGCTCCCCTTCCCCGAGCTCCTCGCGAAAACTGTCCAGCACCCGCTGCTCGATGGTTGCCATCACCGTGGTCAGCCCCTGGCTCTGCCATTCGCTCAGGGCTTTCTCATCCAGGTAGCTTTGCAGCACCGATTCGGCGAACAGCCCGATCGGCTCGACCACATGAATCACATACAAATCCGCCTTGAACGTTCGGGCCAGTGCCAGCGCATGCTGCATGACATAGGGCGCATACAGACCGAGGTCCGTGGCGTACAGCATCGAACGAATCATAGAACCTCCTGGACGGCCAGGATGGCGGGGATTGAATGAGCTTAGCAGCGCCTGCGGGACTGGGGCTCAGCTCTCGGTGTGGATTTTCAACTCATTGCTGATGCCATGGGGCACATGCCCGGTGGCCACTACTTCCCTGGCCTTCTCGCAATGACCGGCCTGGTCATCGAAAAACACATCGGCGGCGAACGCCTCCAGAAACGCGGACTTCTCCAGGCCACCGAGGAACAACGACTCGTCCAGGCGGATATCCCATTCGCGCAGGGTGCGAATCACCCGCTCGTGGGACGGCGCCGAACGCGCGGTGACCAACGCTGTGCGAATCGGGCACGCCTCGTCTGCGAACTCGCTCTGCAACACGTTAAGCGCCGCCAGGAACCCCTTGAACGGACCACCGTGCAACGGCTGGCGCGCCGACTCGCGCTCGCTGGCCAGAAATGCCTCCAGCCCGCCTGACTGATAGACACGCTCGGACTCATCGGAAAACAGCACCGCATCACCGTCGAACGCAATCCGCAATTCTTCACTTGAGGCCCGATGCGGGCCGCCCGACAGAATTGTCGCCGCGGCAAAGCCGGCATCCAGTGCACTGCGCACATCGTCGGCATGGGTCGACAGAAACAGGTGGCAACCAAATGCGGCCAGGTAAGGATAGGGACTGCGCCCGCCGACGAACGCGGCGCGGGAAATATCCAGGCCGTAATGCTGGATCGAATTGAACACGCGCAAGCCGGTGTCGGCACTGTTGCGCGACACCAGCACCACTTCGACGCGGGCACGGCCCAGGCTGGCGTTGAGGCTCAAGAGCTTCTTGACCAAAGGGAAGGCGTCGCCGGGCTCGAGGGTTTCTTCCTCGTGCTCGATCTGGTACTTGCGATATGCCTCTACCCCTTCGGCCAGGTAGACCTTGTGACTGTCACTCAGGTCGAACAGTGCGCGCGACGAAATCGCCAGCACCAGTTTGTCGCCCAATCCCTTCGCCATGGTGTTTCCCCCAAATCAGCGGTTGTGCCGATCAATAAAACTCAAGGCCTGGTAAAGCGCCTGCATGCGTGGCAATTCGCAGCCTGCCGCTTTTGCCGCGGCCAATGGCCGGGCGTAGATCGCCGCCAATTCCAGCGGACGTTTGTGCACATGGTCGTGATACATGCTGGGCAGGTAGTCGTCCATGGTTTCGGTCATGGCGAACATCTGCTCGGCGTAACTGGCAGGGATTTCATGGCCGCAGGCGTGCGCGCCTTTGACCACCTCAGCCATCAATGCCTGGATCAATTCGCGGCTCGATTCATCGGCCATCAGCGCGGTGGTGCCAGTGCCCAGCAACACGGAGAGGCCGTTATACGGCACATTCCACACCAGCTTGTGCCAGCGGGCCTGGTGCACATTGGCCATGGCCTGGGACTCGATACCGGCCTGGTGAAACAGCGCGGCGCCCTCTTCGACAATCGCCCGCTGACGCGATTCATCGTTGGCCGCGGTGCCGCTGTGGTAACCAAGATTGACCCGGCCCAAGGCCTGATGCTCGACGACGCCCGGCGCAGAGCGGTGCACGCCGATGTAGCACAGGCCACCCAGCAAGTGCAGCGACGGCGGCAGGTGTTCGCGCAGGCTGTCCTCGACGTCGAGGCCATTTTGCAACAGCACCACCCTGGCGTCCGGGGCGGCGACCTGGGCGATGGTCGGCGCGAGGTCCACATTGCCGGTGGATTTGGTGCCCACCAGCAGCCAGTCGCACGCCGGCATATCCGCAGCGCGGACGTAGGCCTGCACCGGGTGCAGGTGCAACTTGCCATGCAGCGTACTGTTGAGGTGCAGGCCGTGCTCGCTGACCGCCGCGTATTCGCTGCGCAACAGGAAGTGCACGTCGAACCCGGCACGCGCCAGCATCACGCCGTAGAACCCACCGATAGCACCGGTGCCGATAATGCCAATGCGTGGTGACGGGGATGCAACTGCGGTCATGGCAAATCCTCTGGTGTGCGGGTGAGTGCTTGATTCACTGCCTCGGTAAGGTCGGCAAGTGCAAGACGGGTGTGTAACTGCCCAAGGAATTGACCCTCGCACACGAGGAACAAGGCGGGCAAATGAAAGATCTGATAGCGCTCGACCGCACCGCCGTTGTGCCCGGCATCCACCCAGCACACGCGGTCGACCGGCAAACGCCAGCCCGGCAGCTGCTGACGTGCCCAGCGGCAACTGGAACAACCGACACTGGTAAATACCACCAGCGAAATACCTGGCAATCCCAGCAGTTGCTGGTCAATATCCAGGTCGGTCAATTCCAGTTCCTTCACTATACTGCTGCCACCGCCGTCAACTGGACGGTGCTCGGAGTCCGTGTACATGGGTCGTTTTTTACCTCACCCTGATGATGTCGCTGTCGAGTTAATCCAACGCCCCGCTCCCGCCATTCCCCGCCAACGCCTGCACACTATCGGCCTGGGCGGCGTCGCCTGCAATTGCCCGCGTGCCTGGCGCCAGGGCACGGCGGTTGATCTGCGCATCCCTTCCCTGGGCGCCAGCGCCCGTTATCCGGGCTATGTAGCCTGGTGCCGCAAGCTCGAAAAAGGCTATCGCATCGGCATCTCTTTTACCGATGAGCACGCATTGTTCGGTGCGCGAATGGGCGAGCAAGTGTGCCAGATCGAACGCTACTGCCGCTTGCATGAAGACGCCGAGCCGACGCCTGCGCAACTCGAAGCCATGGCTCGCGAGTGGGTCTCGCGTCATGCCGGTGAGTTCTCCCGCGAGACTTTTGTGGCGCCGGCGCTGGATTAAAGCCGGTTTTGCCCATTGTCGCGGGCCCGTGTTACGCGCTAAGGTTCCTCCCCCCTGCATTCAAATCATGCTGTGCTCCGCCGCACGGGGATGGCTGGCGGCCGGCACCCGTGACCCTGACGAGTAACACGATGGCTGATTTACCGATCAACGACCTTAACGTCGAATCCAACGAGACCCTGATCACGCCCGATCAGCTCAAGCGCGAAATCCCTCTGAGCGACGCTGCCCTGCAGACCGTCACCAAGGGCCGCGAAGTCATCCGTGACATTCTCGACGGCACCGACCACCGCCTCTTCGTGGTGATCGGCCCTTGCTCGATCCACGACCTCAAGGCTGCCCACGAATACGCCGAGCGCCTCAAAGTGCTGGCGGCTGAAGTGTCCGACACCTTGTACCTGGTGATGCGCGTCTATTTCGAAAAACCGCGCACTACCGTCGGCTGGAAAGGTTTGATCAACGACCCGTACCTGGATGACTCGTTCAAGATTCAGGACGGCTTGCACATTGGTCGTCAATTGCTGCTGGACCTGGCTGAAATGGGCCTGCCCACTGCCACCGAAGCCCTCGACCCGATCTCCCCGCAGTACCTGCAGGACCTGATCAGCTGGTCGGCCATCGGCGCGCGCACCACCGAATCCCAGACTCACCGCGAAATGGCGTCCGGGCTGTCTTCGGCCGTCGGTTTCAAAAACGGCACCGATGGCGGCCTGACCGTCGCGATCAATGCGCTGCAATCGGTGTCCAGCCCGCACCGCTTCCTGGGGATCAACCAGGAAGGTGGCGTGTCCATCGTCACCACCAAGGGCAATGCCTACGGGCACGTGGTCCTGCGCGGCGGCAACGGCAAGCCCAACTATGATTCGGTCAGCGTTGCGCTGTGCGAGCAGGCGCTGAACAAGGCCAAGATCAAGCCGAACATCATGGTCGACTGCAGCCACGCCAACTCCAACAAGGACCCGGCCCTGCAGCCGCTGGTAATGGAAAACGTCGCCAACCAGATCCTCGAAGGCAACCAGTCGATTATCGGCCTGATGGTCGAGAGCCATCTGAACTGGGGTTGCCAGGCCATTCCAAAAGACCTGGCCGACTTGCAATACGGCGTGTCGATCACCGATGCCTGCATCGACTGGTCCGCCACCGAGACCACCCTGCGCAGCATGCACGCCAAGCTCAAGGACGTATTGCCAAAACGCAAACGCACTTGAAACGCTGAATTGCGCACACAAAAACGCCGGGCTTAGCCCGGCGTTTTTCGTGGTGCGATCGCTCAGTTACAGCTTCGCGGCATGGCGCTGGTGGCGCTCCATGTAGCGCTCTACATAAGAGCACGAGGGGATCACCGTGTAGCCGGCTTCTTCGGCGAACTTCAACGCTTCTTCGGTCAACGCCGCAGCAATGCCACGGCCCCGCAACGCGTTGGGCACGAAGGTGCGATAGATATCCAGGGTCTGTTTACCGAGGTCCATATAGGTCAGATAGGCACGATGACCGTCCACATTGGTCTCGAACTGATGACCTGCCTGGTCATGGTGGATGGACAACGCCTCGCTCATCACTACTCCTCGCGGGTCTTGGATTTTGACCCCTACCTTACCGATGTTTTTCCGGCGAAGGAACATCTACGCCACCCCGTGCCGGTTTCGACAACGAGAAAACCTATAGCGCTCACAACCAGCACGTAGGGAATAGTAGTCACCAATGCTGCAATAGCTCAAGGCGCACTCGTCATCCCTTGCCGCTGGCGGTTACAGAAAGGGCCTCGATCAATGAGTGATCGATAGCCTGAACATTGCCGGCAGTTGAATCTTGAGACGAACTGCCGCTCTTAAAGTCACCTCTACATACGCAAAAAGATGCACGAGGCGGTAACGGCCAACTGAAAAAAAGTGTCAACGTCGATATATAAATCTTTGCCTGTTTACCGGACCCGGCACATGCGGGCCGGACCTCTCAGCCTGGATCGAGTTCCCAGGGAAACGAAAAAATCTGGAGGGTTTTTATACAATCCTCCCAAAGATTAGCCAAAACAGATTCGGCGCAAGAATTTTTTTTGCTTCTTGCGCTACGTCAGTTTACTTACTACAAGTAATGAGTAGTATGTACGCCGGCTATCCGCTCACTCTGAGAAAGTAGCCATTTAATAGAAAGTCCTTGAAGGGGAACACGATGAACAACGTTCTGAAATTCTCTGCTCTGGCTCTGGCCGCAGTTCTGGCTACCGGTTGCAGCAGCGTCTCCAAAGAAACCGAAGCTCGTCTGACTGCAACTGAAGACGCAGCAGCTCGCTCCCAGGCTCGTGCAGACGAAGCCTACCGTAAAGCTGATGAAGCTCTGGCTGCTGCTCAAAAAGCACAACAGACTGCTGACGAAGCTAACGAGCGCGCTCTGCGCATGCTTGAAAAAGCAAGCCGCAAGTAATAATCCTTCGGGGTTGTTATCAAGCCGATCCATTCTTGGGTCGGCTTTTTATTGCCTGGGATTCGGCCCTGAAGCCCGCGCAATAAAAAGCCCGCCGCAGCGCAAGGCTGAGGCGGGCCTGGGATCGAGCAGGCTTACTGCTGCAGATCGACCGGCGTACTGGACGCCACTGGCGCATTGGCGCCCGGTACACCAATCTCCGTTGGCAGACCGTCTTCGGCCGCCACCACATCGCGCACCTGATCCCAGTTCACCCGCAGGTTATTGGCCAGGTCTTCGCGCTTGAGCAGGGCATTGATGACCGCCGTGTGCTTGTCGACCACGGACGGCGTGCCGTCATCGTTCAGCGGTGTATGCGCCTCAAGGTAGACCTTGCCGCCGCTGCTGCCGAACTTGTAGGCATCATTGATGATGCGCACCGATGTGCCGACCGGCACCATGTCGGCCATTTCCAGCACATTGTTGTTGAACATGCGGAAGCAGCCGTGGCTTGTACGCGTGCCGATACCAAATTTCATGTTGGAACCGTGAATCAAGTAACCCGGCGTGCCCAAGGTGAACTTGAACGGGCCCAGTGGGTTGTCCGGACCGGCAGGCACCACGTTAGGCAGCGGGTCACCATTGGCAGCGTGCTCGGCCTTGATCGACGCGGGCGGCGTCCAGGTCGGGTTGGGGATCTTGCCGGTGATGGTGGTGTGCGCGACCGGCGAACCCCAGCCTTCACGGCCGATGCCCAAGGGGAACGTGTAAACCACATTCTGGCCCTTGGGGTAATAGTAAAGCCGGTATTCCGCCAGGTTGATCACAATGCCTTCACGAGGACCCGGCGGCAGGATGAAACGCGTCGGCAGCACGATCTCGGTGCCCGCCCCCGGCAACCAGGCGTCGACGCCAGGGTTGGCCGCGACCATTTCCGAATAACCCAGGTCGTAGGTGGTGCCCAGGTCGGCAAAGGTGTCTTCGTACTTGGCCTTGATCACCTGAACCTGACCGACAATGTCTTCACCTGGCGGCGGCAAGGGCAACTGCAGCGCTGATGCCGAGCCGACTGCACAGAGCGCAGCGAGGGACAGGCAGCAGGAAACGACGGAAAGGCGCGACAACATCCGGAAAATCCTTCGCAGAACGACGGGTAGGAAAAAACTGATTGTACACGGGTGTCAGAGGGTAAGGCAGAGGGCCTGCGACCGTGCGCAAGCCTTTACAGCTCGAAACGCAGCTCCGGCCAGATCGGCGGTGTGCCACGCTTCTGCGATTCGAGGATGGCTCGGCACAGGGGGCACAGTCGCTGGTCTTGAAAGATCGAGCGGTCGACCGAGGACCAACGCGGTTGTGCGGGCAATAAAGTCCCGCAAAGCGTGCGATCGATCGAGCCGCCCAACTCCAATTGACGCGCGACCAGATGCACCCGAACTTCCTGGCAGGCGAACAGGTCCAGCTGCTCGTCAGGCTCGATCAGTTGGTAATTGAACAGGGACCAGGCAGGGCGCGACATCGGGGGCTCCAGATCGGGGGGGCGCCACCTTAGCCGAAAGCCTGCCGGTATAAAAGCGTCATAGCAGCGGTTTTAGCGTTGGCCAGACATTTTCCAGCAACTTGCCCTGGGCACCGACCGCCGGGTGCAGCTGATCGGCCTGCATCAACTCTGGATGACCACCCACACCCTCAAGGAAAAACGGCACCAGCGGGATACTTTTTTCCTTGGCCAAGGCGCCATACACTTCGGCAAACGCCGTGGTGTATTTGGGACCGTAGTTGGGCGGCAGCTGCATGCCCAGCAGCAGCACCTTGGCGCCGCCGGCCTTGGACTGGTCAATCATCGACGCAAGATTTTGTTTCAATTGCGCTGGCGGCTGGCCGCGCAGGCCATCGTTACCGCCCAGCTCGAGGATCACCAGGTCCGGCTTATGCTCTGCAAGCGCCGCCGGCAGCCGCGCGAGACCACCTGCGCTGGTGTCGCCGCTGATGGACGCATTGACCACCTTGTCGTCAAAACCTTCCTGCTTGAGCCGCTGCTCCAGCAAGGCCACCCACCCTTTGCTGGTATCCAGGCCGAAACCGGCACTGATACTATCGCCAACGATCAGGACTGTACCCGCCGCTGCGTTCTGGGCCATGCACATCAAGGCCAGGCCAGCACTCAAAAACCACATTCGCATCGGATTCTCCATGGGCGCAAGCATTCTCACCGCGCGGAACCTTAGCAAAGTGGTTCCCAGCGCGGAAGGTGAACTGACTATCCTGCACGAACTTAGCCTGGAACTGAACAAGGGCGATAGCCTGGCTATCGTCGGCAGCTCCGGCTCCGGCAAATCCACCCTCCTGGGCCTGTTGGCCGGCCTCGACCTGCCCAGCAGTGGCGAAGTCACACTGGCAGGCCAAGCCTTGAGCACCCTGGATGAAGACCAGCGCGCGCGCATCCGCGCCGAGCACGTCGGATTCGTGTTCCAGTCATTCCAGCTGCTCGACAGCCTCAACGCGCTGGAAAACGTCATGCTGCCGCTGGAACTCGACGGCCGCAAGGACGCCCGCGAGCGCGCCAGACACCTGCTCGAGCGCGTCGGATTGGGCCAGCGGCTGACCCACTCGCCGCGCCAGCTTTCCGGTGGCGAGCAACAACGGGTTGCCATCGCCCGAGCCTTCGCCGCCGAACCGGATGTGCTGTTTGCCGACGAACCCACCGGCAACCTCGACAGCCACACCGGCGAACGTATCAGCGACCTGCTGTTCGAGCTTAATAAAGAAAGCGGCACGACCCTGGTACTCGTCACCCATGACGAGCGCCTGGCCCACCGTTGCCGGCGCCTGATCCGCCTTGAAGCCGGCCTGATGGTCGCGCCCCTGGAGCCTTGATGGCACGTTTGCCGCTGTTGCGCCTGTTCAGCCTTGCCATGCGTCAATTGCTGCGCGATGCCCGCGCCGGCGAGTTGCGCGTATTGTTCTTTGCGCTGGTGGTGGCCGTGGCGGCCAGCACCGCCATCGGCTACTTCGGTGCACGCCTCAATGGCGCCATGCTGTTGCGTGCCACCGAGTTCCTCGGCGCCGACCTGGTACTCGAAGGCAGCTCGCCAGCCCGTCCCGAGCAAATCAAATCCGGGACCGAACTGGGCCTGGATCATGCTCGCATCGTTGAGTTCTCCAGCGTCATCGCCACGGATAATGGCATTCAGCTTTCCAGCATCAAGGCGGTCAACGAGCAGTACCCGCTGCGTGGCGAGCTCAAAAGTGCGGCTGAACCGTTCGGCACTGAAACCCCAGGCGGCGGGCCCAAGCCCGGTGAAGCCTGGGTGGAAGCAAGGCTGCTGACGGCGCTGGACCTGAAAGTCGGCGACAGCATCGATGTCGGCATGAAGACCCTGCGACTGACGCGCATACTGACTTACGAGCCAGACCGCGCTGGTAACTTCTACAGCCTTACACCCCGCGTCATGATCAACCTTGCCGACCTCGATGCCACCGGCGTGGTGCAGCCCGGCAGCCGCGTGAGTTACCGTGAACTGTGGCGCGCGCCTCAAGGCAGCACGGCGCTGCAAACCTATCGCGACCTGGTCAAGCCAGGCCTCGCCGCCAACCAGCGCCTGCAGGATTCGCGAGACGGCAACCAGCAAATCGGCGGCGCGCTGGGCAAGGCCGAGCGCTACCTGAACATGGCCAGCCTGGTGGCGGTCTTGCTGGCTGGCGTGGCGGTGGCGTTGTCGGCCAATCGCTTCGCCATCCGACGCTTCGATGCCAGTGCACTGTTGCGCTGCCTTGGGCTGTCGCGCCGCGAGGCGATGTTGCTGTTCACCCTGCAACTGAGCGTGCTGGGCGTGGCGGCAAGCCTGGCCGGCGCCCTGCTGGGCTGGCTGGCGCAGTTTGGTCTGTTCTATTTCCTGCACGACTTGCTGCCGGCGGACGTGCCGCCCGGCGGGCTGCTGCCGGCGGTCGCGGGCATCGGCACCGGGCTGGTCGCCCTCGCCGGCTTCGCCTTGCCGCCCCTGGCGGCGCTGGGGCGTGTGCCACCGCTGCGGGTTTTGCGCCGTGACCTGCTGCCGATCCCGTCCAGTACCTGGATGGTGTATGGTGCGGCGCTGTTTGCGCTCGGCCTGATTATGTGGCGCCTCAGCCTCGACCTGGTGCTGACCTTCGCCTTGCTGGGCGGCGGCGTGGTGGCTGCGCTGATCCTCGGGGGCTTGCTGCTGTTATTGCTGCAAAGCCTGCGGCGCTTGTTGGCCCGCGCCACGCTGCCCTGGCGTCTGGGCCTGGGGCAGTTGCTGCGTCATCCGTTGGCGGCGGCCGGGCAGTCGCTGGCGTTTGGTCTGATCCTGCTGTCCATGGGCTTGATCGCCCTGCTGCGTGGCGAGTTGCTGGACACCTGGCAAAACCAGTTGCCCAAGGATGCGCCCAACTATTTCGCCCTGAACATCCTGCCGGCCGACAAGGACGCCTTCAGCGCCCGACTCCTGGATGTGCAAGCGCAATCGGCGCCGTTGTACCCCGTGGTGCCGGGCCGGCTGATCAGCATCAATGGCGAACCGGTACAGGAAATTGTCAGCAAAGACTCGAGCGGCGACCGAGCGGTGCAGCGTGACTTGAGCCTGACATGGGCGGCCGACTTGCCACCGGGCAATGTGCTGACAGCCGGCTCCTGGTGGTCACAGCAACCGGGCGATGAGGTTCCCGGGGTTTCGGTGGAAGCCAAGGTGGCTGAAAGCCTGAAGCTCAAACTCAACGATCATCTGATCTTTACCGTCGGCGGAGAAAATCGTGAAGCGCGGGTCACCAGCCTGCGGACCATCAACTGGGATAACTTCCAGCCCAATTTTTTCATGATCTTCCAACCGGGCACCTTGAAGGACCTGCCCGCAACTTACTTGACCAGCTTCTACCTGGCGCCAGGCCATGATCAGCAGATCGTTGACCTGTCACGGGCGTTCCCGGCCGTCACCATTCTGCAGGTCGAGGCTTTGCTGGAGCAGTTACGCAGCATCCTCGCCCAAGTGACCCTGGCGGTGGAATACGTATTGTTGTTTGTACTGGCGGCCGGCATGGCGGTGCTGTTTTCCGGTTTGCAGGCCACCCTGGATGAGCGCATTCGCCAGGGGGCATTGCTGCGCGCACTGGGCGCAGAGCGCAAGTTGCTGGTCAAGGCACGCCGCATCGAGTTCGGCTTGCTCGGCGCAGTCAGCGGCCTGCTGGCAGCGCTGGGTACGGAGTTGGTGACAGGGGTGTTGTACCGCTACGCGTTCGACCTGGCCTGGCACCCTCACCCGTGGCTGTTACTGCTGCCGGTGATCGGTGCCGTACTGATCGGCGGTGCCGGCGTCTTCGGCACGCGTCGTGCGTTGAATGCCAGCCCACTGACGGTATTGCGCGAAGGTTGATACATTGATGGCCCGTACGCTATTCGGAATACGGGCCAGCAGCGTTTATTTCACATACTCGATACCGGTAATCCACCAGCACACCTCGCCGGTCGGGGTTTGCACGATGGCCTCATCGTCGACTTCCTTACGGAGCAACGCCCGGGCCATCGGTGAGTCGATGGAGATGTAGTCCATGCGCTCATAAATCTCGTCATAGCCAACAATACGAAAACGCTTGGTCTCGCCCTGCTCGTTTTCGATATCAACCCAGGCGCCGAAGAATACCTTGCCTTCCTGCTCAGGCATGTATTCCACCACGCGCATATCTTCCAGCCGCTTGCGCAAGTAGCGCACCCGCCGGTCAATTTCGCGCAGCAGCTTCTTGTTGTACTGGTAGTCCGCGTTTTCGCTGCGATCCCCCAGAGACGCCGCCCAGGTCACTTTACGCGTGGTGTCCGGACGTTTTTCACGCCACAGATAATCCAGCTCTTTTTTTAGCGCCTCATGACCTTCTTTGGTAATCAGCTTGGTACTCAAACGCTTGCATCCCCAGACAATGTCCAATGGTGCCGAAACGCCACAGCATCATGCCTTGGCGTCGACTGGCAGGGGGGATGATAAATGAACTATGAAAAGTAGCCAGATCAGCAAGCACATTGCTTCAACTCTAGCCTTCCAGGGTTTGATCCAGTTCAAGCAGCACACCCTGCAACCGCTGTCGCATACCTGACACCTGCGACATCGCCAGCGCCAGCTTCTGGGCTTTCTGGCTGACGTATGCTTGCTGCTCCTGCAATTGCGTCGCGTGCTGCTCCAGCTCACGATCCTTTTCATCCAGTTCGCCCTGCTTTTGTTGCAGCCGGGCCTGCCACTGCTCAAGCACTTTTTCTCGCTCAATGACCGCGTTTTTTTGTTGCGTCAGGTCCTGGGCGACCTTGGCAAGATTGGTCAGCGTGCTGTCCAGCTCAGGCATCAATGCATGTTCCATTTCAACGGGGCGCTGCACTGGCGCGGGTTCACTCGGTGCCAGTTGAGCCGGCTGCGCAACGGGCTCTGCCAGCGCTACCTTCTGCGCAGTTGCGACGGGGATATCCAACGCCTCAGCAACCACAGGCTCAAGCACCGGCGGCTCGACGGGCGTGGGTGGGCTTGAAGTTCTGGCGGGCGGGATCATTTGTGATGAGAAGCGAATGGACGGCACGATCAAGGAAGCACTTTCGATCGCAGGCAAGACAGGCGCAGACATGCCCAAGGTAATCACCTTCATTACCAATGCCTTCTTGATGATCATCGAATGATGATCCTCCGGTCTGGCCGGCGGTAATTTGCAGCCTTTCAAATCAATGAAATGGAAAGCGATCGAACTGTCGTTCACTGCGCTGGCTTTAGTGCCGGAGGCTGCCGCGGCCATCAGGATCTGCTTGAAGACTTGCATAGCCACTTGCAGGTCTTCCTTGGACTCGACACTGCCCAGAAAATGCCGGTCGAGTTTTTTCCGTAACGCGGCGATGTAAACCCTGGAGTTGCCCGGCTCAGTCTCTTCATCAAGGCTATAGACGAGAAAGTTGCAGTCGATCTGGGCAACAGCAAACCCGCAGAGCAGCGCACCGTTAACCGGCGCGTCCTGGCCACTGCGTTCTAGAACAAGAGTACGTAGAAGCATCATGATAATCAGGTCTCGTTACAAAAGAGCAAACCTTACATAAACGCCAGATAAAGAATCCGACCGTTAACCATTCTCGAAACAGCGCAATTGTTTCAGTAAGTTATCCGGCTTGACGTAGGACTTTTCTTATAACCTCGCCCGCGCGTTCCCAAGCGTATTGATTAAACGTAACCTTTTTAACGCTCAACTATCCACGACACGCACGTCCCATACGCTCAGCCAAACTTAATCGGTAAAAAAATGCTCGAGATAAGCAGCCTGACTAAGTACTTGGGCAAAAGTAAAGTCATCAACAACTTCTCATTGTTTGCTCAGCGCCAGGAATGTATTGGTCTGTTTGGGGAAGACGGCGCCGGCAAAACAACCTTGCTGAACTTGATCGCCGGCATCGCCAATCCCTCCTCCGGGTCCATCACCGTCCATGGGTTCAACACCCAGACCCATCCACTTCAAGCACGCAAAGTCCTCGGCTATCAGCTCCAGGCCGGGCTCAGCCATCAGACGATGTCCGTTAAAGGCTTTCTCAACTTCATTGCCGACGTTCGAGGGTTCACCGGCGCTGAAAAACGCAGCCGAGTGGATCGAGCAGCCATGCGCCTGGAATTGTCGCGTGTGCTCAACGTTCCTGTCGGTGCGCTTTGCGTAGGTTTGAAGCGCAAGGTAGCCATCGCGCAAGCCATCCTGCATACACCCAGCCTGCTTCTGCTGGATGAACCGACCGAGGGTCTGGCGCCGAATCAACGGATCAAATTCAGAACACTGGTCCAGTCCCTGACCGAAGAAATGGCGGTGATTATCGCCTCCCGGCATTGCGACGAGCTGGCCAGCCTGTGCACGCGAGCACTGGTTATCGCGCGCGGCCAGTTGGTGGCTGACACGCCGCTGCCCGAGTTTCAGCGCAAATCCCGACACTACCGGGCCGTCACCCTGGCCGCAGAAACCCCGCTGGATTTACTCGCACTGGCCGTCTTACCCGGCGTCGCCGGCATAGAAGAAGACCGGCATACACCCGGCACCGTGACCGTTCTGGCCCTGCCCGGTCACAGCATCTATCCCCATATCAACGCACTTATCGCCCATCGCGGCTGGAACATCACGTCATTGAAACTGGAAACAGGGCGCCTGAACGAAGTCGTTCGCCATTTGAGTCATGAGGTATCTCTTTGAAACTGCTGCCGGTGATTTTCAAGCGTCAACTCGTCAGCTATGCCCGTACGCCAGGCACGTACCTGAGTGTTGCTGCGTTTGTACTGCTGTGCGCGGCACTGGGGCTGAATACGAGCCCATGGCTCGAAGAAGGCGGTGCTGATTTACAGGTGTTTTTCCAGTTACACCCTTGGCTCTACCTGCTGCTGATTCCAAGCTTGTCAACGCAGCTGTGGTCGGACGAACATAACCCTGGCATGCGCAACATGATGAAAACGCTGCCCATCACGACCGTCGAACGGGTGTTGGGAAAATTTCTGGCCGCATGGGTCGTGTGTGGCATTGCCTTGGCCCTGACCTTCCCTTTGGTGGTTGTCGCCAACTACCTGGGCGCTGCGGACAACGCCGTTATCACCTCGCAATTTCTGGCGAGCGGGTTGCTCGCGGGAAGTTATCTATCGGTGGGATGCTTTATCTGCGCACTGACTCATCGGCGCATCGTTATTTTCCTACTTTCGCTCGGTTTGCTGCTTACAGTCAGCATGCTTTCTTCGGCACTGGATGCCCTTGAGCACCAGGCGCCTATTTGGGTGGTAGACAGTCTGATCGCGCTTGACCCGATCTTACGCTTCGGCACTCTCGACAACGGCAAACTGACACTCCATGACAGCCTGTACTTCGTCAGCATGATCCTTGCCTTTCTTGCGGCAACAGCAGTCACACTCAATTACAAAACCCGTTGAGAAGGAAAGCACCGCATGCGATCCGCTATTCGCACGGGTATGACACTTACGGTCATATCATTACTCTTTCTGGCCTTTAATCTGGTCTGGGTAAACAACCTTCCCGATATCCGTTGGGACTTTTCACAACACAAAATCCATACGTTGTCGCCGCAGGCCCGGCAACTGCTCGCCTCACTTGAGGAACCACTGGATTTGTATTACTTCAACTCACGCCATGACCCGCGAAAAAGCCAAGCGTTGAAACGCTATGGCGAACGGGTGGGAGACCTGCTTGAGGAGTTCGAAAAAGCCGCCAGGGGCAGGATTAGCTTGCACGTTATTGATCCGGGGCCTTATTCAGAAGAGGCCTATAAAGCGGGCCTGTTCGGGCTGGACGACACACACGGGTTTCTCGGTCTGATAGGTGTGCGTGCAGGCCAGGCTGCACAACGTATCGACGCATTCAGCCTGGATGACGAACCGATGCTCGAATATGAAATAAGCCACTTGATCTACACACTGGGGCACCCAGCGCCACCCGTTATTGGCGTGCTGACAGGGTTGGCGTTGAACGAGTCCGGCGGGCTGTTACTGGCGAAAATGCATCAGCACTTCACCCTCGAAAGCCTGGAAGCGAACATTCCCCAAGTGCCTGAATCGATCGGGACGCTGATGGTCGTCCACCCGCGCGCACTGCCAGAGCGAACCCTGTACGCGATCGAACAGTTTGTCCTCAGGGGCGGAAAACTGCTGATCTTTCTCGACCCACTGAGCGAGAGCATGTCAGACGCCGCGCCGGCAAATCCCATGCTGGACGGCCTGCTTGCCGCATGGGGCGTACAGATGCCGGCGGGCAAGCTGCTGGTGGATAATCTCTATGCCTCGTCGGCGTCCCCCGGCGCTGGCAAGCCGACCGTCTTCCATCCGGCCAGGTTGAGCCTGCCGCGCCAGGCGATGACGGCGGACGACGTCAGCGCGTGGAAACTGGATACGGTGATTGTCTCGAGCAGTGGCGCACTTTCTCGCATCAGGAAAAGCCGCACGCTGCTCACCCCGCTGCTGCAAAGCTCCACGCAGTCTGCGCTATTGGACGCTGCGCGCTTTGCATCAACCACCGCACTCGACTCACTGATCGAACAACCGTCTGCTGTCGGCCAACGCCAGGTGATAGCGGCTCGCCTCGGCGGCCCCGCCTATTCCGCATTTCCAGACGGTGTCGACGGGCAGTCTGCTGGTTTGCAAAAGGCCGCAGACATTCAGGTGGTGGTGGTCGCCGACACTGATTTACTCATGGACTCTGTCATCAGCTCTGCCGCCAACAGCAACGTTACGTTTATCTTGAATACCTTGGATAACCTGGCGGCTCCTGACGTTCTCGCGAGCATTCGACCCCGTGCAACGGCCAGCCAATCGCCCAACCCGCTTTCAGACATGCGCGAAGTCGCTGCACAGGCCTACGCCCAAAAGGCGGGGGAACTTGAACGACGGCTTGAGCGAACCGAGCACGAATGGCAACGCCTGAAACCGCCAGACACCGGCTTCGGCACCCAAGCGGTGAATACCAATGCCCAGCTGCAGGCACTGAACAAGGAACGCCTGCGACTGCCCATGGAGTTACAGGCGCTCAAGGTCGAGGCGTACGCATCGGTGCAGCAAGTGGAGCTAACTCTGAAACTGCTGCTGATCAGCGCCGTACCGCTGCTGTTGTGCCTTATCGCGTGGATGGTGTCGCTTTACAACCGGCGACGTCGATCGGCCGTGACCGCCATCCAGCTCTAAGCCTTCAACGACGAGCGATCAGTCCCTGGCGGGCAATGCGCGTCAGCTGACGGATGACTTCATCGGCATCAGCGGCGCTAGGCGCCTGAATTACCGCAAGGTCGAAACTGTTGGTGGCAAAGCGGGCCAGGGAGTCGCCATCTTCCACAAACTGGATCAGGAACGCCGTAGGCCGCCCGGTGCGACGCGGCCAGCCATCGAGGTAACGCAGCAGCGTAGGCTGGTGCTTGCCACCCAGGAGGATTTTCGGATTGCGCTGAGTCAGGTCCGCGGTGATCGGGGCCAGGCGTATGAGGGGGCGAAGTGCATTCATCGTGTCGTGTCTCTGCCTCAAAAGTCTGCGGGCAGGTGAGAGGCAACACCGAACCAGCGCTTTAGCGGTATTTCGAAGCCTGACTCTCGATGAGTGCATGCTTCTGTCGGGCTGTATCGAGCCCAGTGGCGCCCCGCAATTAGCTGTTTAAATCGGCGCATGAGCAGCATCCTAGAGAAGCCGGTGGGGCAGTGTCAAGAATCCCGAGCAACGAAAAAGCCCGCACAGGGCGGGCTTTTTCCGGGTTTTATCTGGGTATCAGCGGGCTATGGCGCGGTCGGCAGACAGTTTGCCCGCCCCTTCCAGCAGCACCGCCAAAGCGCCGCCGAGCAAGGCAAGGGCAAACTCATAACCGTTGTTGGCCATGAACAGACCGTTATGAATATGCACCGAGAAGATTGCCACCAGCGACAGGAAGGTCAGGCCCAAGGCCGCCGGGCGCGCCAGCAAACCGATGATCAATGCCAGGCCGGCGAAGAATTCCGTGCCGCCCGACAGCACCGCCATCAAGGTGCCGGGAGTCAGCCCAAGGCTTTCCATATACTGCGCAGTGCCCGCCAGGCCGTAGCCACCAAACCAGCCAAAGAGTTTTTGCGAACCATGGGCAGCGAAGATGATGCCAACAAAAATTCGCAGGATGGTCAGGCCATAACCAGCGCGAGTAGACAGGATACGGTTGATCAATGGGCTCATGGTGCTAATCCTTTTCCAGGTAGGGGGTGGTTGGCCGCTATATTAATCGGATAAGGCAATCATAAAAGCGCAAAAATCGCCTAATAATCATCTATAAATCCGATCATTTGCGTGAAGCAAGTTTTGGCACTGTCGGCTCCAGAGACTCTCGCTCTCGATCAAACGCCAGGTAGTACTTGTTCACGCTATTAACATAGCTGACGCCAGCCATGCCCACTTGCTCCATGGCAATACGCTCGACCTGGAAAAACCATTGATTGGGGTTCAGACCGCGGCGCCGAGCCTCGGCCCGCATGCCCTGCACCCGCTCCGGCCCCATGTTGTAAGCCGCCAGCACGAAGGCCATACGCTCGCGCTCGTTAAGCTTGGGGCTGGCGAAGAACTTGCGACGGATCATCGCCAGATACCGGGCGCCTGCTTGCACATTACTGTCCAGACTCTCGATATTGTTAACGCCCACCCGCTGCGCCGCCGAAGGTGTGATCTGCATCAGCCCGGTCGGGCCGCCACTGTTGCGCGCGCCGGGGTCCAGGGCCGACTCCTTGAACGCCAGCGCCGCCAGGTTCAACCAGTCCATGCCCTGCTCGCGGGCATGCTTTTGCAGGACCGGGCGCAGTTTTTCCAAGCGCTGGCGGTCAGCCCGAGCCAATGGATTGCGCACCTGATACAGGCGTCGGTAGATACGCTGGAACGCCACGTCCTGATCGGAAGGGGTTCGGTAGGTCTTGAGGAAACGGTCAATACTGGCCCGCAGCATTGAGGCATCCTGGCGAACAAACCAGTACTCATCGCCCGGCTCGCTGATAGCCACTTGCCGATCAAAGCGCAACTTGGGCAGGATTTTCGACCAACGTTCGGCAATGGGTTTCTCGACGATGGTGAGATGGAAAATCCCGGCCTGGACCATCTCCAATACATCTTCCACCGCCAAGGTCGGATCGACCCATTCCACCTTCACCGGCGGTCGCTTGTGCAGGGCCAGTTGCTGGTTGACCTGATTGATCGCATCCGCCGCTGCACTGCCGGTCGTCAGGGCCAGCGTGCGCCCGGACAACTGCTCCAGCTTGGTAAAGCGTCGCTCGCCCTTCACGCCAACCAGCCACAACGGTACATCACTGGCAATGGGGTCGCTGGTGCTGATCTTGTGCGCAGCCTTCACATCAAGCAATTCACCGGGAGCCACCAGGTCGCCTTCACCCCGGGCCAACGCGCCAAGCAGTTGGTCCTTGGCTTTTGGAATAATTTTGAGAGTGATTTCTTCCCCGTCACGGGCGTGGCCGTTCAGGTATTGCTCGAAGGCGCGCAGGCGATGGTATTCAACACCGATGGCCTGGCCCTGGACCTCACCGGAACTGTTACGGCTCTGATTGACCAGCACACGCAGCGTGCGACTGGAGCGAATCTGCGCCAGGTCGCGTACCTTGCCGGGCTTGGTCACTTCCAGCGGCCCATCCAGACGTGCGACCGCCGCCATGGGCAGCAGTAACGTCAGGCACAACATAAGCAACGCCGAGGGTCGGATCATCCGCTCTCCGGAAAGAATACTGGCCAGCACCCTCGCGAAAGGCGAAGGGCTGGAGGTCAGAAACAGAGCGCTTTATGCGCTGGCAAGGCGCGCAACGGTGGCATGGAGGACGGCGTACGACCGACCACAATGTCACTTGCGACGTTCAAAGACAGCTATAACTCGTTGTAGTTCTTCGTTTTTCTTATAAATCTACAGCTCTGATATGCTTTCCGGCCGCAGGCGGAGATAGCACCATGCAACTCATTGATATCGGCGTCAACCTGACCAACCCCAGTTTCGACGAGAGGCACCAGGCCGTTCTCGACCGTGCCTATGCCGCCGGCGTGCAGCAATTGGTGCTCACCGGCACCAGTATCGAGGGCAGCGAGCAGGCGTTGGAACTCTGCATAAAACTCGATGAAAGCGGCCAGCGCCTGTTCAGCACCGCCGGCATTCATCCCCACTGCGCCAGCGATTGGAACGGCGACAGCGCGCGGCAATTGCGGGGTGTGCTCAGCGAAAGCCGCGTGCGTGCAGTGGGCGAATGTGGGTTGGATTTCAACCGCGATTTTTCCCCGCGCCCACAACAGGAAAAAGTCCTCGAAGAACACCTGGCACTCGCCGTCGAGTTGAAACTGCCAGTGTTTCTTCACGAGCGCGACGCCAACCAGCGCTTGCTGGAGATCCTCAAGGATTACCGCGACCACCTGAGCGCTGCGGTGGTGCATTGCTTCACCGGCGAACAATCGGCGCTGTTCAGCTACCTCGACCTCGACTTGCATATCGGCATCACCGGCTGGATCTGCGACGAGCGCCGTGGGACGCATCTGCACCCGCTGGTCAGGGAAATCCCACGTGGCCGTCTGATGCTGGAAAGCGACGCGCCCTACCTGCTGCCGCGCACGTTGCGACCCAAGCCGAAAAACGGCCGCAATGAACCGGCCTACCTGCCAGAAGTGCTGCGCGAAGTCGCCCTGCACCGCAACGAAACCCTGGAAGACTTGGCTGCACACAGCACCGCCTGTTCGCGCGCATTTTTTGGTTTGCCTGAAGTGGATTAATGCGGCGCATTGACCCATGTCAAAACCGGCTTCCTGAGTAGCGGCACAATAATGGCACCTTGCCAATGCTGTTTCCGCTATCAGAGAAAACCTTCCATGGGTGCCTGGCTTAGCAATATCTCGCTGAAATACAAGTTCTGGGCCGTCAACGCGGTCGCCTTCATCACCACCTTGTTGCTCGTGCTCTACGCCGTGCAACTCGAGCAACAGGCGCGCAACGATGCCTCCCAGGCTACGGCACAGGCGCAGGCGCGGTTGTTGAGTGCCTGGCCCGCCGACAAGCCATTGCCCAAGGGCGAGCATTGGCTGACGTTTACCCGTGGACAAGTCCCACAGCTGGCCAATCAGGCTCTGTCAGCCCTGGGCAATGCCAGCGGTTGGGTCGAGCTTAATCACATGCCGTTGTTCGGTGAAAAACCGCTGATCGGCGCCGAGGTGATCGCGCGTGCCGACGGCCAGCAGGTCGCCGTGCTGGCCTACGGACGCAGCCTGAGCCAAGTGTTCGGCGAACGCTTCGCCAACTACGCGGTGGCGGTGTTGATTCTGATGCTGGCGATGCTCGGCGCCTCGCAACTGCTGATCCGCTTTCTGCTCAGCCAACTCAACACCCTCAAGGACGTGATGCTGCACGTCGAGAAAACCGGCGACCTGTCGGCCCGCGTACCCCTGGCCTGCAAGGACGAAGTCGGCCAGATGGCCAGCGCCTTCAACGCCATGCAAGCCGGCTACCAGCGGGTGGTCAGCACCGTGGCACGCACCGCGCAGCAATTGGATGATGGCGCCGCGCGCCTGGCCAGCAGTATGAACGAGGTGCAGCACGGCATGCTCGGCCAGCAAAGCGAAACCGATCAGGCCGCCACCGCGATCAATGAGATGACCGCCACCGTCTACCACATCGCCCAGCACGCCGGCGCCACTCGCGACCTGTCCCAAACCGCCGACACCCTCGCCGGCAGCGGCCAGGAAGTGGTCAGCCGGGTACAGCGTTCGATTGCCGGGCTTTCCACCGGCGTGCAACAGACTGCCGAGATGATTCAGAAGCTTGCCGAGGACAGCCAGAAAATCAACGGCGTGGTCGGCGTAATCCACAGCATCGCCGAACAGACCAACCTGCTCGCCCTCAACGCCGCCATCGAAGCCGCCCGCGCCGGCGAAATGGGCCGTGGTTTCGCCGTGGTCGCCGACGAAGTGCGCAACCTGGCCAAACGCGTGCAAAGCTCCACCGACGAAATCACTCGCATGGTCTCGGCGCTGCAGGCCGGCACCCGCGATGCGGTGGACTTCATGCAGGAAAGCTCGTTCAAGGCCGACGACTGCGTACAGCAAGCCCAGGAAGCCGGCGCGGCCCTCGCCGACATCACCGGCGCCGTGGCGCAGATGCGCGAAAGCAACACCCAGATCGCCGTGGCGGCCGAACAGCAAAGCCATGTCGCCGAAGAGATGAACCGCGCCGTGGTGAGCATTCGCGATGTGACCGAAAACACGGTGCAGCAGACCGTGGATTCAGCGACCACCAGCAATGAGCTGGCGACGCTGGCCGGGGAGTTGAGCAAAGCGATTGGGCAGTTGAAGCTATAGGACTTTTTAACCTGTAATCCGACTCCTACGATCGCCCTTGCGTTTACCCGAAATTTTGCCGAAACCTCCTAGCCTCCCCGGCGAATAGCGCCGACATATTTACCTGACGAACCTCTTCAAAGTCTCTCGCCTGACTATTCAGTGCGAGGGACCGCCGATGTATTTCTCAATGACTACCTGGGCTGAAAGGGCTGCCTTTTGAACCCGGCTATTGGCCGGCTGGCCTTGAGGCCCATGGACGTTAAATTGATAAACCCCGAAAAGGCAGCATACCCGGGGCGAAGGAACACTATCCATTTAGGAAGCAAAAATGAAGTATTGGAATGAATTAGACGGAAGTATATTTTTCGGAAAGATTTTTAGCCAACCGATAGCAATTGACAGGGTTGCTCTTTTCTCCATGAGGATTGATAACGACCAACCCTGTGTCGGCCTAGGGTTTGACATACCAGAATTTCCGGACCAGTTGCCGGAAAAGTGGAAGAACAAAGGATATAACACCTGCAGGACAGGATTAACTTGTCATAACATTAAAGAATTAAAAGTACAAAACATACCCGCCCACGAGGTATTCAAGGTGGAAATAAAAAAACACAATGACCATTTCGAGTTTCGCGCAACCAGCGAAAATGCCTCAATAGAATTCAAAGCCAGATTCATTTCACTTAGCGACCCTAATGTATACATAAACGGCCCAGATGACTACTATTTTAAATAACTAAAAAACCATGGAACCAAAACTAAAACTTATATATTTACCCATTTAAGGCTGGGAAACCAGGGTACTCATCTCCATTTAAGTACCATTGGAAAGACGCGCACAGGAAAACTACCGGGTGCGAATGACCACCATAATTCTGAGATTGAAAAATAAAGTTTGGAATCATTTCGATAGAAGTATTTTTAACAAGGTATTCTCCATACCGATTGCAACAGGAGAGATAGTCTTATTCTCTATAGATAGAGATAACGATAGACCTCATATAACTCTAGCATTGATATAGCTGAAATCCAGACAGACCAACCGACAATGGAACCTCGAAGGTTTCAACACGTGTCGCATTGATCTTAGCTATGGGGGACTTGGTGACATCACCATAAAGAATACCCCCCACATTCGACACGTTGAAAATAACAATGTGAAAGTATGAGGAGTCGTTGATTGAATTCAAAACGTGATATCCGTCTCTCTGCGGGGCCTCCGTCTACATAAATGCCCCTGATTCCGCCTGTTATTAAAGGGTGACACCAACATCAAAGCTATGAGGCCGATAGCCAGCCCCAATTCGCCACCCCGCCCTCCCCTACATAAACTCTGTCCAAGCTACTTCAACGGACAGAGGATTCACCATCATGGGCAAACGTCATCCTAACTTCCCCGCCTGGCAATGGCGCATTCACCCAGAAACCCATCAGCACCCGACCAACCTGGGGCTGCAATTAATTGCCGTACCCCTGCTGATCATCGGTTTTCTGTTGATGGCATCCGGCGTGTTCAGCCTGAGCCTGGCCAGTTTTGCCGTCGGCGTGATCGGCGTGTTGGCAGGCGTGGCGCTTCAGCGCCACGGTCGCAAACTGGAAGCGCAAGGCAGCCAGCGGTTCTGAGGTTCAGGCGAAGACCACCACGGTCTGGCGGCTGATGGCGATCAACTCGCCGGTCGGGCTCCAGAGTGCAGCCGCGGCATGCCCGTAGCCGTCGCGTGCGTGTTCGATGTTGACGTAATACTGGCACCAGTCGAGGGTGGTCAAGTCTTGCAGCGGCTGGACAAATTCAATGGTCCAGGTCAGCGTGCTGCCCGGCGCCGGCTGGGTCAGGTGCGGAAGCAAGGCCGGGGGCCATGCGTCGACCAGGGCGAGGATGTGCGACTCGGTCAGCGGCTCTTCCTTTACATCACCGCGCAGGCGCACCCAACCGCCCATGTCGCGCGATTTGTTACCGGTGAACGGCAACCCACCGACGCTCCAGCGCATGGCCAAGTGGCGCATGAACTCAGGGGTCACGCCCTTGATATAGGGCAGCTCCTGGCATTCATCCCAGTGTTTGAAACTAGGCGGCGCCTCGCTCGCGACATCTATCACTGACTCACGCGGCGCACCAAAGCTGGCCTGCACCAGCGTCGCCACTTCACCGTTCTGCACCACGCGGCCAAGCAACTGGCTGACCGCCTTGCCTTCGCGCAACACTTCGACTTGATAACTGGCCGGCACATCCGGCGCAACGGGGCCGACAAAGGTGATGGCCAAAGAGCGCAGGGGCCGGTCTGCCGGGACTTGGGCGCGCAAGGCTTCATATTGCAACGCAGCCACCAGGCCACCAAAGGTCGCGCGGCCCTGAGCCCATTCGGCGGGGATGGTCACGTCCAACGGGTTGTTACGGGCTGCGTCGAGCAAATCACTAAAGCGCATGGCGACCTCACATCAAGAAAACCGATGGGGCGATGTTAGCCATCGGGCTGACAAGGTACAGCGCTCATTCCGGCCAAAAACCGGACCGACCTAGAAACAATCCGCACTGAGTTTGTCCAGCACCCGATCCGCCTCGCCTTCTGCCTTGCTCATGGTGCGATGCCACATTGGCACGCAGGGTTGCAAATCCGCTTGGTGCCCGGCCTGCGCCAGCCACTGCCAGCAGTCGTGCCAATCGCCCAGAGCGCCTTGGGCTAGCTTGAGGCGCGACATGGCTTTGGCAGGCAGTTTGTTCAGTTCGGGGTAGGCCTCGGCGGCGTAACGCACCCGCTTGATCAGCAACCGCAGGCGGTGGCGATCATGGGTTGGGTCTTTGAGGGCATCACCGAGTTTGTGCCATTGCTTGCCCAAGCGCTTCTCGATGCGCGGGCGCAGGCCCTTGAGCAGTTTCTGGTGCTGCGAAGCCCGGATAAAGCGTGGGAACGCATCGAGAATCTGCAGCAAGTGCGCCACTTCCGGGCTCTGCGCCACATGGCGATAGGCGTCGGGTTGCAGGCGCAGGCGCCGTTCAGCGGCCTGGTGATAGCCGTGCTGATGCAGGTACGCCGCCAGGACCTCGCGGTCGCGTAGCGGCGTAGTCATCTGGCCGACTGTGCTGGCGGCCAATTCGAGTTGTTCGACTCCCGGCAACCCGCGCAGCGGGCGCAACAAACTGCGCAGGCGCCGCACGGTGGTGCGCAGGTCATGCAGGGCTTCATCGTCGGTGACGGCGGCGAGGCGAGCCTGGCAGCTCAGTAACCCTACTTCCAGGCCAATGACCTGAGCGACTAACTGATCGACCAAAGCTGACATGCCTTCCTCCCTTGACGATGAACATCCTGGTTGCCGCTAGGACTTAACGTCCGGCGCGCGACTCACGAATATAGAACCGCGCCTTTTCGGCCTTGTTGGAGCAGCCTTCAAACGCTTCGAATTGCTGCTGGGTCTTGGCGCCAGTCAACAAGGACAATGCCTTGGAGTAGCTCACGGTGCCGGCAAAACCTTCAGCCTTGGCCAGGTCCAGTTCATGCCACGCGGCATCCAGTTGCGTGCCACAGCTGTCGCGGTATGCGGTTTTCCCGGCACAGCCGGCCAGGGCCAACACAATCACAGGCACACACATCCAGGCTTTCATCGATGACACCTCAAATAAAGAAAAACAGTCGTAGGGTGTAGACGTTGCCTACAAGGAAAAGTGCCTTGTCCGCAGCCTGAAATCAGAGCGCCTATCGTCAGAGCATACCCGAGCACTGCGCTTATCCTGGAAAAATATTACAGCCCCCCGGCGAAGATTGAAGCTTGCCCCTCAATGGGTGCATTGTGGGCACCTGCCTTGGGAAGGACATGGACCATGAAGAAGCGTGTTGCCTTGGTGCTGGGCTCCGGTGGAGCCCGCGGTTATGCCCATATCGGCGTGATCGAGGAGATCGAACGGCGCGGCTACGACATTGCCTGTATCGCCGGCTGCTCCATGGGCGCCGTGGTGGGTGGAATCTATGCGGCCGGCAAGCTTGACGAGTACCGCAACTGGATCGAAAGCCTCGACTACCTCGATGTACTGCGCCTGGTCGACGTAAGCTTTCGCCTGGGTGCGATTCGTGGCGAAAAAGTCTTCGGCCAGATCCGCAAGATTGTCGGCGAGATCAATATCGAAGAACTGCGCATTCCCTACACCGCCGTAGCGACAGACCTGACCAACCAACAGGAAATCTGGTTTCAGGAAGGTTGCCTGCACCAGGCCATGCGCGCCTCCGCGGCGATTCCAAGCCTGTTCACGCCCGTGATGCAGGGCAACCGAATGCTGGTGGACGGCGGTCTGCTCAACCCGCTGCCGATCGTGCCGGTGGTGTCGAGCCACTGCGACTTGATCATCGCGGTCAACCTCAACGCCACCAACCAAAAACATTACCAACTGCCCGTGATCCAGCGTCCACCGGCGTTCAAAAGTCGTTTCAACAGCTTGGCCAAGTCATTGGGTTCACACCTGCCGTTTCGCCGCAAACAAGCCGAACAGTTGATGAAGCTTGAGCAGGAGGCTTTGCACGCCCAGACAGCGGAGATCAACCCATGGCTGGAATCGGCCGAACCCGAATCCCAGCAACCTGCGGCTGCACCGGAGAAGGCCGGGGCGCCAAAGTCAGCAACCGGTTCGTTCATCATCGACAACGTCGGGCCGGCGTCGCTGCTGGACCTGATCAACCAGAGTTTCGAGGTGATGCAGACATCGCTGGCGCAGTACAAGATCGCCGGTTACCCGCCGGACGTGCTGATCAACGTGCCGAAGCGTGTGTGTCGGTTTTTCGAGTTCTACAAGGCGCCGGAGTTGATCGCTTTGGGGCGGGAGATTGCCAGGGATACGCTGGACAAATATGAGAGTGAGCAGAGTTGAAATGTGTGCTGTGGCTGATGGCCCTATCGCGGGCAAGCCCGCTCCCACATTGTGATCTGTGAACACATTCAATGGTGGGAGCTGGCTTGCCTGCGATAAGGCCTGCGCGGACGCCGCGAAACTCAGGCATTCAACAACCGATACCCCACCCCCGCCTCAGTCACGATAAACCGTGGCTGAGTCGGGTCATCCGCCAACTTCTGGCGCAAATGCCCTACCACAATGCGCAGGTAGTGACTGTCTTCAGTGTGGGTCGGCCCCCAGATATCCTTGAGCAATTGTTGCTGGGTGATTACCCGCCCCGGATGCCGCGCCAGTTGCGCCAGCACCGCGTACTCCTTGCGGGTCAGCGCCACTTCGGCACCGTCCAGTAGCACGCGGCGATAGGCCAGGTCCACCGTCAGCGGGCCAAAACTCAAGGCCGCTTCCTGAGCCTCCCCCGCCGGTGCCTGGCGCAGCAGCGCGCGAACGCGGGCGAGAAACTCCTGGATACCAAAAGGCTTGGTCACGTAATCATTCGCGCCGCCATCCAGCGCTTCAACCTTCTGCACTTCACTGGCGCGCACCGACAGCACCAGCACCGGCACCGTCGACCACTCGCGAAACTCGCGCAGCACTTGTTGGCCGTCCATGTCAGGCAGGCCGAGGTCGAGCACCAGCAAATCCGGTTTGCTCAACGCCGCTTGGGCCAGGCCCTCGTTGCCGGTGCCGGCCTCGATCACCTTGTAGCCCTGGGAGGCCAGGCTGATGCGCAGGAATTTGCGAATCTGCGGTTCGTCATCAATGACTAAAATCGTCGCGGTCTGGCTCATGGTGTCCAATCAAAATCCGTGAAAAAAAGAGGGTAGCTCAAGCCTCGCGTTCCAGGCCAGGCTGAGTCGGCAACGGCAGGAACAAGGTGATGCACGTGCCCCGCCCTTCAATGCCCTCGGCGACGCTGATACGCCCACCGTGTGCGCCGACCATGCCCTGGCAAATCGCCAGGCCCAGGCCCGTGCCCTGCCCGCCGCGATCACCGCGGGCGGCGGTGTAGAACATATCGAAAATCTTCGCGCGCTCGTCTTCGGGAATCCCCGGCCCTTCATCGGCTACCGCAAAAAACAATTGGTCATCCGCCACGCCCGCGCTCACCTCCAAACGGCCTTGGGCGGGTGAGAAACGCGCGGCGTTTTCCAGCACGTTGACCAGCGCTTGTTCGATCAAGGCGGCGTGCACATACAGCAACGGCAGCTCGGCCGGCACGTCAGTCTTGACCTGCAGCGGCGCCAGCACCGCGCGCAAACGGCCAAGGGCGCTGCCGACGATATCGCCGGGCGAAACCCAATCACGCGCCAGTTTCAGCGCACCGTGGCCCAGGCGTGTCATGTCCAGCAAATTCTGGATATAGCGGTCCAGGCGCTCGGCTTCATCGCGGGTGCCCTCAAGCAATTCACGGCGATCCTCCAAAGGAATCGCCTCGCCGAGCGCCAACAGGCTGTCGATGCTGCCGCGCATCGACGTTAACGGCGTACGCAGGTCGTGGGATACAGAGGCCAGCAAGGCGCTGCGCAGTTGTTCGGTTTCGCCGTGCAGACGCGCCGATTCCAGCTCCTGCGCCAGTTGCGCCCGCGCCAACGCCTGGGCCAGCGGCTGGCTCAATGCGGTGAGCAGGCGACGACGCTGCCCGCTCAGATCCAGGCCCGGTTTGGGGCTCACGCCAAGCAAGCCCAGCGGCCCCTCCTCGCCCGACAGCGGCCACCACCACCAGCGCCCGAACGGCAACGTGCCGGTGCCCATGCCGGCCGGTTGATCGTGCTGCCAGGCCCAATCGGCGGCGGCGCGTTCGGATTCGGTGAGGTTCAGCGCGGAACCGGTCTCGACCTGCCAGTCGCCATGCGCGTCCCGGTTGACCAGGCAAAGCTCCATATCGCTCCAGCCTTCCAGATGATGGGCCGCCGCACTGATCACCGCCTGGCGATCGGTGGCGGCGGTGAGTTTGCGCGACAGGTCGAGCAGTTCGCTGGTCTCTTCCTGAGTATCGCGCAAGGCCTGCAGCTGCCGACGCTGACGTGCGGCCAGGTTGCCGGTCAACGCCGCCATCAGCAGAAAGAACAGCAGGGTCAACACGTCCTCCTCGCGCTGGATGGCGAAGGAGAAGTTCGGCGGGATAAACAGAAAATCGTAGGTCAGAAACGACAGCGCCGCACACACCAGCGACGGCCCCAGGCTGCTGCGCACGCCCACCAGCAATACCGCCGCGAGAAACACCAGCGAGATGTTCGGCAGCGGCAACACGCTGGCCACCGCCCAGGCCAACGCCGCCGCCACGATCGTCGCAACGACTGCCAGGCCATAATCGAACCACACCAACCCGCGCACATCCGGCAGTCGCGGCGGTGCGGGCATGTCGTCGCTGTCGAGCACGTTGATTTCCAGACCGCGCGCGTTGCGCAGCAAGCGCGCCGCCAACCCACCGCCGAACAACCGACGCCGCCAACGCATGCGCGACTGCCCTACCAGCAGCAGGCTCGCGCGGCGTTCGGCGGCATGCTGGATCAGCGTCTTCGCCACCTCGCCCGCGCGCAACAACACCACTTCGCCGCCGAGGCGCTCGGCCAGTTGCTGGGCGTTTTGCAGGCGCAGGCGCGCTTGCTCATCGCGCGCGCGGCCGTTGTCGATATGCACCAGGCTCCAGGGCAAATGTCGGCGTTGAGCGACGCGGCTGGCGTGACGCACCAGGCGTTCGGCCTGCGCATCGCCATCCACGCCCACCAGCAAGCGGCCGCGCACCGCCGGCGCAGCCTGGCCCAGTTGCCGATAGCCTTGGGCCAAGTCGTCATCGACGTGGGCGGCGGCGGTCTGCATCGCCAGCTCGCGCAGGGCCATCAGGTTGGTCTGGGTAAAAAACGCGTCGATGGCCGCACGGGCCTGCTCCGGCACGTACACCTTGCCGTCGCGCAGACGCTCCAACAGCTCGCGCGATGGCAGGTCGATCAGCAGCAACTCGTCTGCCTCTTGCAGCACCCAGTCCGGCAGGGTTTCGCGCACTTGCACGCCGGTGATCCCGCGCACTTGGTCGTTGAGGCTTTCCAGGTGCTGGACGTTGACCGTGGTGAACACGTTGATGCCGGCGGCGAGCAGTTCCTGAATGTCCTGCCAGCGTTTTTCATGCCGGCTGCCGGGGGCGTTGCTGTGGGCCAGTTCGTCGACCAGCACCAGCTTGGGCTTGGCGGCGAGCAGGCCATCCAGGTCCATTTCTTCGAGCATCACGCCGCGGTATTCGGTACGCACCAACGGTTGCTGCGGCAAGCCGCTGAGCAAGGCCTCGGTCTCGGCGCGGCCGTGGGTTTCGACCACCCCGGCGATCAGCCGCACGCCCTGGCGCAGCTGGGTATGGGCGGCCTGGAGCATGGCGTAGGTCTTGCCCACGCCCGGCGCAGCGCCGAGAAAGACTTTGAGCCGGCCACGGCCGTCCCGGGGCAGATCGGCTAAGAGGGCGTCGGCGCGGCCGGAGTCGCTCATGCTTTGCGGTTCCTTCAGGTGTTTATCTGGAGTCCTTCAGGCCGCCATCGCGGGCAAGCCCGCTGCCACAGTAGGAATGTATTCCCCTGTGGGAGCCGGGCTTGCCCGCGATGACGGCACCACTACTTACAACTTTTCCAGCGCCATGTTCAGCGCCAACACATTCACCACCGGCGGCCCCACCAACGGGCTTTCGATGTGCTCATCCAGCAAGCGCTGCAGGGTTGCCACCGGCACATTTCGTGCGGCTGCCACCCGCGCCAGTTGATAGGCAATCGCCGGTGGAGGCAAGTGTGGATCAAGACCGCTGCCAGAGGTAGTCAGCGATGCCAACGGCACCGGCCCCTGGCCTGGCACTAGTTGTTTATTGGCATCATCGAAAACCCGCGTTGCCAACGCCGGGTTGCTTGGGCCCAGGTTACTCGCGCTGCTGGAAACCGTCGCAAATGCGCCGGCCGACGGGCGCGGATGGAACCACTGATCACCGGTAAAATCCTGGGCGATCAGGCTGGAACCGCGCACTTTGCCGTCGGCATCGCGCACCAGGCTGCCGTTGGCCTGGTCAGGAAAAGCAACTTGCGCGACACCGGTCACCACCAATGGGTAGGCGACGCCGGTGATCAGGGTCATGAGTACCAGCAGGCTCAAGGCCGGGCGGATCATGGTGGACATTTCAGATTCCTCACGTGAGTCATTGCAGCCTGTGGGCGCCGACGTGGCGCCCCCAGGAATCGGGTCAAACCAGGTGCAGCGCGGTCAGCAGCATGTCGATCGCCTTGATGCCCACGAACGGCACCACAATCCCGCCCAGCCCATAGATCAGCAGGTTGCGACGCAGCAACGCCGCCGCACTCGCCGCCTGCACGCGCACACCGCGCAGCGCCAGCGGGATCAGCACCACAATGATCAACGCGTTAAACACAATGGCCGAGAGAATCGCGCTCTGCGGGCTCTGCAAATGCATCACGTTGAGCACGCCCAATTGCGGGTAGATCGAGGCGAACAGTGCCGGCAGGATCGCGAAGTACTTGGCCACGTCGTTGGCGATGGAAAACGTGGTCAGCGCGCCGCGCGTCACCAGCAGTTCCTTGCCGATCTGCACCACGTCCAGCAGCTTGGTCGGGTCGCTGTCGAGGTCGACCATGTTGGCCGCCTCGCGCGCCGCCTGGGTACCGTCGTTCATCGCCATGCCGACGTCGGCCTGGGCCAGTGCCGGGGCGTCGTTGGCGCCGTCACCACACATGGCAACCAGACGACCGTCGTTCTGTTCGTGGCGAATGCGCGCGAGTTTTTTCTCTGGCGTGGCTTCGGCCAGCACATCGTCCACGCCGGCTTCGGCAGCAATCGCCGCAGCGGTCAGCGGGTTATCGCCCGTCACCATCACGGTGCGAATCCCCAGTTTGCGCAGCTCGGCAAACCGTTCGCGGATGCCAGGCTTGACCACGTCCTTGAGGTGGATCGCACCGAGCAATTTGCCGTCGGCGCATACCAGCAAAGGTGTGCCGCCGCTTTGGGCGATCTTGTCGATTTCCCGCGAGAGTGCCGGTTGCAGGTCGCGGCGTTGTTGGCCGATAAACGCCAGCAGCGAATCCACCGCGCCCTTGCGGAACACACGGCCTTCGTAATCGACACCGGACAAACGCGTTCCAGCACTGAAGGGCACCGAGGTCAGTTGGTCCAGGGTCGGCTCAGCCTGCGGGTGCAAGGCGCGCAGGTATTCGACGATGGATTTGCCCTCTGCGGTGTCGTCCGCCAGCGATGCCAGCAGCGCACCCTCGGCCAAATCCCGACCACTGACGCCAGGCGCGGCGATCACTGCCGCGCAGCGACGGTTACCAAAGGTGATGGTGCCGGTTTTATCCAGCAGCAACACATGCACGTCACCCGCCGCTTCCACCGCGCGCCCGGATTTGGCGATCACATTGAGGCGTACCAGACGGTCCATGCCGGCGATACCGATGGCCGACAACAGGCCGCCGATGGTCGTAGGAATCAGCGTCACCAACAGTGCGACCAGGAACACCAGCGGCAAGCTGCCATTGGCGAAGTGCGCGAACGGCTGCAGGGTGACCACCACCAGCAGGAAGATCAGGGTCAGGCCGATCAGCAGGATATCCAGCGCGACTTCGTTGGGGGTTTTCTGGCGTTTGGCGCCTTCCACCAGGGCGATCATGCGGTCCAGCGTGGACTCGCCCGGGTTGACGGTGATGCGGATCAGCAACCAGTCCGACACCAGCCGCGTGTTGCCGGTGACAGCCGAACGGTCGCCGCCGGACTCGCGGATCACTGGCGCGGACTCGCCGGTGATCGCCGCCTCGTTGACCGCCGCAATGCCTTCGATGACCTCACCGTCACCGGGGATCATTTCTCCGGCGGCGACGCGTACGACGTCGCCTTTGCGCAAGCTGGTGGCCGGCACAACCTTGAAGCTGCCGTCGGCCTCCTTGCGACGTGCGCTGAGGCCTTCACTGCCAGCCTTGAGGCTGTCGGCGCGGGCCTTGCCGCGACCTTCGGCCAAGGCTTCGGCGAAGTTGGCGAACAGCACGGTGAACCACAACCACACGGCGATCTGCACGGCGACGAACGTCGGCACGGCGGTGTCGGGCACGAAGCACAACACGGTGGTGAGGATGGCGGTCAGTTCGACCACCAGCATCACCGGCGAACGTTGCAGCTGGCGCGGGTCCAGCTTGACGAACGCCTGGCCCAGCGCCGGGCGCCACAAGGCAGAGATGGCGGTTTTGGCGGGCTCCTGGGTGTGCACCGGGGCCGCATTTTTTGCAGGCATATTCATTTTCATATCCCTCAGAAGCCCATGCTCAGATGTTCAGCGATTGGGCCCAGTGCCAGTGTCGGCAGGAAAGTCAGGCCGCCCACCAGCAAAATGGTCACGGTCAACAGGGTCACGAACAGCGGGCCATGCGTAGGGAAGCTGTTCTGGCCAATCGGAGCGGTCTTTTTCATCGCCAGGCTGCCGGCCAGGGCCAGTACCGGGAGGATGTAACCGAAACGCCCCAGCAACATCGACAGGCTCAACATCAGGTTGTGGAACGCGGTGTTGGCACTGAAACCGCCGAACGCCGAACCGTTGTTGGCACTGGCCGAGGTGTAGGCATACAGCAGCTGACTGAAACCGTGCGGGCCGGGGTTGCTGATGGCACCCGCCGGACCTGGCAGGCTGGCAGCGATGGCGCCCAGCACCAGCGTGCCGATTGGCATCACCAGCAAGGTCACGACCAGCAATTGCACTTCCTTGGCCTGCAGCTTCTTGCCGAGGTATTCCGGGGTGCGGCCGATCATCAAGCCAGCGAGGAACACTGCGATCAACACGTTGAGCAACATGCCGTACATACCGGCGCCGACGCCGCCGAAGATCACTTCGCCGACCATCATGTTGACCAGTGCCACCATGCCGGTCAGCGGGTTGAGGCTGTCTTGCATCCCATTGACCGAACCGTTGGACGCCGCCGTGGTGGCCACCGACCACAACACTGTGCCGGTGGTGCCGAAGCGCGCTTCTTTGCCTTCCAGCGGTGCGGTTTGTTCAACCGCTGGGTTGTTCAGAGTCGGGTTGGGCTGGTATTCGGCCCACATCGACGTCGCGCCGCCGATCAGGAACAGCGCCAGCATGCAGCCCAGAATCGCGCGGCTCTGACGCAGGTCCTTCACGTAGTGACCGAAGGTGAACACCAACGCCACCGGGATCAGGATGATTGCCGACAGCTCGAACAGGTTGGCCCACGCCGTCGGGTCTTCAAACGGATGCGCCGAGTTGACACCGAAGAACCCGCCGCCGTTGGTGCCCAACTGCTTGATTGCAATCTGGCTGGCCGCCGGGCCGAGTGGGATCACTTGGTCCACGCCCTGCATCGTCACGGCGTTCACGTAGTGCGCGAAGGTTTGCGGCACGCCCTGCCACACCAGGAACAGCGCGAACACCAGGCACAATGGCAACAGGCCGTAGAGGGTAGCGCGGGTCATGTCGACCCAGAAGTTACCCAGGGTCTTGGTGGATTTGCGCCCGATCCCACGGCACAGCGCGACCAGCACAGCCAGGCCGGTGGCGGCGCTGACGAAGTTCTGCACGGTAAGGCCGATCATCTGGCTGAGGTAGCTCAGGGAGGCTTCACCGCTGTAGTTCTGCCAGTTGGTGTTGGTCATGAAACTGACCGCGGTGTTGAAGGCCAGCGTCCATTCCTGACCCGGCAATTTCTGCGGGTTCAGTGGCAGGTATTCCTGGAACAACAGCACAGCGAACAGCAACACGAAACCGGCCAGATTGAACGCCAACAGCGCCAGCGTGTACTTCTGCCAGCTCTGTTCCTGATGCTCGTCCACGCCGGACAGGCGATAACACGCGCGCTCAACCGGGCCGAGCACCGGCGTGAGCCAGGTGCGCTGGCCTTCCATCACCTTGTAATAGAACCTTCCCAGGAACGGTGCCGGCACCAGCACCACGGCAAAGAAGGCGATGATCAGCCAATAGTCATAACTGTGCATAGCCTGCTCCTAGTTCCGATCCGCGCGTAACAGCGCAACCAGCAGATAAATGAACAGCGCCACGGCCAATAGCAGTGACACCCCGTCCAGAACGCTCATGGAAGTCTCTCCGTTTTGCGGCGATTGCCGCGTGTGAGGCAATTGTCCGCAGGAGTGGCGTAAAGGAACGAGAGCGACGCTGGGGGCCGGGCGTAAAGACGGCGTAAAGAGTGGGTTTATGCGGGGTTTACAGAGGTCGATGGAGGCTGTTGGGGCCTCATCGCGGGCAAGCCCGGCTCCCACAGGGGATTGCGGTTACCTGTGGGAGCCGGGCTTGCCCGCGATGACGGCAGCTCAAACGCCCCTGCACTCAACTGGTGCAATGACAGAAGATTTCAAACGCCAAACCGTCTCCTCGACGACAGTTCGGCGTCTTTACGACAATGAATGGCGCACTGGCATGGCCGCTGCAACACCTTGAATCATTCCAAACGGTTCAGGGAGAGCAACACGATGAATACACAACTCAAACCCACCTTGGGCACCCTGCATCTGTGGGGCATTGCCGTCGGCTTGGTGATTTCCGGCGAGTACTTCGGCTGGAGCTACGGCTGGGGCGTCGCCGGTACGTTGGGCTTTCTGGTGACCTCGCTGATGGTCGCCGCCATGTACACCTGCTTTATATTCAGCTTCACCGAACTCACTACGGCGATTCCTCACGCAGGTGGCCCATTTGCCTACAGCCGTCGCGCATTCGGTGAGAAAGGCGGCTTGATCGCAGGCCTGGCGACGTTGATCGAATTTGTCTTCGCCCCGCCTGCAATTGCCTTGGCCATCGGCGCTTATCTGAATGTGCAGTTTCCGGCACTCGACCCCAAACACGCGGCCGTCGGTGCCTATATCGTCTTCATGGGCCTGAATATTCTTGGGGTGAAACTCGCGGCCACCTTCGAGTTGGTGGTATGCGTGCTCGCCGTCGCCGAACTGTTGGTGTTCATGGGCGTGGTAGCGCCGGCGTTCAGCTTCAGCAACTTCGCCCTCAATGGCTGGGCCGGGTCCGACACCTTCGGCGCGCCGGCGATAGCCGGGATGTTTGCGGCCATTCCTTTCGCCATCTGGTTCTTCCTTGCCATCGAAGGTGCAGCGATGGCTGCCGAGGAAGCGAAGGACCCCAAGCGCACCATCCCAAAAGCCTACATCAGCGGCATCCTGACGCTGGTGGTGCTGGCCATGGGTGTGATGTTCTTTGCCGGCGGCGTGGGCGACTGGCGCACGCTGTCGAATATCAATGACCCGTTGCCGCAAGCGATGAAAACCGTGGTGGGCGACAGCTCCGGCTGGCTGCACATGTTGGTGTGGATCGGCCTGTTCGGCCTGGTGGCGAGTTTTCACGGCATCATCCTGGGCTACTCACGCCAGTTCTTCGCCCTCGCGCGCGCCGGCTACCTGCCCTCCTTCCTCGCCAAACTGTCGCGTTTTCAGACACCGCACCGGGCAATTATCGCCGGTGGTGTGGTCGGCATCGCCGCCATCTACAGCGACGGCCTGATCAATCTGGGCGGCATGACGCTGACCGCCGCGATGATCACCATGGCGGTGTTCGGTGCCATCGTGATGTACATCATGAGCATGCTCAGCCTGTTCAAACTGCGCAAGACCGAGCCGCTGCTGGAGCGTACCTTCCGTGCGCCGGGCTACCCGATTGTGCCGGGCATTGCGCTGATGCTGGCGGTGGTGTGCCTGGTGGCCATGGCCTGGTTCAACGCGCTGATCGGGCTGATCTTCCTGGGCTTTATGCTGGTGGGATTCATCTACTTCCAACTGACCGCGCAGGACCGCGCCGACGCACCGGCCGATGCGATGTTGACGGGGCTCTGAGGCTACTGGAGCATAACGGGCCTACAATGAACTACTAAGAAAGCCCGTTACTCAAAGCAGCTATTACCGTGGGAAATTTCCCCACGATTTGCTGCCTCAAGGAGAGCCCTATGCCGTGGTATGCCTGGTTGATTTTAGTGGTCGCGATCGGTTCGATCGTCGGTGGTTTATTGATGCTGCGTGACAGCGCCAACAAGGTGGAACTCACCGACGAACAACGCAAACGCGTGGCCGAGCGCAACGCCCAGGCAGACTCAAAGGACGCCCAGGACCGCTGAAGCTGCCGCTACTCCCACGCCGCCTTGGCAATATGCAATCCGTGCTGCCCCTTGTAGGCAGCACGCTCAGGCTGGCTCCAGCCATTGAGCAACTCCTCCTCCAGGCGATAAATCTCCACACCCAACGGGCGACACACCGTTAACGGATCCTGCGCGTCCGGCCCCCACATCGGCAGCGACAAATCCCCGCCAGGACACGTCGATAAAGCGCAGAGCAAGTCAATCTCGGCAAAAAACTCCAGGTAGTCGCCCTTCTGCGCCGGGCAGGCTTTCATGAAGTACATGTCGTCGTGATTGAGGCCGGTGCACTGGAAAATGTTCAACACATCATGCACATCGAACTCCGTCAGGCCGTGGGGTAGCACCGCGCGCGTCAGGTTTGAGTGGCAATGGTGATGAAAGTCTTCGCCGGTAAGCATGCGATTCACATACGGATCGCAGCGCGTGCCGAGCAAATCGTGCAGGCGTCCGCCATGCTCGTCGATGCCATAACTCGCCAGGCTATCATCGGTGATGGTCACCAGCGGCCGCAGAAACGGCAGGTTCGACCACAGTCGATCATGAGTGCTGACATGTGCGCCTTGTAACTGGCGGGTGCGCGCAGCCCAAAGACGTTCGCGAGGATCGTTGGCATTCCACACATTGAAGTCACCCACTTGTGGCCCAACCGGCGTGGTAACACGGAACACATGCCCAGCCGGCACCTTCCACGCCCTGCCCGTGCGGATCGGCACTTCGAACTGCTCGATCAATGTGCGCTGGTCCGCACGCTCACGAATGCGCTCATAAAACGCGGTATCAACCTGCAGCGCAGAACCTTTACTGACCTGGTAAGCGGCCGGGTAGTCTTTATACATGGGGCAATCCTCCATCAAGGGTGATCAAACAAGGCCAGGGAAAGGCGTTCGGAATCGTCCAGGTACAGGCTCATCGCCTCCTGTGCAGCCGCTTTGTTGCCGCCCGCCAGCAACGCGTAGATCTCCTGGTCACGCTCCAGCCAGGGCGACTGGAAACGCTGCTCATCGGGTGCCGCGCAAAACACCAGGCGCAATTGAGCAATCACCTGGGCGAAAAATTCATCAAACAGCGGGCTGCGCATCAATCCGACAATCCGTTGGTGGAGCGCCAGGCTGTGAGTCGCCACCGCGCGCCAGTCTTCACGCTCCCTGGCCAGGGAGGTGGCTTCGATTGCGTTTTGCATGTGCTCGGACTGAGCATCCGTCAGCCCACCGCTCTGGGCGATAGCCTGCAATTCGAGGGTTCGGCGTACAACGAACAGGTCACGCACTTCATCTCGTTCCAGTCGCCGCACCATCACGCCTTTGTTGCGCACATAACGGGTAAGCCCTTCCTGCCCCAAACGGTGCAAGGCCTCGCGAATGGTATTGCGCGATGCGTTATAAATTTTGACCAGATCCACCTCGACCAGCGCCATGCCGGGCAACAGCCGCCCGCCAATGATGTCGGCACGCAGTTCACGTGCAATCTGATCCGCCAGAGACAAGCTGAGCGTCATCACCACCTCACGATTGTTGAACAATCCCTGAACCAGATGTAATCACTTTTCATGCCAGTACCGCTGAACGATGTGTAGATGGGTAAAAAAGCTTAACTCCGTTAACATGCCCGCTCGTCCACGAGGCCGCCCCATGCGTTATTCAGCAGACCATAAAGCCCAGACTCATCAACGCATCATCAAGGAAGCCTCAATGCGCTTTCGCCGCGACGGCATCAGCGCGACCGGCCTGCAACCCCTGATGAAGGCACTCGATCTGACGCACGGTGGCTTTTACGCGCATTTCAAGTCCAAGGATGATCTGGTGGAAAAGGCCCTGCAGGCTGCGGCTGCAGAACTGGACGCGCATTGCGAAACACTGTTCAGCCAGGCACGGCCGCTGGATGCATTCATAGACAACTACCTGTCTGAATGGCACCAGACCTCTCCCGCTGAAGGCTGCCCGCTACCGACCATGTCTTCGGAATTGGGCCTGAGGGGACAGCAGAGCCCGACCACAGATGCTGTGCTTGAAGCGCGATTAAGGCAGGTTGAATCAACGTTGGTTCACGCGAATGCCAACGAACGAAGCCTGGTACTGATGTCGACGTTGGTAGGGGCACTGGTGCTGGCCAGGAGCGTAGAGAGCCAAGCGTTGGCGACGCGGATCATGAAAGTTGTGCGCGAGAACTTGAAAGCTCAAATCTCAGACAAAGAAAAGGCCGGTCAATGACCGGCCTTTTGAGCAAGGTTTACAGCCTTAATTAATTGCCAACCTGTCGCGGTTCTTCTCCAACAATGCCTTACCGATACCTTTGACTTCCAGCAACTCGTCTACCGCAGTGAAAGGCCCATTGCTGTCGCGATAGGCGACGATCGCCTTGGCCTTGGCGGCGCCAATGCCGAACAGATCGCGGCGCAGGACTTCAGCGTCGGCCGTGTTCAGATTGACCTTGGTCGTTTCTTCAACTTTCGCCATCTGGGCGACGATAGGCGTTGGGACTTCGGGTTTGACGGACGGGGCTGCGGTGGTGGCGACGGAGACACTCGTGAGGAAGGCAAAGATCAGGGAAGAGATATAGGTGTTTTGCATAGGTGACGCTCCATGACATCGGTAGAAGAAAAGCAGCTTTCCGAAGCTGCCTTTCTAACTTAGGTGATGTTTGGAGGGAGTCAAAAGTGAGTCGGTTACAGCGTGTGTTTTTCTATTCGGGCAGAGTGACTCACCCGTAAAGTTGTAACTTTTAAACTCATGGTTCAAGCCGACGCTGCTGATATATCCAGTCAACAATTTCCCCATCCGGCGTATAACCGCTGACGGTGTCGCGCAACAACTGGCGAACCCGGCCGAAATCGTCTTGATCGACTGCGGCCAGCAACTCAGAAAGCTTGACCTTCAACACTTCCCACGGCAAGTAGTCCTCGTTAGCGCTCATGATCATCGGATGTTGCGTTGCAACAACATTGTCTCCGATTAGCAACTCTTCGTATAACTTCTCGCCCGGCCGCAAACCGGAAAACTCAATGGCAATATCGCCGTGAGGATTTTTGTCGGACCGCACGCTCAGCCCTGACAGATGGATCATTTTTTCAGCCAGTTCGACGATCTTGACCGGCTCCCCCATATCCAGCACGAACACGTCTCCGCCCAGCCCCATGGAACCCGCTTGGATGACCAACTGAGCCGCTTCAGGAATGGTCATGAAGTAGCGGGTGATCTTCGGGTGCGTGACCGTCAGCGGTCCGCCAGACTTTATCTGCTTGTGAAACAGCGGGATCACCGAACCGGAGGAGCCTAATACATTGCCAAATCGAACCATCGTAAAACGGGTTTTATTCACCCGCGACACGTTGGACTTGTCCCCAAACAGCACGGGGGCAGGTTCGCGGCTCAACGCCTGCAACGTCAACTCGGCAAGTCGCTTGGTGCTGCCCATCACGTTTGTTGGGCGCACTGCCTTGTCGGTGGAAATCAATACAAAATTCGATGCGCCCGCTTGAACCGCCGCCTGCGCCGCGTTCAGCGTGCCGATAACATTGTTCAGCACACCCTCTGCGATGTTGTGCTCAACAATGGGTACATGCTTATAGGCGGCAGCGTGGTAAACGGTATCCACCCGCCAGGCCTTCATGACATCCAGCAGTTTTGACGGGTCCCTTACTGAACCCAAGATGGGTAGCAGCTTTACCGGTAGCGATTTACGAGTAATACGCTGTTCCAACTCTGAAAGAATACTGTAGAGATTGAACTCGCTGTGCTCAAACAAGAGCAAGGTTTTAGGCTTAAGCTCCAGAATTTGCCGACAGAGCTCTGAACCGATCGAGCCACCCGCACCCGTGACAAGGACACTCTGCCCCTTGATGCAATGCTCAAGCAAATCGCCTTGCGCAGGCACCGAATCACGACCCAGCAAGTCCGCAATATCGACCTCTTGAATATCGTCAACCTTGACCCTTCCACTGGCCAGGTCCATAAACCCCGGGACGCTACGAACGTGGAGCGGAAAACCTTCGAGAAAACCGAGAATCTCCCGGCGCCGACCGCGATTGGAGGACGGGATTGCCAAGAGAATTTCTTGTGCGCCCGTGACGTCGATCATCCTCTGGATATGTTTGGGCTTATAGACTTGGAGGCCCGAGATGACACGGTCCGAAATAGACGCGTCATCGTCAATGAACGCAACCGGGCGCATCACTCGCCCCATACGAAGCGCTGCCACAAGTTGATTCCCCGCCGCGCCGGCACCATAGATTGCGACGCGTGAAAGACCGTCGTCCCGGCTGGTAAACGGGACATGTTGGGCAGCGGCAAACCAATCACCTAAAAAGTACTGACGCATGGTCAAACGCAAGCCACCGACCATGATCAAGCTCAACCACCAATAGTTGAAAATGATCGACCGGGGCACCACGTTCTGATGATTGCTATACCAATAAACAACAACACCCAGGATTAAAGAAGAAAGACTGACGGCCTTGATGATTGCGACCAACGCATCATTGCCAAAATAACGCATGACAGCGCGGTACATACCGAAGCGAATGAACAGAGGTATCGCAACCACCGGCGCCGCCAGAAACAACCATAAGTGCATTTTGACCGGGTTGACCATCTCGTCGATTCCGAGACGGACTAAGAAAGCCATCCACAGCGCCAAAAATACGAGTATGACGTCTGCCAATACCTGAATCAGTCGTTTTTGATGACGAGGCAATTTTAATAGCCACGTACGCAACCGGTTTATCATGACTCACCTATCGCCTATGCGTCAGATCAAAAATTTTTTGTTGATCGCGTTACAACGCAGAACAAAAAACATACTTTGCATAATCAACCTGAATCGGCCAATCAAACACTTGGTACGGTATTAATGTGAAACACCATCACGTTTAATGACCTTCAAAGCTGTTAAAAACAAGATTTTAAGGTCGAAAAGAACGCTCATGTTTTTCGCGTAAAAAGCATCATAGCCAACCTTAACCGGTATGGGCAACTCATCACGGCCGTTGACCTGCGCCCACCCCGTGAGACCTGGACGGATGAGGTGTACGCCTTGCTCGGTACGCAGCTCAATCAGATCGGCCTGATTAAAAAGCGCGGGCCTTGGTCCTACAAAACTCATATCACCTGCGATGATACTCCACAGCTGAGGCAACTCATCGAGGCTGGACTTTCTAAGAAAGTTGCCAATCGGCGTCAAGTATTTAGACGGATCGAGCAGCAAATGCGTGGCGACAGCAGGCGTACCAATTCGCATTGAGCGAAACTTTGGCATCCTGAACAATACGTTGTTCACCCCTACGCGGTCAGACCAATACAGTGCAGGCCCCTTTGACGTCAATTTAACTGCCACCGTAACAAGCAAGATCGGGATCAAGAGTATGAGCAAGGCAAAGAGGCTCAGTACTAGATCAAAAAAACGCTTCATGTTTTCACCAACCTTTCAATTCACAACCGTTTAGACGAATACTTAGCAAACTTTCCCGAATATTTGGCGATTGAAAGGGACAGCCAGGACGCCAGCGCTTTTTTGCGCAGAATACAAGGGTGTTCTATCAAATGCCACGACAGGACAGCCGGAACCAATGCAACGGGAAGCGCCACGAGAATCATTTCAACGGGCGATATTCCTTTCCACGTGTGCGCAAGGATCTCCTGAGTAGGAAAAGCATATATGTACAAACCGTAAGAGTAATCCCCGAGCTTATTGTATTGGCGTGCGAACCACTGGGTGTTGAAGGCAACGAAAAAGACGGAATAACTCCATGCGATCACGAACACTTCTACGAACAAGGGAGACCTGTAGGAACACAACGCGGCCAACCAGCCAAGGGTTAACATCCAGACGCTCAGCCGAACCTTGGTTCGGTAGGCATAAAATATCATCCCGATAACAAATGCGAAGCTCCACTGCACCCACGTGCGAAGCTGGAAACCTGCAATCAGGTACTCATTTTTTTGCAACAGGTTGAATACTGTATAAAACACAAAATACAGTACAAAAAATATCGACACCCGACGAGTATGTGTCAAACAACCGACAACACCGAGCGCAAACACCATTGCGTACAGCAGCACCTCGTAATACAACGTCCATAGAGAACCATTGATTCCGGGATAGGGATTATCCTGAAACAAGCCTGGCAACTGAAAGTGAATATCCTTCAGTTTCAAGTTCCCTGTGATGTATTTATGTACTTCTTTAGAAGAAAAATAATCATGCAAACTAAAATCGGTAAACAACGGACCAATTACCCAGGCGCTTAACACCAATACAACCAACAGCGCAGGGTACAACCTTAAAAATCTGGCCACGATAAAATCAATTTTGGTCTTGGACCGCTCATAACTCAGCGATATGAAAAATCCGGATATGCAAAAAAAAGTAAATACGCCTAAGCCACCGAGTGTTATTCCAAGCTGAGCCATCAACGGCTCAACTTCGGTAGCGCCACGAGATAGCGGAAACGAGTGTGACACCAACACAAAAAATGCCGCCACCATCCGGATAAAATTAAAATTATTATCCCTGGACTTAAGCATCTCAGCCAAATTACCCATGGGACGGTCCATTCTGCTTTTTTTGATAATGCCGAGCCGTGATTGCAAAAGCCTCGTCAGTAGTTACTGGAGGTGTCCAGTTTAAGCATTCCCGCGTGTCTGTGATATCGACTTGAAGCGAACCGCACAACCGTTGCAAAAAATCTTTCTTGCCGATTATCGCTGCTGCAACATTCAATAACGCGTAAGGAAAAGCAAACACATAGGATGGCTTGTTCATCGCCACGGCGAGCTTTTTCAGAATCTGTCCAATAGACAGATCGTCACCATCGCTTACGAGGAACACGCGGTTCGAAGCGGCAGGATGTTTGATGCACACGCAAATCAGATCGACCAAATTACCAATGAAGACTAGGCTTCTTCGGTTATCAATCGTGCGAAAAGGAAGTGGCAGCTTCCTGTCAACGACAGAGAGCATTCGTTCAAAGTTGGCTTTCACGCCTGGCCCATACACCAGGACGGGCCGAATGATGACGACGTCCATTGAAGTGTGACGCGCCAGCTCCAAGAGCGCTTGCTCTGCCTCCAGCTTGGACACTCCATAATCGTCGAGCGGCGCAGGGACATCCTTTGGCGTAAACGCACGGCCAGCGCTGGTTTCTTCACCATTGACTTTAACCGAGCTTATATAAATGAATCTCTGAACGCCGGCGTCAGCGGCTTGCCGAGCCAGGTTGAGCGTAGCGTTCACATTAACTTCCCGAAACGCCTGCAATGGATTGCTATGGGTTTCGTTCATGATGTGCGCTCGACCGGCAGAGTGAATGACCACGTCCACACCCGACAGTGGCGCTGTCCAGTCGATGCCCCCTGTCAACGAATCAATAATAAAATCCTGCACGCCAGGGAGCGGCGAAGGGACCGTCTTGCGGGTTACATTCACCACTTGATACTGAGCCTTAACCAACGCATCCAGCACTGAGCGCCCTACAAATCCCGTTCCGCCTGTGAGAAGTACAGTGGACGCACCTGGAGCGGGACTAACGCTAATTTCATCCAGCATTGCTAAGTCCTCTCAGATGAAAGAAGCGTTTTGAATAATTTGTCGTATTGAGAAGAGACACCTTCCCAACGATAACGACGCACCGCAATCTCATGCATTTTTCCACCCAGCTCAGCGCGCTCGGTTTCATTGGCAAAAAGACGTGACGCGCAATCGACAAGTGCCCGGCTGGACGAAAAAAACTTTGCACCGTCCTCAGTAGACGCACGATTGAAAGATACGTCGAATGCAATCACAGGCAAACTCAGCCACATGGCCTCAACCAGGGACGGGTTGGTGCCACCCGCACTATGACCGTGAATGTAGACGGTCGCGTTACTGCGCAACGGGCTCAGTTCCTCACTCTTGTAGATAGGATCCAATAAGTGAAGATGCCCGACGCCCGCGTATTTATCCTGCAGGGCTACACCGTATTCGCTTTGTTTCCAATTCCCCACAATCACCAACGGCAAGCTACCCGTACTGAAGGCCTCGAGAATAATATGAATATTATTCTCCGGCTCGATCCTACAGACTGAGAACGCGTAAGGCTTACGAAGGAATGGATAATGCTCAAAGTCCGCCTCTCCCAGTGCACTGGTAGCCGCCTGATCGCCACCGTAGGCAATAAGAGTACTTTCACGTGAGTACTCATCGCGGACATAGTCTTGAAGCACTTTATTATCGGTAACAATAGCATCGGCGTATTTAACTGCCATGGCTTCTGAGAACTTCAGGAATTTCTTCGCCAGCACTGACCACTTAGCCCGTTTCCACTCGTAGCCGTCGATATTGACTACAATCTTTTTCTTGGTAAGCAGCTTTAAAAAAGGAAGCGCAATACAACCCGACAAACCCAGCACCACCAAAATATCATGCTTTCGGTAGGCATGCAGCATACTGACAATATCATAAGGAATACTTTGCACGCCGTTAGCTTTCAACGGAAGGTAAATCAAGTCGGCATTGCGATACTTTGCAGGCCGAGTTGAATATGACCGTGCGCTGCAATAGACCGAGATCCCATATTCTCGGTCAAGGTAAGTGACCAATTGCTCCGATAACGTTTCCCACCCACCATACTGGGCTGGGAGACCGACCGTGCCGATCACTGCTATTTTAAACCCCATTAAACACCTCAATCACATCACTTTCAAAGTTATCAACTGAGAAACTAAGTGACTTCACTCTTGCAGCCTCAGACAAGCGAAAGCACACCTCAGGACTTTTATGGAGAAACGCCAGTTTGGCGGCGATGTCCTCCACACGGTTTGAATCAATGAGATAACCTTCCTTGTCCTCCGACACCAGTTCGACAGGTCCGCCTACCGGAGGAACAATACAAGGTACACCAAACGAAAGCGCCTCGAGAATCGTCAAGCCAAACGTCTCCACCCACTCTTCCGGCTTCGAAAGGCTCAGTAAAACACTCGCCCTCTGATAATAAGGAATCACATCCTTGCACCGGGAAATAATGGTCAAGTTATCAGGCAACGTGACGGACGAAAAAAAATCATCCACCTCAGAATCACTGGCACCGAGCACCAAGTTAAATTCGATATCCTGTTGACCGCTTAACAGATCAGCAATACGTACGAATTCATTCACACCTTTGTAAGCTTTTAAGGAGCAGATCATCAGCACATTGAATTTATTACTCGACGCGTAAGGATATACGTGATTCGCACCACTACTGGCCATGTCCTGAGGAATCGAATTATAAATCACACGACTTTCTATGTTCGTAAAAGACTCAGCCTTGGCTAGAAAGCGCGAGACGAAAATATTTTTGCTGGAGCACCTTTCAACCATCCACCGCAGAAACAGCTTCAAGGGTCTAGGGCGGATTGACGTTTCATGAATATGATAAATAACCTGGATGCCGAGCACTCTCCCTGCTAGCGCCGCGCCGAAGGGAAGTAACGTATTGACATAGAAAATCGCAGAGGCGTGACGATAGCGTAATAATTTTATAAACAGAATCAGCTGCGAAAGACTATAGCTCAACAGCGTCAAATATTTATTTTCAAATCTCTTATAAAAATAGCGTTTTTGCACGCATGGCGCCGAAGAGAGAAAACCGCCTTCAGCGCCCCCTCCCACATATAATTCGGCCTCAAAGCCTTTCTTTGCCACTGCCTCAATAACCTGCAAAAGAACCTTAGGGCTCCCGCTGTAGTCATTCAACAAATGGAAAAATATAATTTTTTTCACTGCAAATCCTTTAGCTGCGTTCTTTTATGCGCTTTGCCGGAACGCCTGCGTATATGGAGTTAGCAGTGTATCGCCCCGCCTTCAAGACTGCTCCTGCGGCTACAACGCATCCGTCCTCAAGAACAACACCATCCAGAACAGTCACTTTAGCCCCTATCCAACAATTATTGCCGATGTGGATCCCTTCATTGTTAACGCCCTGAAGACGAATCGGTATTGCGGGGTCGGAAAAATTGTGATTCTCCGAATGAAACGAAACATAATTCCCGATGATTGTGTCACTTCCTATAGTAACGCCACCGGCGCAGCCTAAAAAACTACCGCTGCCAATGCCCACATCGTTACCTACCGAGAGCCCTTCGCCTAATTTAGTCAAACTACCCGTACACTCGATTGTCACATTTTTCTTTAAGGAAACCCCCCGCCCGAAGACAATACCCTTGACCGCCAATGCGTCGATAAAGCATCCATCATCAATAACCAAGCCTTTACCTGTAGTGATCATCGATCTGGCTTTTAGAGTAACGCCCTTTCCTACAAGAATAACTGACAACCTTCTAAACTTTAAAAACCCGTTTATCGCCATTACCACTTTTGACAAAACGAGATTCAACAGATAGGCATCAGAAATGCGCTTATCAATTTTGATGCCACGTTTTCTCACTTTTAAAGAAAGAAATTCAACTAATTCTATCAGCATTATTTTTTCCTTTAAACGACGTGCAATAGGAACGGAAAAATCCTGCGTTTTTATAGGAGAGGCTTTTTCTTAACGAGGAGACGAGCAGATACACCTCCATAAGGCCATGAAAGAGGTATCCCTTATGCTCGAAGATGACGCGTAAGCCCAAGATCATTTCCTGAAAGCGAAAAATGGCTCGTTCGGCGCTGTCCGATGTATGTTCGGAAAGGTCGTGCTGCAAACACGTGTCCAACACATAAAAATGAGGATAAAAGGATTCATACTTTACAAAGAATGCGGTATCCGTCGCATAAAACTTAAGACGCTCATCAAACAGCGGTGACATTTTCTCATAACAAAACTTATTGAAAATCACACCACTATTGATAGCTAGTTTATTACGCGATGAGTTTATGCCACTGTCAACGTCGTCGGATAATCGGCCGAAGAACCAGAAGCGTAATCCCGGACTTACCAATTTTTCTCTTGAGTAAACTTTTGGCACCATGACGCCAAACAAATCAACTGCTGAAGTGGCTTCGAATTCAAGTGCGCCGGAAATCGCCTCTACGTAATTCTGGCTTGAGTAATCCGTATCGTCATCCGAGATCATGAAATGCGTCGCCCCCCCTGCAAACGCCATGTCTGCAACGCGATTATAAATGTAAGCTAAACCGTCATTATTACCTTCAAGCCACGTCAAATTCTCAGCCGATAACGCCGGAGAGCATTCAGGCGTGTTATTCCATATAAAAAATTCAACGTCGATACCTTGCGCACGAAAAAGTGCGACATTACTCAATAACGTCGTGATGGCAGCAGATTCTCTATAATGCCTTTTATAAAGAACGATCAATATCGAAATTTTAGCTTGCACGATATTTCGACTCATACATCACCACCACTGCGATCGACGCAAAAAGGTACAGTACTACACTATTCGTATATGACTGAAAGAAAAAGCTGCTCAGGAAAAACGGGTAACTGATTACCATATAATCAGCCACCCCCCTCATAAATACATTACCCCCAATACGCAGCTGTTGGGTAGCGATGACAATCCTGCTGTAGAAACAGATCAGACCGAGCATCAAAGCGACGCCCAGATAACCAGAGGACGCCAGCAGATTCAACCACAGTGAATCAAACCAATATAGTTGACCTGGTCCAATAGCACCGAAACCCAGACCCAGTGGCATTGTATTGAGTGATTCAAGCACCACCAACCACTGCCGAACCCGGTCAAGGGCAGAAAGATCTTCCGTATATCCCAGTGCAAGGTATAGAAAAATAGAGCCCGTCACGCAGATAAAATAACTATATCCGAGAAAGCCGATAAAAAAACTTCGACGTAATAACTGTAACACTGCCAGGAAAAACACAGCTGAAACCATACCGATAGCTGCCGTCCTCACCGAACCATAAATAATCAGCGCAGTGGAAAAAATGGCCACCAACAGATACAGGAAAAAGCGTCGGTCATAGGTCTTCTCCCTAAAGGCTTGCACAAGCAGACAACACGCAAAGAGCGTGGTGTTCAAATTGAAGGCCGCAAACTCAAGGGTGCCCGTAAAGAAACCCGACATTCTCGGATTTCCGTCTCTCATGGAATTATAAGTCTCCAATTCGAAACCTTTCTCGGACAATAGCGGCCAATACCAGAATTGTTCCGGATCGCTGATTGTCAGGTATTGATAAATGGCATAACCGCCTGAGACAAACGTCATTACGACGAGTGTTGAAAATATAATACGCAACTTCGTTTCTAGCGCCAGACCCAGGCACACCGCATTGATCATGAGGGCAAAGAGGATCGGCATAGCAAACGACCGGAACATCCGAAATGATGCTTCGGAAAGCTCGCCGCAGATACAATAAAATATTATAAAAAACAGAATAATCAACAGCTGTTCTTTATACCGCTCGGGAATTGTATAACGTGTTCCGATTTGGAAAAATGTGATTAACCCGGTCAGAAGCACATACGCCAGTACAAGCCCTTCGCGCCAGGCTCCAACGGCACTGGGGGCGTGGAGCGTTAAAATGACATAGTCCGAGAGTATGAGCATTATTAGAAGTAAGCGTAACGCTAATGACCTCATGCTTTACCCGACCGGCTTTTTTTAGAGAGAAGCTCGCTGATTTTCAAACGTGCAAGTTTAATGGCTACTTTAATTTTCTGCGTGGCGCTGAGCTCGAGAAACAGAACACGCATAAATTTTTTATCAAATTCAATTAATCTGGAAACGACCTCCGGCGGAATTGCCGAGGTTATTTTTCCCGGCTGCTCGTAGACGCTAATATCCCCCGTCCACGCCACGTGCTTCTCCATCTCATTGGCGCACATAATATCTTCGTAGAGACAAGCCAGATACCGTGACTTAACTGCCTCATACCCATTAACAGCCAGCACTGACGCAATGACAGCTCTATCATTACCCCCCTGAAAAACACTGTTAATAAACCCCTCTACACTTTCACTCTTCAAATTATCGGCGGGTGAATAACCTTGTATAGGCGCGCGTAACCCGACACAACGGCGCCCATTGAAAAGTTGCTCCGCGAAGGCAGTCCCACCCGGCGTTGGATAACTGTCGACGTAAAAATCTGCACGTTCCAAGAGTGCCAGATAGCTTTCGTATGGCAGCGAGGAAACCACTTTAAACCTGTTCCAGTATCGCAACTTTAATGGCCACCACCACGTATTGGTAAGCGGGTTGGCACCGACGATCCAGAAGGTTGAATGTTTAAACTCAGTCAGCACCTTGCGTATGGCGGGCCTAAGATCATAGCCTTTGACCGGTTTGAACTTGAAGGGCGACGCCGCACTGAAAAAATTTAACGTGCTATTTTTATTGGGTAGGCTGTGATGCTTTGGTACCAACTTGCTTGTCAACGGAATCCCTAGAAAAGACTTACTTCCAGAGATCGTTTTTTTCAGGTCTCGACGACGGCCAAACGTGCTTAGTTCAAAGTAGACATCTGCCACCGAGCTGCCGTAAGTAAACACATGATCAGCATGATTTACAAAATAGATCTTCGCCGTGCTGACAGTCTTTAGAATCTTGCATGCGATGACAGAAACCATATCATCTGGGTGAATATGCATCACCACTCTTTTATACGGTTTGAGGCACTGAATAATCTCAGCAATTTTCTCGAGGGGTGTGGAAGCACTGGTCAGGGTGCTTTCGGAAAAAAAACCTTGAGTTCGTTCGATCGCACTCTGGGCACTTTTACGCGTTATCAGCAGAGCAGGCTTTTCCGCATGCATTGTCGAAAGTTGCTCCATCAGCCGCGTGTGCCCGCCAATCAGATAGGGCTCCGAGATCAGATGAATACAATCCTTCAACGGCGAGTGAATTTCGTCCACTGAGAGCATACTCATGCATCGAGCAGTTAATATTTCTTCCAGTTCGGGGTCGTCATAAATACCTTTATCGGCCGCCCACAGTATCGCCCCATACACTTCCGCTAAATCGACGCTCTTGTTGACGTCTGTTTGCATCAGAATCAAATTGCGGATTGAAGATAGCAAGCGACTCATGGGCAACACATCCTCATCCTGCGTTATTTTTATTCAACTTTCTATAAATAAGAAAGTACATGACTATCAAGTACATACCGTAATTAGCTGCGTGAGCCCATGTCACACCCACCGGACCGCCCACCTTGGTCAGCAACACCGTAAGCACGTAAAAACTGAGTGCAAAAAATACCTCTGTAAGAATATACATTTTAACCATTGCCTTACCCAACATCAGGTAAGCAAGAATCCAGCTGGCAATTTTAAGCGTGTCTCCCAGCATCTGCCATGCGAAAAAATCCCGCATCGGACTGAACGCCTGGGTAAACAGTAAGCCGATAATAAAATCCCTCAAGCTGTAGATCACTACTCCGCACACCATCGCCACAGGAAGAATCAGTTTATAACCTTGAAGAATCTCTCTCTTGATGTCCAGCGGGTTGATCAGCTCTGACAACTTGGGTAAAAAATACAAGCCCAGCGTTGTTGTCACTAATAGAAGATAAGCGGTACTCAGACGCCACATGGCTTCCCAATACCCAGCGGTTTCCCAGCCAAACTCCGCACCTAGATAATTACGCACCAGAATATGGCTAACGGGCACGCATGCAGCAGTCGTGAGCGCCATGGCGGTAAACTTTGTCAGGTTTATCGCAATTTGCCTGTCTAACTTTCCGAGTAGATTGGAAAATCGGAACCATTCGGTTCTGTAACACAGCAGGCATGTCACGAGGAAGGCGATAGACTGATACAGCACCAATGAAATCAGCGCACCATATAGACCAAACTGTCTTACCATAATGATAATGACTAGTAAAGAAAGGAGGCTTCCACCGATATTAGCCAGTATGTATCGATTAATTTCCTTTTTACCATTAAGGATCGCAAGCAATAATGTATTGAATGAAAAGAATATGACGGTGGCCGCACACCAGATAAATACGCTGTACAAGGCCTCATCATTAAAACACCACACAGCCAACGGCTTGCTGAATATAACGATAAGCACCGATATCAATACAGATCCCATACAGGCAATTGTACCCGCCGTGCGCCAAACCCGGCGCTGCGCATCTTCATCGTTTTGATATTCAGCCGTGTACTTCGTGACGCCAGTACTGATGGCTCCTGTCGAGAACGTCGTTACCATTTGCACGGCATTCTGAAACTGCCCCAGGGCAGCGTAGCCCGACGGGCCTACATAGATGGCCAACATTTTATTGATGCCCAGCAAGGTGAGCATCTTGATAACGACCGCAATACCGTTGAGGAAGCTTGTTCTGAGCAGCGTCATATTCAGGCGTCTACAGAGAAAGCGTTACACGCCTCAACGACACTTTGGACTTCTGAATCGGTCATGATCGGGCTCATCGGCAAGCTCAATACTTCGCGATGAATGCGCTCTGTGGTAGGAAGCGATTTATTATAAAACTCGGCGCTTGCATAGGCCTGCTGCTGATGAGGCGGAATCGGATAGTGAATTAATGTTTGAATACCCGACGCGTTGAGATGATGTACCAGTTTTTCCCGCACCTCGGAGCGCACCACGAACAGGTGCCAGACGTGAGAAAAATGCTTCATTACATCGACGTCGCTGCCCAAGGGCAGTTTAATCAAGGGATTTTTAATGCCATTCATATAAAGGCTTGCCACACGCCGACGAGCCTCGGTCTGTGCCTGCAGGTACTTGAGCTTGACGCTCAACATTGCGGCCTGAATCTCATCCAGGCGGCTATTTACGCCTTGCACCAAATTCTTATATTTTTCGTGTGAACCGTAATTTCGCAGAGCCTGAATCATGCTGACTAACTCAGCATCGTTAGACGTGATGGCGCCTGCGTCACCCAACGCCCCCAGGTTTTTACCTGGGTAGAAACTGAAACCGGACGCGTCACCCCAGTTACCAGCACTTCTGCCGTCGATCTGCGCACCATGCGCCTGGGCACAGTCCTCGAGTACCAGTAGATTCTCACGCCCGGCAATCCTATTGATCGCGCGCATATCGGCCAGTTGCCCATAGAGATGGACCGGCAGGATCAATCGAGTTTTCGCCGTCAGCGCACGCTCGACCTTCTCAGGACAAAGATTGTAGGTATTTTCGTCAGGCTCGACCAAAACCGGTTTCAGGTTGTTTTCCGTCACAGCCAGCAGCGTTGCGATGTAGGTGTTGGCCGGAACGATGACTTCATCGCCGTCCTTGAGCTTGCCCAGCTCTTTCCAGGCACGAATGGTCAGTGTCAAAGCATCAAGGCCGTTGGCAACGCCGACGGTGTGGCTGGCACCGGTATAAATGGAAAACTCTTCCTCGAAGCGCTTGAGAAACTCACCTTGAATGTACCAGCCCGAGTCGATGACACGTGTAGCCGCCTCAACGAGCTCTTCACGGAGAGCGTTGTTCAATGACTTTAGATCGAGAAATTGAATCATCAAAAATACCTGACGTAGGTGCTTCATTATTAGGTGCGTGAGGGCACAGAAGGCCTCTGCGCCACCGCAAATTCATGCCCTCTTTGATCCGACTAGGATCGGAAATCCGGGCTGCGATGCCTGATCGCTCCAAGCGTCACGCTTGATTGATCGGCTCCGCGAAATTTTCCATCTCTAACTGTGCGCGTAGGTGTTATCGACGCTGGGGCGTTGATGATACAGCGCCTATTCTCTAATTCAACAAAACTGAATGATGAAAAAGCGACTAACGTTGAAAGGGCTGCCCAAAATGATACTAATCTGCCACGCCCCATTAGTGCGCAACTATTAAATAGCTCGCTAACTTATTAGGTGTATAAGACCTTCAACAGCTTTCGCATAATGAGCCTACAGAAAATACGCACGCCAAACGGCGCCCTTACTGAGTCGTCGCACTAGCGTTTGCTGATTTGTTCGCTGCTCGATTCAAAGCGGAGGGTTAATCGTTCCAGAGCAATAATCCCTACTTGCGTTGTATTGGAGGGTAATCACAAGGAATACGGGCGACCGCGGACGCTGCCATCCGAGACACTAATGACAGAAATTTGCTTTGAGGTAAAACGAGTTGAAGCTGCGCAGAGGGCAGTTTTGCAAGATGGGTATACAAAAATTTTCAATTTTACACGTTGTTAATCTATCTACGAACCTGGCGCTGCAACCAAATAGGGCGCATTACGCGCTATCTTTCAGCAGCATTTTCCCGCTTAGCCTGAATCTAAAATCTAACACCTAACACCTAACACCTAACACCTAACACCTAACACCTAACACCTAACACCTAACACCTAACACCTAACACCTAACCTGTCAGACATACGTGTAGTACATATCCGAGCACTCAGAGTGCGGCACCTGAATACTCAAACAAGAAACATTGGAACGGCTAACCTCTGGATATCCAACTGCGGCGCTAAATACGCGCTGGCCAACCCTATTACATCCAGACGCCGCCATCAGTCACCTTCCAGTCGAAGGCCTACGCGCTAGAGCTTTAGCTGTTAAACAACGGCCTCACCGCACGTCTTGGGTATCAGGATAGACTGTTAACCACGCGCTGCCGAGATCGACCTGTGGCGCCGGCTACGCGCCAACCCAACGCCTAGCAGTGGACCAATCAACATCCCGATGATTAACGCGACTACTACAAATACCGACACTGGCATCTGTACAGTCGTCCAGCCCAGGAATGAAAGGGCCACGCTCTGCTGGTTTTCCAGCACAAAGCCTAAAATCACTAGCGCAACAATCAACGCTACCAGCACAAAAACAACGCGCTTTGCTCCACGCATAAATTTCTCCTACCCCAAAAAGACTCAGACGCCTTCTTCTTCGTCTTCGTTCACCCGGTCCCGCAATTCCTTTCCTGGCTTGAAGTGAGGCACAAACTTGCCATCAAGGCTGACTGACTGCCCGGTTTTTGGGTTACGGCCGACGCGCGGTGCGCGGTAATGCAAGGAGAAGCTGCCAAAACCACGGATCTCAATCCGATCCCCAGTAGCCAAACATTGGGACATTTGCTCAAGCATAGTCTTGATAGCCAGCTCTACATCCTTGGATGAAAGCAGCCCTTGATGGGTGACAATTCGTTCGATCAACTCCGACTTCGTCATATTTTTCCCTTCTTTTTCAAGCAGCTAGGAAAAGCGCTTCAAAGGTTTTAGCATGACTTGATGAATTTGAACAGCCCACTCGACAACTTATCTGCTGCATAGGCAGACACCCGCAACATGCGCCTTTGAGCCTCAATTACAGATCACCAGCATAGTGCGAGTTACAGCGCCGGCGGGATTCCAGCCGAACAGGTAGTCGCCCTCTTCGTCCTTAGCATCGCTAGATCGGGTGATGACCCTATAGCCTTGCATCTTGCACTCGCGGGCAGCGCGCTTCTCGCACTTGCTCCAATTGCCACCAAGGCCCGAACAGTCGACCTCGATACCGCTGACACCACGCTTGACATGAGTTTTGGCGCTGGTGGTAGAGCAGCCGGCAAGCATGACTACGGCGAAGATTAAAATAAACTTGTTCATCCAAATCCTTATTGAAACAACATCACTGACAACCGTGCTTTTAATAAAACTATAGCCAGTTCTGACACTATGCAGCGCACCTTGGTTCTCAGTATTGATTCAACGAATTTCAGGCACAAAAAAGGGCGACCGAAGTCGCCCTTTTTCTATGGTCTGACAGAACTTAGTTCTGTTTTTCCATCTGTGCACGCAGCAGGTCGCCCAGAGTGGTAGGACCAGCAGAAGGCTCAGAAGAGGCTGGCTTGTCGCGCAGGCTCTGAATGGCTTCTTTCTCTTCGATCTCGTCTTTCGACTTGATGGAGAGCTGGATTACGCGGCTCTTGCGGTCAACGCTGATGATCTTGGCTTCTACTTCCTGGCCTTCTTTCAGAACGTTACGTGCGTCTTCAACGCGGTCACGGCTGATTTCGGAGGCTTTCAGAGTCGCTTCGATATCGTCGGCCAGAGTGATGATGGCGCCTTTAGCGTCAACTTCTTTCACAGTGCCTTTAACGATTGCGCCTTTATCGTTCTCTTGAACGTACTCGGAGAACGGATCGCTTTCCAGTTGCTTGATACCCAGGGAGATGCGCTCGCGCTCTGGGTCAACCGACAGGATAACGGTGTCCAGCTCGTCGCCCTTCTTGAAACGACGAACAGCTTCTTCGCCAACTTCGTTCCAGGAGATGTCGGACAGGTGAACCAGGCCGTCGATGCCGCCGTCCAGACCAATGAAGATACCGAAATCGGTGATCGACTTGATGGTGCCGGAGATTTTATCGCCCTTGTTGAACTGGCCAGAGAAATCTTCCCATGGGTTAGATTTGCACTGCTTGATGCCCAGGGAGATACGACGACGCTCTTCGTCGATGTCCAGAACCATAACTTCCACTTCGTCGCCGACTTGCACGACTTTCGAAGGGTGGATGTTTTTGTTGGTCCAGTCCATTTCGGAAACGTGTACCAGGCCTTCCACGCCTTCTTCCAGCTCTGCGAAGCAGCCGTAGTCGGTCAGGTTGGTAACACGCGCGGTTACGCGGGTGCTTTCTGGGTAACGAGCTTTGATAGCAACCCATGGATCTTCGCCCAGCTGCTTCAAGCCCAGGGAAACGCGGTTACGCTCACGATCGTACTTCAGAACCTTGACATCGATCTCGTCGCCAACGTTGACGATTTCGGAAGGATGCTTGATACGCTTCCAAGCCATGTCGGTAATGTGCAGCAGGCCATCGACGCCACCCAGATCGACGAATGCGCCGTAATCGGTGAGGTTCTTGACGATACCTTTGACTTGTTGGCCTTCCTGCAGGGATTCCAGCAGAGCTTCACGCTCGGCGGAGTTCTCTGCTTCCAGGACGCTGCGACGGGAAACGACAACGTTGTTGCGCTTCTGGTCGAGTTTGATGACCTTGAATTCGAGTTCTTTGCCTTCCAGGTGCGTGGTGTCGCGCACTGGACGAACGTCGACCAAAGAACCTGGCAGGAACGCACGGATGCCGTTAACGTCGACAGTGAAGCCGCCTTTAACCTTACCGTTGATAACGCCCTTGACCACTTCTTCAGCTGCGAAGGCTGCTTCGAGAACAATCCAGCATTCAGCGCGCTTGGCTTTTTCACGGGACAGCTTGGTTTCACCGAAACCGTCTTCAACCGAGTCCAGAGCAACGTGAACTTCGTCACCGACATTGATAGTCAGGTCACCAGCATCGTTGTAGAACTGTTCCAGCGGGATCAGAGCTTCAGACTTCAGACCAGCGTGAACGGTTACCCAGCGAGCTTGGTAATCGATATCAACGATAACACCGGTGATGATGGAGCCTGCCTGAAGGTTCAGGGTTTTTAGGCTTTCTTCAAAGAGTTCCGCAAAGCTTTCGCTCATTTTAATTCCTGTTGATAAGGGCGAAGAATACGCCCATCTCCACACCCCAGACGGTGTGGGTCAGTTTCAATTAAAAGAAGCACCGCAGGACTATGACTGGTCCCCTGCAGCCTTCTTGGTCACCCGGCGATATCGCGAATGGCGATTTCACTCAAGATGCGTTCCAGCACCTGCTCGATGGATAACTCCGTGGAATCCAGCTGTATGGCGTCAGCCGCCGGCTTGAGCGGGGCTACCGCACGCTGGGTATCACGCTCATCGCGTGCACGGATCTCATCTAGCAGACTCGACAGACTAACACCATCGACTTTGCCCTTCAACTGCAAGTAACGGCGGCGCGCCCGCTCTTCGGCGCTGGCGGTCAGGAAAATCTTCAACGGCGCATCTGGAAACACCACGGTACCCATGTCGCGACCATCCGCGACCAGGCCCGGCGGCTCCTGAAACGCCCGCTGGCGCTGCAGCAGCGCGTCTCGCACGGCCGGCAGCGCGGCAACCTGGGAGGCCCAGGAGCCAACTTGTTCGTTACGCAGATCATCGGTCACATCATCCCCTTCGAGGATGATGCGTTGCGGATGACCTTCCGTCGCGCCGACGAACTGCACATCAAGATGCGCCGCCAGCAGCTTCAGGGATTCTTCGTTGGTCAGGTCGACGCCGTGGTTACGCGCGGCAAAGGCCAGCAAACGGTACAGCGCGCCGGAATCCAGCAGGCACCAGCCCAGGCGCTTGGCCAGAATGCCGGCAATCGTGCCTTTGCCCGAGCCGCTTGGCCCGTCGATGGTAATCACCGGTGCTTTGATATTCACAATTGAGCCTCTTGGGCAACACGAATGCCGACATGGGCACACAGTGTAAGAAAGTTCGGAAAAGATGTAGCCACATTGGCACAGTCACGGATACGAATCGGCGCTGTCGCCCGCAGCGACGCCACACTGAAGGCCATGGCAATCCGGTGATCGCCATGGGAATGCACCTCGCCGCCGCCTATCAGGCCACCGTCAATGATAATCCCATCAGGTGTCGGTTCACACTTCACGCCCAATGCCAGCAGACCGTCGGCCATTACCTGGATACGGTCGGATTCCTTCACGCGCAACTCTGCAGCGCCGCGCAACACGGTACGGCCCTGAGCACAGGCCGCCGCGATGAACAACACCGGAAACTCATCAATCGCCAGCGGCACCAACGCCTCAGGAATCTCGATGCCGTTCAGCGCAGCAGCACGCACGCGCAGATCGGCGACCGGCTCACCGCCGACCTCACGCAGGTTTTCCAGCGTGATGTCCGCGCCCATCAGCCGCAGGATATCGATCACGCCGGTCCGTGTCGGATTGATCCCCACATGCTCCAGCAACAGCTCGGAGCCTTCGGCAATCGACGCCGCGACCAGAAAGAATGCCGAAGAAGAAATGTCCCCCGGCACCTCAATATGCGTGGCAGTCAACGCATGGCCCGACTCAACCGACACCGTAGCGCCCTGCACCTGCACCGGATAACCGAAGCCGCGCAGCATGCGCTCGGTGTGGTCACGGGTCGGCGCAGGCTCGGTCACCGACGTTTTGCCCTCGGCATACAAGCCTGCCAGCAACAGGCAGGATTTGACCTGTGCACTGGCCATTGGCAGCGTATAGGTCAGACCTTTTAATGCCTGACCTCCACGAATAGTCAACGGCGGACGCCCTTCCGGCCCGGTTTCAATCACCGCGCCCATTTCGCGCAGTGGCTTGGCCACGCGGCTCATCGGGCGCTTGGACAGCGAGGCATCGCCGGTCAACACACTGTCAAAGCGCTGCGCCGCCAGCAAGCCGGACAACAGCCGCATCGATGTTCCGGAGTTGCCCAGGTAGATCGGCCCCGGCGCCGGTTTCAAGCCATGCAGGCCAACACCATGGATGATCACGCGCCCATGGTGTGGCCCCTCAATCACCACGCCCATGTCGCGAAACGCCTGCAAGGTCGCCAGGGCATCTTCGCCCTCAAGGAAACCCTCAACCTCGGTCACGCCATCGGCCAATGAGCCGAGCATGATCGAGCGATGAGAGATCGACTTGTCGCCCGGCACCCGAATCTGTCCGCTCAAGCGACCACCCGGGCTGGCGAGGAAGGTCTGCTCATCGGCGTTCACAGCAGTTTCCATATAGGCCCGGCGCGCCAGAATTTTGCTGAAATGTTCACGCGCCACCCGCGCACGGGTAAACACGCCCAATAATTGATGGCCATCCCCGGCATCGACCGCGTCGCGCAAGGCGTCGAGGTCGCTGCGGAAGGTGTCCAGGGTGCGCAACACCGCCTCGCGATTGGCAAGGAAGATGTCATGCCACATCACCGGATCACTGCCGGCGATACGCGTGAAATCGCGGAAACCACCCGCGGCGTAGCGGAAAATATCGAGATTTTCGTTACGTTTAGCCAGCGAGTCCACCAGACCAAAAGCCAGCAGATGCGGCAAATGACTGGTCGCCGCCAGCACCTCGTCGTGACGCTCGACCTGCATGTGCTCGACATCAGCACCCAGCTCGCGCCATAAGCGATCGACCACAGCCAAGGCTGCCGGGTCGGTTTGCTCAAGCGGCGTCAGGATCACTTTATGACGACGGAACAACTGCGCATTGGACGCCTCGACACCACTCTGCTCGGAACCGGCAATCGGGTGGCCCGGTACAAACCGCGCCGGCATGCCGCCAAACGCCCGTTGCGCCGCGCGCACCACATTGCCTTTGGCACTGCCGACATCCGTGAGAATCGCCTGCCCCAAGTCCATGCCGGCCAGCAAGGCCAGCAGCTTCTCCATCGCCAGAATCGGCACCGCGAGCTGGATCACGTCCGCCCCCTGGCAAGCCAGCGCCAGGTCTGCTTCACAGCGATCCACCACGCCCAACTCAACCGCCAACTTGCGCGATTGCGGGTCCAGGTCCACCCCGACCACTTCGCCACACAGCCCGCTTTCGCGCAGGCCTTTGGCAAACGAGCCGCCGATCAATCCCAGACCCACCACCACCAGGCGACCGATCATAGGCACAGCAGGTTGCAATGCAGTGACATCAACCACGAGCCAGAACCTTGGCCAATGCCTCCAGGAAGCGGCTGTTTTCCGCCGGCAAACCGATGGTGATACGCAGGTGGTTCGGCATGCCGTAGTTGGCCACCGGACGCACGATCACGCCTTCGCGCAGCAGCCCCTGGAATACCGGGGCGGCGACTTGAGCGAGGTCGACGCAAATGAAGTTGCCCTTGGACGGAATCCAGCCCAAGCCCAACTCACGAAAACCTTCCTGCAGTTGCAGCATGCCGCTTTCGTTGATGCGACGACCTTCTTCCAGGTACTCGGCATCTTTCACCGCCGCACACGCCGCCGCCAGGGCGAGGCTGTTGACGTTGAACGGCTGGCGCACGCGGTTCAGCACATCAGCCACCACCGCCGTCGACAAGCCGTAGCCAACCCGCAACGACGCCAGGCCGTAAGCCTTGGAGAAGGTGCGCGACACCAGCAGGTTCGGGTATGCCGCGAGAAAATCCAGGCCATCCGGCAGGTCGCTGCCTTCGGCGTACTCGATGTAGGCCTCGTCCAGCACCACCAGCACATGTTCCGGCACGTCCTGCAGGAAGTCGTTCAGCGCTTGCGCATCGAACCAGGTGCCGGTCGGGTTATTCGGGTTGGCGATAAACACAACGCGGGTCTGGGCGTCGATGGCCGCCAGCATGGCCGGCAGGTCGTGACCCCAGTCCTTGGCCGGAATAACCCGCGCGTCGGCGCCGACTGCCTGAGTGACGATCGGGTAGACGGCGAACGCGTGCTCGCTGAACACGGCATTCAGGCCAGGCGCCAGGTAGGCACGGCCGACCAATTCAAGGATGTCGTTGGAGCCGTTACCCAGGGTCACCTGGTTCAACTCGACCCGGCAGTTTTCCGCCAGCAGGGACTTGAGGGCAAAGCCATTACCGTCCGGGTAGCGGGTCAGCTCGGCCAACTCCTCACGAATCGCCGCCAGCACCTTGGGGCTCGGGCCCAGCGGGTTTTCGTTGCTGGCCAGCTTGACGATCTTCGACGGGTCCAGGTTCAACTCACGCGCCAGCTCGTCCACGGGCTTGCCGGGAACGTAAGGCGACAGTTGTTGCACGCCCGGCTGAGCCAGGGCGAGGAAGTTGCCACTCATGTTAAAGCCTCACAAAACCGCTTTCGGGTAAGAGCCCAGCACCTTGAGTGCCACGGCTTCCTGACTGATTTTCTCCAGCACACCTTTAACCAATGGGTCGCGGTGATGGCCGATGAAGTCGATAAAGAACACATAAGTCCATTTACCGCTGCGCGAAGGGCGTGTCTCGATTCGCGTCAGGTCAATCCCGTTGTCGTGGAACGGCACTAGCAGCTCATGCAGCGCACCGGGCTTGTTGCTCATGGAGACAATGATAGAGGTCTTGTCGTCGCCGGTCGGCGGCACTTCCTGGCTGCCAATCATCAAGAAACGCGTGGAGTTGTCCGGGCGGTCCTCGATCTTCTCGGCCAGGCGCGTCAGGCCATACAGGCCTGCAGCCATGTCACCGGCAATCGCGGCCGAATTCCACTCGCCCTTGACCCGCTTTGCCGCTTCGGCGTTGCTGGACACCGCCACGCGCTCGACATTCGGGTAATGCGCGTCCAGCCACTTGCGGCACTGGGCCAGTGACTGGGCGTGGGAATAGATGCGGCTGATGCTGTCGGTCTTGGTGTTCTCGCCCACCAACAAGTGGTGGTGAATACGCAGCTCGACCTCTCCGCAGATCACCATGTCGTGCTCAAGGAAGCTGTCCAGCGTGTGGTTGACCGCGCCTTCGGTGGAGTTTTCCACGGGCACCACGCCAAAGTTCACCGCACCGGCCGCCACTTCACGGAACACTTCGTCAATCGCTGCCATCGGCTTGCTGATCACCGCGTGGCCGAAATGCTTCATGGCCGCCGCTTGCGTGAAAGTGCCTTCCGGGCCGAGGTACGCGACTTTCAACGGCTGCTCGAGGGCCAGGCACGAGGACATGATTTCACGGAACAACCGCGCCATTTCTTCGTTGCCCAACGGCCCCTTGTTGCGCTCCATCACGCGCTTGAGCACCTGGGCTTCGCGCTCAGGCCGGTAGAAAACCGGCACTTCGCCTTCAGCCAGGGATGCCATTTTTACCCGTGCCACTTCCTGGGCACACCGCGCGCGCTCACTGATCAGCTCCAGGACTTTCTCGTCCAGGCTGTCAATGCGTACACGCAGGGCCTTGAGTTCTTGCTCAGACATTAGCCGTGTTCCTTTTCGAACTCTGCCATGTAGGCAACCAGCGCGTTGATCGCGTTGATGTCGACAGCGTTATAGATAGAGGCGCGCATGCCACCGACCGAACGGTGGCCCTTGAGGTTCAGCAGGCCACGTGCGTCGGCACCGGCCAGGAACGGCTTGTCCAGGCGGTCATCAGCCAAGCGGAACGGCACGTTCATCCACGAGCGGTCAGTGAGGTTGATTGGGTTGCTGTACAGGCCGCTGGCGTCAATGAAGTCGTACAGGGTGCGCTTCTTCTCTTCGTTGAGCTTGCCCATGGCGGCGACACCGCCCTGCTCTTTGAGCCACTCGAACACCAGGCCCGAGAGGTACCAGGCAAATGCCGGCGGCGTGTTGTACATCGAGCCGTTGTCAGCCGCGACCTTGTAGTTGAGCATGGTCGGGCACACCGAACGGGCGCGACCCAGCAAGTCTTCACGGATGATGTTGACCAGGATGCCGCTCGGGCCGATGTTCTTCTGCGCCCCGGCGTAGATCATGCCGTACTTGGACACATCGATCGGGCGCGAGAGGATGTCCGAGGACATGTCGCACACCAACGGCACATCGCCCACTTCCGGCACCCAGTCGAACTCCAGGCCGCCGATGGTTTCGTTGGCGACGTAGTGAACGTAGGCCGCATCCGCAGACAGCTTCCACTCGTTCTGACCCGGAATGGCGAAGTAATCGTAAGGCTTGGCGGTGCCTGCGACATTGACGTGGCCGTAACGCGAGGCCTCTTCAATGGCCTTCTGGCCCCAGATACCGGTGTCGATATAGTCGGCCGTGCCGTCTTCGGGCAGCAGGTTCAGCGGCAGTTGAGCAAACTGCTGGCTCGCGCCGCCTTGCAGGAACAGCACTTTGTAGTTTGAGGGGATGTCCAGCAAGTCGCGCAGATCCTGCTCGGCCTTAGTGGCAATGGACACGAACTCATCGCTGCGATGGCTCATTTCCATCACGGAGAGGCCTTTTCCATGCCAGTCGAGGAGTTCACCCTGCGCACGCTGCAGGACTGCTTCAGGAAGCGCCGCGGGGCCGGCACAGAAGTTATAGGCTCTCTTGCTCACATCCAATCTCACTCTGATCTGGTGGTAGTCACACAAACATATCAGCCGACACCCAATCCAATATGGGAGCGGGCTTGCTCGCGAAAGCGATCCAACAGGCGACATCTCTGGTGAATGTCAGTCCGCTTTCGCGAGCAAGCCCGCTCCCACACTCGATCTCCACAGCTGTCGATATTTCCGTTCGGACAAACAACAAGGGGGCGAATCTTCATCCGCCCCCTGTGTGTCCGCTTATTCCTGCGGTTCTTCTTCGTCTGCGGCAGCATCGAGGGTTGGCTCGTCGACGTTGTCATCGCCAGCTGCGATCACCTCGCCGTCGAATTCCTCACCTTCTTCCAGCTCTTCGCCTTCAACTTCCGACGGTTCCTGCACACGCTCCAGGCCGACCAGTTTTTCATCCTTGGCCAGCTTGATCAGGGTCACACCCTGGGTGTTACGGCCCAGGCTCGACACCTCGGCCACACGGGTACGCACCAGGGTGCCCTGGTCGGAAATCAGCATGATTTCCTCGCCATCGAGCACCTGGACCGCGCCGACCAGACGGCCGTTGCGATCGTTGCTGACCATGGCGATAACGCCCTGGCCGCCACGCTTGTACTCCGGGAACTCGGTGATCGCGGTGCGCTTGCCATAACCACGCGCCGAAGCGGTGAGGATCTGGCTGCCTTCTTCCGGAATCAGCATCGAAATCAGCTTCTGCCCTTCTGGCAGACGCATGCCGCGCACACCGCGGGCGGTACGGCCCATGGCACGCACGTCGGATTCCTTGAAGCGCGTTACTTTGCCGCCGTCAGAGAACAGCATGACTTCACGCTCGCCGTCGGTGATGGCAGCGGAGATCAGCACGTCGCCTTCGTCCAGTTCCAGGGCGATCAGGCCCACGCTGCGCTGACGGCTGAAGGATTCCAGCGGGGTCTTCTTCACGGTGCCTTTGGCGGTGGCCATGAAGATGAAGTGACCTTCGGTGTACTCATCGACCGGCAGCATGGTGGTGATGTATTCGTCACTGTCCAGCGGCAGCAGGTTGACCAACGGGCGACCACGGGCGGCACGCGAGGCTTCCGGGATTTCGTAGGTTTTCAGCCAGTACACTTTGCCTTTGCTGGAGAACAGCAGCAGCGTGGTGTGGCTGTTGGCGACCAGCAGGTGAGCAATGTAGTCCTCATCCTTCACGCCGGTAGCCGATTTGCCTTTACCGCCACGACGCTGGGCCTGGTACGCAGCCAACGGCTGGGTCTTGGCATAGCCACCGTGGGAGATGGTCACCACGCGCTCTTCTTCCGGGATCATGTCACCCAGGGTCAGGTCGAGACGGGCGTCAAGGATTTCGGTGCGACGCACATCGCCGTATTCGGCGCGGATCACTTCCAGTTCTTCGCGGATCACTTCCATCAGGCGCACGGCGCTGCTGAGGATGCGGATCAACTCGCCGATCTGGTTGAGAATTTCCTGGTACTCGGCCAGCAGCTTCTCGTGCTCCAGACCGGTCAGGCGGTGCAGGCGCAGTTCCAGAATGGCCTGGGCCTGTTCCGGCGACAGGAAATACTTGCCGTCACGCAGACCGTATTGCGGGTCGAGGGTCTCAGGGCGGCACGAGTCGGCGCCGGCGCGCTCAACCATCGCCACAACGGCGCTGGATTCCCACGGCATCTTGATCAGCGCTTCTTTGGCTTCCGACGGCGTCGGCGAAGCCTTGATCAGGGCGATGACCGGGTCGATGTTCGACAGGGCAACGGCCTGGCCTTCGAGGATGTGACCACGTTCGCGCGCTTTACGCAGTTCGAACACGGTACGGCGGGTAACCACTTCGCGGCGGTGACGCACGAAGGCTTCCAGCAGATCCTTGAGGTTCAGGATGCGCGGACGGCCGTCGATCAGTGCAACCACGTTGATACCAAACACGCTTTGCAGCTGGGTCTGGGCGTAGAGGTTGTTGAGGATCACCTCAGGCACTTCGCCACGACGCAGCTCGATCACCACGCGCATACCGTCTTTGTCGGACTCGTCGCGCAGCTCGGTGATGCCTTCCAGCTTCTTCTCTTTAACCAGCTCGGCGATCTTTTCGATCAGACGCGCCTTGTTCAACTGGTAAGGCAGCTCGGTGATGACGATCTGCTGACGGCCGCCGACCTTGTCGATGTCTTCGATGATCGAGCGGGCGCGCATGTAAATGCGGCCGCGACCGGTGCGGTAGGCTTCGATGATGCCGGCGCGACCGTTGATGATCGCGGCGGTCGGGAAGTCCGGACCGGGGATGTATTGCATCAGCTCATCGACGGTCAGCTCGGGGTTGTCGATAAGTGCCAGGCAACCGTCGATGACTTCACCGAGGTTGTGTGGCGGGATGTTGGTCGCCATGCCCACGGCGATACCGCTGGAGCCGTTGACCAGCAGATTGGGGATCTTGGTCGGCATGACGGCCGGGATCATTTCGGTGCCGTCGTAGTTCGGCACCCAGTCCACGGTTTCTTTGTGCAGGTCGGCCAGCAGCTCGTGCGCCAGCTTGGTCATGCGCACTTCGGTGTATCGCATGGCCGCAGCGTTGTCGCCGTCGACCGAACCGAAGTTGCCCTGGCCGTCTACCAGCAGGTAGCGCAGGGAAAACGGCTGCGCCATCCGAACGATGGTGTCGTACACCGCAGTGTCGCCGTGAGGGTGATACTTACCGATCACGTCACCGACAACACGGGCAGATTTCTTGTACGGCTTGTTCCAGTCGTTACCCAGCTCGCTCATCGCGAACAGCACACGCCGGTGCACGGGCTTCAAGCCATCGCGCGCATCAGGCAGTGCCCGCCCGACAATTACGCTCATCGCGTAGTCGAGGTAGGACTGTTTCAGCTCGTCTTCGATATTGACCGGGAGGATTTCTTTGGCCAGTTCGCCCATGAGAAGCCTGATTCCTTTTTCGGGTGAAACCTCGTCACATCCTATGGGACGAACGAAGCTCGCCGCTGCCGGCAGAGTGCCTGACAACGACTTACGACAAATCAACGAGTTATGACACGGATCTGCACGTTATGGGCAGCCCCTTGAGGCAGCCCTGGAAACCGCCGGATGTTATCACAATCGCCGCCACGCACCTATCCCCCAGATGCGCATGGAGCATAGTTAGTTGACGGATGACGGGCCTGAGGGCGACGAGAGGGGCTCAGAGGTGGGGTGGTGCTGTTTTTTGAGGGCAGATCCAAGGGTTTTATTGACTTATAAGGCCAATCGGGGGCAAGCGCCCTCCCACACTCGAAGTGTGAACACAGTCAAAATGTGGGAGGGGGCTTGCCCCCGATAGCAGCCTGACAGTCACCACCCCCCCCTCAATGCAGGCGCTTACGGCACATCAACTTGGCCAGCTTGGCGGTGTCCGGGCGCTCGACGATGCCTTTTTCGGTCACGATCACATCAATCAGATCAGCCGGGGTGACGTCGAACACGGGATTCAAAGCTGCCACATCCAACCGTTGCCCCATGACGTCCAGCAACTCACCGGGATCACGCTCCTCCAGGGCGACGTCTTCGCCCGTGGCCATCATCAAATCGAGTGTCGAGCTGGGCGCCACCACCATAAAGCGCACGCCATGGTGCATCGCGCACACGGCCAACTGATACGTGCCGATCGTGCCGACCACATCACCGTTGGCGGCAATGCAGTCGGCGCCGACGACCACCCAGGTCACGCCCTTGGTTTTGAGGATATGCGCGCCAGCCGAGTCAGCATTCACCGTGACCGCAATACCCTCGCCTGCCAGCTCCCACGCCGTCAGCCGCGAACCCTGCAGCCAGGGGCGCGTCTCGTTGACATAGACATGCTCGACCAACCCTTCCAGAAACGCGGCGCGTATCACCCCCAAGGCCGTGCCGACCCCGCCTGTGGCCAGTGCGCCGGCATTGCCGTGGGTCAGGATCGCCTGGGCGTTGCCCTGGTGCTTGCGAATCCGCTCGAGGCCCAACTGGGCCATGACCACATTGGCCTCTCGATCACTTTCATGGATCGCAATCGCTTCCGCTTCCAGCGCCGCCAGCGGGTCGGCGTGCTTCTTGATGCGGTCCAGGCGATCGCGCATGCGCTTCAAGGCCCAGAACAGGTTCGCGGCTGTCGGACGGCTATCAGCCAAGAGTGCGTAGTCTTCTTCCCACGCGGCCTGCCAGTCGCCGCCTTCAGCGATGCGTTCACGCGCGGCGAGCACCAGGCCATAGGCGGCGCTGATACCAATGGCCGGCGCGCCGCGCACCACCATCGTGCGTATGGCATCGGCCACTTCAACCACAGTGGTGCAGGCAACCCAGGACTCCCGAGACGGCAAGGCACGCTGATCGAGCAGGTGCAGCGCGCCATCACGCCATTCGATGGCCTTCACTTTCTCCGCTGCTAACAGTCGGTCGCGCATCCCTTACCCCGCACTCATGAACAAAAGCCGCCGATTATAGCGATCCGCCAGCCAGGACGCTCGGGTATACTTCGCCCTTCTTTTATAGCTGCCCGGGAAGAAGCCTGCGATGACCTCCACTGCCGCCCCGCTCGACTTATTGCTGCTGCCGACTTGGCTGGTACCTGTCGAACCTGCCGGCGTGGTGCTCAAGGAACATGGCCTGGGCATCCGCGATGGTCGCATCGCCTTTATCGGGCCACGGGCCGCGGCATTGAAGCTGGCCGCCACCGAGGTGCGCGAGCTGCCGGGCATGCTGCTCAGCCCGGGCTTGATCAACGCCCACGGCCATGCGGCGATGAGCCTGTTTCGCGGGCTGGCCGACGATCTGCCGCTGATGACCTGGCTGGAAAAACACATCTGGCCCGCCGAAGCCAAGTGGGTCGATGAAGCCTTCGTGCGCGACGGCACCGACCTGGCCATCGCCGAGCAGCTCAAGGGCGGCATCACCTGCTTCTGCGACATGTATTTCTACCCCAAGGTCGCCAGCGACTGCGTGCACAACAGCGGCATGCGCGCGCAGATCGCGATTCCGATCCTCGACTTCCCGATTCCCGGCGCCAGCACGGCCGACGAGGCGATTCGCCAGGGCGTCGAGCTGTTTGGCGACCTCAAGCATCATCCGCGCATCCGGATCACCTTCGGTCCCCACGCGCCGTACACCGTGTGCGATGAAAACCTGGAAAAAATCCGGATAATTGCCGAAGAGCTGGACGCCTCGATCCACATGCACGTGCACGAAACCGCCTTCGAAGTGCAGCAAGCCGTCGAGCTGACCGGCGAACGCCCGCTGGCGCGCCTGGGCCGCCTCGGCCTGCTCGGTCCGCGCTTCCAGGCCGTTCATATGACCCAAATCAGCGAGGACGACCTGGCTTTGCTGGTAGAAAGCAACACCAGCGTCATCCATTGCCCGGAATCGAACCTGAAACTGGCCAGCGGCTTTTGCCCGGTGGAGCGTCTGTGGCAGGCTGGCGTCAACGTGGCGATCGGCACGGACGGCGCCGCCAGCAACAATGACCTCGACCTGCTGGGCGAAACCCGCACCGCCGCCATGCTGGCCAAAGCCGTCGCCGGTTCGGCCACGGCTCTGGACGCCCACCGCGCCCTGCGCATGGCCACGCTCAACGGCGCGCGCGCCATGGGCCTGGAAAGCGAGATTGGCTCGCTGGAGGTCGGCAAGGCTGCCGACATCGTGGCCTTTGATCTTTCGGGGCTGGCGCAACAACCGATCTATGATCCGGTCTCACAGCTTATCTATGCCACCGGACGCGATTGCGTGAAACACCTTTGGGTCGCCGGCAAGCAGTTGCTCGACGACCGGCAATTGACCCGCATGGATGAACAACAGTTGACCGCCACGGCCATTGCCTGGGGCCAACGCATCAGCGGGCACAGCGAATAACGCAGGGTTCGCACCTACGCTTGAACACCTGCAAACCGATTTATCAGATTTAGAGGATTCACCATGAGCAACGTCGACCACGCCGAAATCGCCAAATTCGAAGCCCTGGCTCACCGCTGGTGGGACCGCGAAAGCGAGTTCAAACCCCTGCATGACATCAACCCGCTGCGGGTCAACTGGATTGACGAACGCGTCAACCTGGCCGGCAAAAAGGTACTCGACGTCGGTTGTGGCGGCGGCATCCTCAGCGAAGCGATGGCCCAGCGTGGCGCCACCGTGATGGGCATCGACATGGGCGAAGCCCCACTGGCCGTCGCGCAACTGCACCAGCTGGAATCCGGCGTGAGCGTGGAATACCGCCAGATCACCGCCGAAGCCCTGGCCGAGGAAATGCCCGAGCAGTTCGACGTGGTCACCTGCCTTGAGATGCTCGAGCACGTGCCAGACCCCTCCTCGGTGATCCGCGCCTGTTTCCGCATGGTCAAGCCAGGCGGCCAGGTGTTCTTCTCCACCATCAACCGCAACCCCAAGGCCTACCTGTTCGCGATCATCGGCGCCGAATACATCATGAAGTTGCTGCCGCGCGGCACTCACGACTTCAAGAAATTCATCCGCCCTTCCGAGCTGGGCGCCTGGAGCCGCCAGGCCGGGCTGACCGTCAAAGACATCATCGGCCTGACCTACAACCCGCTGACCAAGCACTACAAGCTGGCCAACGACGTTGACGTCAACTACATGATCCAGACCCTGCGCGAGGAGTAAGCCTGTGAAGTTGCGAGCGGTTCTCTTCGATATGGACGGTACGTTGCTGGACACCGCGCCGGACTTCATCGCGATCTGCCAGGCGATGCGCGCCGACCGCGGCCTGGCGCCGATCAATGACCAGCACATCCGCGATGAAATCTCCGGCGGCGCGCGGGCGATGGTTGCCGTGACCTTCTCGATGGACCCGGAATCCCCAGGCTTTGAAGCCCTGCGCCTGGAGTTTCTGGAGCGCTACCTCAAGGGCTGCGCGATCCACAGCAAGCTCTTCGACGGCATGGAAGAACTGCTGCAGGACATCGAAAAATCCAACCTGGTCTGGGGCGTGGTCACCAACAAGCCGCTGCGCTTTGCCGAACCGATCATGCAGCAACTGGGCCTGGCCGAGCGTTCGGCGCTGCTGATCTGCCCGGATCACGTGAAGAACAGCAAGCCAGACCCGGAGCCGCTGATCCTGGCGTGCAAGATGCTCGACCTGGACCCGGCCAGCGTGCTGTTCGTGGGCGATGACCTGCGCGATATCGAGTCCGGCCGCGACGCCGGCACCCGCACCGCAGCGGTCACGTTCGGCTACATCCACCCGGACGACAACCCCCGCAACTGGGGCGCCGACGTGGTCGTGGACCACCCGTTGGAGCTGCGCAAGGTGCTGGATAACGCACTGTGCAGTTGCTGATTGTTAGACGATCTCGCCAACACTGAGATCAATGTGGGCGCTGGCTTGCCTGCGACAGCGGTCTGCCAGCCAGCCCATCTGGAGACAGGCACTGTGCTATCGCGGGCAAGCCAGCTCCCACCTGAAATGGATTCCACTTCAAGAGCTGTAACATCTTGAATTCTGTCGAGGCTATTTATGTTTGATTACTGCGCACGTCCAGAATTGCTCAAAGGCCGGGTGATCCTGGTGACCGGCGCCGGTCGCGGGATTGGCGCGGCGGCGGCAAAAACCTACGCCGCCCATGGCGCTACCGTGCTGTTGCTGGGCAAAACAGAAGCCAACCTGGCTCAGGTGTATGACGAAATCGAAGCGGCAGGCCAACCGCAACCGGTGGTGATCCCGTTCAACCTCGAGACCGCCCTGCCCCATCAATACGATGAGCTGGCCGCGATGATCGAAAAGGAATTCGGCCACCTCGACGGCCTGCTGCACAACGCCTCGATCATCGGCCCACGCACGCCGATCGAGCAGCTGTCCGGTGAGAATTTCATGCGGGTGATGCACGTTAACGTCAACGCAATGTTCATGCTGACCAGCACGCTGCTGCCGCTGCTCAAGCTGTCCCAGGATGCGTCGGTGGTGTTCACCTCCAGCAGCGTCGGGCGCAAGGGCCGTGCCTACTGGGGCGCGTACGGCGTGTCGAAGTTCGCGACTGAAGGCTTGATGCAAACCCTGGCCGATGAGTTGGAGGATATCGCGTCGGTGCGTTCCAACAGCATCAACCCAGGCGGCACGCGCACCAGCATGCGTGCACAGGCGTATCCAGGCGAAAACCCGATGGAAAGGCCGGCGCCGGAAGACATCATGCCGGTGTACCTGTACCTGATGGGGCCGGACAGCGCGGGCGTCAATGGGCAGGCGTTTGATGCGCAGTAAAACCTGACACAGCACAAATCAAACTGTGGAACCTGGTTTAAGTGGGAGCTGGCTTGCCTGCGATGGCCTCACCGCGGTGTATCTGACATACCGAGTGGATGCCATCGCAGGCAAGCCAGCTCCCACATTGTTTTGCGGTGTATCTGGGGAGGGGTTAGTTTTTCACTACTTCTTCCAGGGTGAAACGCCCCAGCGGGTTCTGCAGGAAGTTGCTCACATTCTTGCGTGAGATATTGATGTACGGGCTGTAGTACAGGTCGATCCAGTTCACATCCTGTTTTGCCAGTTTCTGCAACTCGATGTACATCTGCTCACGCTTGACCGGATCAGCCTCGATCCGCGCAGCCGCCACCAGCTCCTTGACCTTGTCGTTCTTGTAGCGGGTCATGTAGTTCTGGTTGGTGTCGTGGCCCAGCACGAAAGTGGTTTTCTGGTCCGGGTCGAGGATGTCGTTGGTCCAGTACATCACCGAAATATCGTACTCACCGTCCACCAGCATCTGCCAGCTTTGAGTCGGGTCAACTTTCTGCAGGTTGGCGGTCACGCCGACCTTGGCCAATTGGTCCTTGATGATCACCGCAATCTGCTCGTCGGCTTCGTTGCCGGCGTTGACCACGTAGTTGAGCTTCAAGTCCTTGGCACCGGCCGCCTCCAGCAGCTTCTTGGCGGCGGTCGGGTCATACGGGCGTTGCAGGTTGTTGGCGTAGTGGTACAGCGAGCCTTTCGGGATGTAGGAATAGGCCACGGTGCCCTGACCGTAAGTGGCGGTCTTGACCAGCGATTGTTTGTCGATGGCCATGTCCAGCGCCTCGCGCACTTGCGGTTTGGCCAGCAAGCCGTGGGCGTGGTTGATCAGCAAGTGGTCTTCGCGGGTCGACGGGTCGGAGTGGATCACCACGTTCTTGTCTTTTTTCAGCTCTTCCACGCGGGAGAACGGTACGAAGATCGCTGTGTCGAGCTCGTTGTTCTGCACCATGCGCATGCGTGTGTTGTCGTCGGTGACCGATACCCACTCAACGCCATCCAGGCTCACGTTGTTGGCCTGCCAGAAGTTCGGGTTCTTTTTCAGAATCACCCGGTCGCCCTTGCGCCACTCGTCCACGGTAAACGCGCCGGACGTCACCGGGTTTTCCGAGTAAGCGTCTTCGCCCATCTTGGTCATGGCTTTTTCCGACAGGATCGACACCGTCGGCGACGCCAATTGCGAGAGGAAGGCTACAGCCGGAGTCTTCAGGGTGACGACCAGGGTGTGCGGGTCCGACGCCTTGGCCGTGTTGATCAGGCTGAACGGGTCGCTCCACAACGAGGCCTTGTTGTCGCGGATACGCAGCAGGCTGAACGCTGCGTCGTCGGCGGTGATCGGCGAGCCGTCGGAGAACTTCGCCTCGCGCAGTTTGAAGGTGTAGGTCAGGCCGTCCTTGGAAATATCCCAGCTTTCTGCCAGGCCCGGCTCCATCTTGGTGCCCAGGTTATCCACGCGCACCAGCGTGTCGTAGACGTTGGCGAACACCCAGGTGTCGCGGTTTTGCGCGCTTTTGATCGGGTCAAACGTGGTGCTGTCCTCACGGCAGCCGATGGTCAGCACACCGGCGGCCTGGGCCAGGCCGGCAGTAAGGGACCACGCGGTCAACGTAGCAGCGGCGAGCAACTTCAAGTGGCGCGATTGCATGTCATAACTCCTTGTTCATGAATGGCAGAAAGGGTGAGTGGCGCTTCAAGCACGCAACTGTATCGATGCTCGTGCAGGAAATGCGTCGGCGGCAACACCACGGAACACATCGTTCGGGCGAACCGGCAACGCGGGTGAAAGGCGCAGCCTGTGGGCAAACTCAGCGGGCTCGGTGGCTCACCGGGCAAAGGTTCTGCAGGCAACGGCCGATGCGGATCGATCTCGGGGATCGCCTCGATCAGCGCCGCCGTGTACGGATGGCGCGGTGCGGTAAACACCGCTTCCACCGGGCCTTCCTCGACGATTTTGCCCAGGTACATCACCGCCACGCGGTCGCACAGGCGCCGCACGATGGCCAGGTCATGGGCGATAAACAGGATCGCCAGGTTCATGCGCTGCTGCAGTTCCAGCAACAGGTTGATGATCTGGCCCTGGATCGACACATCCAGCGCCGCCACGCATTCATCGGCGATGATCAAGCGCGGTTCCACCGCCAGCGCCCGCGCGATACCGACACGCTGGCACTGGCCGCCGCTTAAAGAGCCGGGTTTGCGGCTGGCCAATTCGGGGCGCAGGCCGACCAGATCGAGCAGTTCATTCACGCGGGCCGGTATCTGCTGCGGCGCCACTTTGCGCTGTACGCGCAACACTTCGGCAAGGGTTTCGCCGATGGTGTGGCGCGGGTTCAGCGCGGCGTACGGGTCCTGGAAGATCATCGCGGTTTCATGGCGCAGGCGGGCGATATCAATAGCGCTGCCATGGGCCATGTCGACGCCATCGAACAGCACCTGGCCGGCGCTGATCGGGTTGAGGTGCAGGATCGCCCGGCCGAGCGTGCTCTTGCCGCTGCCGGACTCGCCAACCAGCCCCAGGGTTTCACCGGCGGCCAGGTTCAGCGAGACACCATTGACCGCCCTCACCCACTGTTTATGCAGGCTAAACAGGCCCGTACCGGGCGCCGCGAAACGCACCTCAAGGTCCTTGATCTGCAACAGGCTCATGATCGGTCTCCCAAGGGATAGTGGCACGCCACCCGCGCGCCTTGGGGCAACAACTGCGTGCACAAGGCGCCCGCCTGCGCACAGCGCGGGTTGAAGCGACACCCTTGCGGCAATGCGTCCAGCAACGGCGGCTGGCCGGGAATCGTGCGCAGCAACGCGTGCCCACTGCTGTGGGCAGGCTGACAATCAATCAGGCCGGCGGTGTATGGGTGTTGCGGGTTGGCCAGCAACTCGTATTTGCTGCCGTGCTCGCACAGGCGCCCGGCGTACATCACCGCGATGGAATCACAGGTTTGCGCCACCACACCGAGGTCGTGGGTGATCATGATGATCGACAGGCCGCGCTGATCGCGCAGCTCCAGTAACAGGCGCAGGATTTGCGCCTGTACGGTGACATCGAGGGCGGTGGTCGGCTCGTCGGCAATCAGCACTTCAGGATTACAGCCCAACGCCACAGCGATCATCGCGCGCTGGCGCATGCCGCCGGAAAACTCGTGGGGGTAGTTGTCGACCCGCGCCTTGGGATCGGGAATGCCGACCTGGCGCAGCACGTCGATGGCTTGCAGGCGCGCGTCTTTTTTCGACGCGCCCTGGTGCAGGCGAATGCCCTCGGCGATCTGCTCGCCGATACGCATCAACGGGTCCAGATGGCTGCTGGGGTTCTGGAAAATCATGCCCAGTTGCCCGCCACGCACGGCGCGCATGCCGGCCTCGTCCAGCGTCAACAGGTCCTGCCCGGCCAGGCGCACAGCAGCGCCTTGCACGCGCAAGTTGGGCGAGGGCAGCAGGCGCATCAACCCGCGACAGGCCAGGGTCTTGCCCGAGCCGCTCTCGCCCACCAGGCCAAGGATTTCACCCTCGGCCAAATCAAAGGACACGCGGTCGACCAAGGTGACATCGCGCCCGGCATTGTTGGCGATCACGCTGAGGTCACGCACTTGCAGCAGGCTCATGCGCGATCCCCCAACACTTGCGCCACGCCATCGGCGAGCAGGCTGAAGCCCATGGCCAGCGTGACGATGGCCAGGCCTGGAAAGGTGCAAATCCACCAGGCCGTGGTGATAAACGCCTGCCCTTCGGCCACCATCGTGCCCCACTCGGCGGTTGGCGGTTGCACGCCCAGACCCAGGTAACTCACGGCGGCGCCATTGAGCAGCACCAGCACGGCGTCAGACATGGAAAACACAATCGAACCGAACATGGCATTGGGCAGCAAATGCCGGAACAGAATGCGCCCATGGCCAAAGCCCAGGCTTTTGGCGGCCAGCGCAAACTCGCTTTCCTTGAGCACCAGGATCTGCGAGCGGATCAGCCGCGCATACGACACCCAGCCCACCAGCGCCATGGCGATATAAAAGCTTTTCAAACCTGGGCCAAGGATCGCCATGATCGCCAGCATCAGCACAAGAAACGGGAATGCCAGGATCACGTCGATCACGCGCATGCAGAAGCTGTCGAAGCGCCCGCCGATGTAGCCCGAAACCGCGCCGACAAAGGTGCCGATCATGAACGGGAAAATCACCCCGACAATGGCCAGTTGCAGGTCGATGCGCGCGCCCCAGATCACGCGCGAAAGGATGTCCCGGCCGTAGTTATCCGTGCCGAACGGGTGCGCCAGGCCAGGCCCTAGCAAACTGATGTCCGTGTTCTGCGCAATCGGGTCAAAGGGTGCGAGCCACGGTGCAAACAGCGCCAGGGCCAACCACACCAGCAGGATCAGCAGGCCCCACGCCGCCGTCAGCCGGCCATTGCGAAAACCAAAACGCAGGCGCAAACGCCACGGAGCAATCAGTGGGCGGCCGCTCATTGCATCTTCACCCGTGGATCGAGGGCCACCGTCACCACGTCGGCAACGAAGTTGACCACCACCGTCGCACAGGCCAGCACCATGGCCACGCCCTGCACCACCATGTAGTCACGGGTGAAAATGCCGCGCACCAGCAATTGGCCGATACCGGGAATCGCGAACAGGCTTTCGATCACCACCGTGCCGCTGATCAGCCAGCCGATGTTCACCGCCAGCAGGTTGACCGCCGGCACCAGCGAATTGGGCAACACATGCCGACGGAACACGGCGGCCTCCGACAGCCCACGCGCCCGCGCGGCGGTGACGTGATCGGCCTGCAATTCCATCAACATGCTCGCGCGCAGGTTGCGCACCAGCACCGCCGACAGCGCCAGGGCGATGGTCAGGCACGGCAGCAGCATATGGTGGGCCTTGTCCAGCCAGGTGCGGCCGTAGCCAGACACCGGGAACAGGCCCCACTTCACACTCAGCAACAGAATCAACATCAAGCCCAGCCAGAACGCCGGCATGCCCAGGCCGACGGTGGTGAACACACGAATCAGGTTGTCCGCCCATCCGCCCTTATTACGCGCCGCCCACGTCGCCAACGGCAGCGCAATCACCAGCGCCAGCAGCACGCTGCCAAGCACCAGCACCAGGGTCGGCTCGATGCGGGTGACGATCAGCTTCAAGGCATCGACTTTGTACAGCAGCGATTGGCCGAGGTCGCCCTTGAGCAGGTTCTTGAGGAAGTAGAAGTATTGCAGCCACAACGGCTGATCCAGGCCGTATTGGGCGCGGATTTTCAGCAAGGCATCCGGCGTACTGCGCGAGCCGAGCAAGGCCCGGGCCGGGTCGCCCGGGATCGAGCGCACCAGCACAAAGGTGATCAGGCTGATGCCAAACAGCACCGGCAGCAATTGCAGCGGCCGGGACAGCACAAAACGGTAGCGCGCCAGGTTCATCCGTCAGCCCCGGTGACGCGCGAGGAAGTCCAGCAGCACCGGGAAGTACGCGTGGGGCTCCTCATAAAAAGGCATGTGGCTGCTGTTGGGGAACACGTGCAACTCGGCATGCCTGGCGGCCCGCTTCATGCGATGCGCGCAGGCGGGCGTGAGCTCATCGTGCTGGCCGGTGGTGATCAGGATCGGCATCTTGAACTCGGCCATCTCGGGGATGCGGTTCCAGTCCTTGAGGTTGCCGATGTAGAGGAATTCGTTGGGGCCTTGCATGGTTTCGTACGGGCCCATGTTCCAGTCGCCGAGCGAGCGCTTGACCGGCTCCGGCCATTCATCCAGGCGGCAGACGTGGCGGTAGTTGAGCAAGGTGATGGCGGCTTGGTACTGCGGGTGGTCCAGGGTGCCCATGGCTTCATGACGCTGCATCATGGCCACGGTCTCGCTGCCGAGGGCGCCGCGCAGGCGTTCGAGTTCCTGGGACAGGTGCGGGATGTCGCCGACAGTGTTTTCGAGGATCAGGCTTTTCAGCGCATCGGGGTAATGGATGGCGTATTCGATGCCCAGCCAGCCGCCCCAGGAATGCCCGAGCAGGTGCACGCGGCCCAGGCCGAGGGCCTGGCGCACGGTTTCGACTTCTTCGACATAACGGCTGATTTCCCACAAGGAAACATCAGTCGGTCTGGCTGATGCGCCGGTGCCAAGCTGGTCGAATGCAACCACTCGCAGGTTATGCGCTTTGAGCCAGCCATGGGCGTCGCGCAAGTAGTCACACGGCAGGCCCGGGCCGCCATTGAGGCACAAGAGCACCTCATCGCCAGCGCCAAAGCTGTAGACCACGAGGTTATGGCCGTCGACTTGCACGTTGTACTGCTGGTCGGGGGCAATTTCACGCCACATGCATACATTCCTTGTGTTGTATCGGCCTGGCGGGTAGCGGCCGTTTATCAGGCCAACACTACCGAGGATGCCGTGCGTCCATAACCTAGTATTTCTTATAGGTTTGGCCTGGCAGTCCTTCGCCGGGGCGTGGCATTCTACTTGCCGCAAGTCGAGATTCAAATGAATTCGGGAGCAGAACGGATGCTGACCAGGCTGACTGCCTTCAATAATCGTCTGATGCCGGGCAGGAGCCTGGATGAACAGATGGACAATACCTTTATCCTGGCCCAGCAACTGGGCTTCGACGCGCTGGTGTACGACTACACGCCGGTGCCCATCGACCAAGACGGCTCGCTGATCACGCCCTCGGTGCTGGAGCTGCGCAACACGCCGCCCGACTGGCATGCGTTATGGTGCAGCGAAGGGTTTTACCAGATCGACCCGGTGCAACACCTGGCCCTGAGCACGGTGTCCCCGTTCGTATGGTCCTACGAGGCAAAAGCCCAGACCGCGCTGCAAAAAATCATCGACCCCTGCCACGCCCCCGTGTCTTCTTACCTGCATGAGCGCCAACTGACCTGCGGCGTCAGCGTGCCGATTCACCTGCCTCGCGGTGGTTTCGCGTCACTCACCGGCTTGCGCACCGGCAAAGCCAGCACGGTGTTGAAGGATGCGCAGCAGACCCTGGCGGACTTCAGCCTGATTACCCATGCCCTGCAGGAAGCGGCCTACCCGCTGTTCAGCAAAGAGCTGCGCACTTACCCGCATATTCGCCTGACCAAACGCGAGCGTGAATGCCTGAAATGGGCTGCCGATGGCCTGACCGCTGCCGAAATCGCCACCCAGTTGAGCCGCTCGCTGGCGGTGGTCACCCTGCACCTGGCCTCGGCGATGCACAAGTTGGGGGCCAAGAACCGCGTGCAGGCGGTGGTTCGCGCCACGCATTACCGCTTGCTGGAAGACTGAACCTTCGGCAAAACCTAGCTGTTTTGCTAGTTACTTAAACTTCGTGTGCGGACTATCGTATCCCTGATCCTTTTTTTTCAGAGCAGGGTACGAAATGGAATTCATCGAGAAAGTCCGCGAAGGTTATGCGGCATTCGGCGCCTACCAGACCTGGTACCGCGTCACTGGCGACCTGACCACCGGCCGTACACCGTTGGTGATCATCCACGGCGGCCCCGGCTGCACCCATGACTATGTCGACGCCTTCAAAGACGTGGCTGCCAGCGGCCATGCGGTGATTCACTACGACCAGTTGGGCAATGGCCGCTCCACCCATTTGCCGGACAAAGACCCGTCGTTCTGGACCATCGGCCTGTTCCTTAAAGAGTTGAACAACCTGCTGGACCACCTGCAGATCAGCGACAACTACGCGATCCTCGGGCAATCCTGGGGCGGCATGCTCGGCAGCGAGCACGCGATTCTGCAGCCGAAGGGCTTGCGCGCGTTTATCCCGGCCAACTCACCCACTTGCATGCGCACGTGGGTCAGCGAAGCCAACCGCCTGCGCCAACTGCTGCCTGAAGGCGTGCACGAAACCCTGCTCAAACACGAACAGGCCGGCACCTACCAGGACCCGGAATACCTCGCCGCCTCGCGGATTTTTTATGACCAGCACGTGTGCCGCGTCATCCCGTGGCCGGAAGAAGTGGCCCGCACCTTCGCAGCGGTGGACGCCGACCCGACGGTGTACCACGCCATGAGCGGCCCGACCGAGTTTCACGTGATTGGCAGCCTCAAGGACTGGAATGTGATTGGCCGCCTGTCGGCGATCAATGTGCCGACCCTGGTGATTTCCGGCCGACACGACGAGGCGACGCCACTGGTGGTCAAGCCGTTTCTGGATGAGATCGCGGACGTGCGCTGGGCGCTGTTTGAAGATTCCAGCCACATGCCCCACGTGGAAGAGCGCCAGGCGTGCATGGGGACCGTGGTGAAGTTTCTGGATGAGGTGTGCTCAGTGCCGCACAACGTCCTCAAGGCGGGCTAATTCCACTGTGGGAGCGGGCTTGCTCGCGAATGCTGGGTGTCAGTCAATGAAGGTTTCGACTGTTCCAGCGCATTCGCGAGCATGCCCGCTCCCACATTTTTAGACTTCGGTGGTTTCAGGTTTTACGGCCTTCCTTGGCACGTCAGCCACCACCGGAATCTCTTTCCCTTCAGCATCAAACAACTTGCCGCCGCTGAAGTAATCCCCATCGCGCAATGCTGCCACATCGTGGAAGCACAAACTGCGCTCAGTACCCGCCACGAACACCGACTGCTGGTCCGAGTTACCCGCGGTGAAGTGGTTGAACGCCAGGTTCAACAGGATCGCCATGATCGCCGACGAACTGATGCCCGAGTGGAAAATGGTCGCGAACCAGGTGGGGAAGTGGTCGTAGAAGTTCGGCGCCGCGATGGGGATCATGCCGAAGCCGATAGACGTGGCCACGATGATCAGGTTCATGTTGTTGCGGTAATCCACCTTGGACAGCGTGCGAATACCACTGGCCGCCACGGTGCCGAACAGCACGATCCCGGCGCCGCCGAGCACCGATGTCGGCACGGCCGCGATCACCCGGCCCATAAACGGCAACAGCCCCAGCACCACCAGAAACACCCCGCCCGTGGCCACCACAAAGCGGCTCTTTACCCCGGTCACTGCCACCAGGCCGACGTTCTGGGCGAACGCGCTTTGGGTGAATGAACCGAAGATCGGCGCGAACATGCTCGACAGCATGTCGGCGCGCAAACCATTACCCAGGCGCTTGGAATCGACCTTGGTGTCGATGATCTCGCCCACCGCGAGGATGTCCGCCGAGGTTTCCACCAGGGTGACCATCACCACGATGCACATGGAAATGATTGCCGCCACATGAAAGGTCGGCATGCCGAAATGGAACGGCGTGGGGAAACCGAACATGGGCCCCTGGGCCACACCGGAGAAATCCGCCATGCCCAGAAACACCGCGATCACAGTGCCGATCACCATCGCCAACAGAATCGACAGCCGCGAAATGGCCGCGCTGCCGATCTTGCTCAGCAGCAACACCAGCACCAGTGTCAACGCGGCGAGGCCGATATTGGCCATGCTGCCGAAATCCGCCGCGCGGCTGTTGCCGCCCATGGCCCAGCGTGCCGCCACTGGCATCAGTGTGAGGCCAATGGTGGTGATCACAATGCCGGTGACCAACGGCGGAAAAAACTTGGTGATCCGTGAGAACACCGGCGTGATCAGCAAGCCGATAAACGACGCGGCCATCACCGCGCCGAGAATCGCCGGTAGTCCGCCGGCGCCATCACTGCCGACTATCGCCACCATGGTCGCCACACCGGCAAAGGACACGCCCTGCACCAGCGGCAGCTGGCAGCCAAAAAATGGCAGGCCCAGGGTCTGCAACAGCGTGGCCAGGCCACCGGCAAACAGCGACGCGGCGATCAACAGGCCGATATCCGCCGGCGACAAACCGGCCGCCTGGCCGACGATCAACGGCACGGCAACGATGCCGCCGTACATGGTGAGCACATGCTGCAGGCCGTAAGCCATGTTGGCGGCGGTGCCAAGATTCTCATCTTCTGGCCGCTGCGGTGACGCCTTCGGGATAGTCATGGTGAGGGGTTCTCTGTTTTTGTTGTGCGAACACTGTATGCAATGTTTGGACTGCATGTCCATAGAGTTGTATACAATCAATCGAACAAGATACCCTCCATCGGCGTTACAAAAACAATCCGGCCGTCATGAGCCAGAACGCCAAAGGACCTAAAACAATGAAAAAGGCATTACAGGGCGCAACCGTTGCATTGACCCTTCTCGGCGGTGGGGAGGCTGTCGCGGTGGAATGGATGAACAACAGCGTAGGATTTCGCTATGGCCAACACTTCACCAATCCGAACAACCCCGATGATTTCAGCAAACGCATCTACAGCTTTACCCACGCCAGTGGCTACCAATACGGCAGCAACTACCTGAACCTGGATGTGTTCCTGTCCGACAGCCACGACCCGCGCAAGGGCACCGACCATGGCGGCAGTGAGGTCTACGCCGTTTACCGGCATCAACTGTATGCATCGCGGGTGTTTGATGTGCCGCTCGGCACTGGGTTGATCAAGGATTACGCGCTGACACTGGGCTTTGATGCCAACCGCAACAACAACGTCGCCTCAGCCAAAAAGCGCGCACTCGTGATCGGCCCGACGCTGAAGTTCAACACGGTCGGTGTGTTGGACCTGAGCCTGATGTACTACAAGGAAAAGAACCACACCGGCATCCCCGGCGCGCAGGAGTCAAACCATACGTTTGACGACACCTACATGCTCAACCTGACGTGGATGCGCCCGTTCGACATCGCCAACCATGCGGCGAAATTCCAGGGTTTTATCAATTACGTCGGGGACAAAGGCGAGGACTACCATGGCCGCGACACCGCGCCAGAAACGCTGATGCGCACCGCGCTGATGGTGGCGGTGCGGCCGGGTAAAAACGTGAAGCCGAACCTGTATCTCGGGGTGGGCTATGAGTACTGGCACAACAAGTTCGGCGTGGACGGCGGCCGGGGGACTCGGACTTCCACGCCAACGCTGAACATGGAAGTCACGTTCTAACCCCTGAAGAAACCCAATCAACTGTGGGAGCTGGCTTGCCTGCGATGCAGACACCTGAGTACTTCGGAATCACCGAGGCGATGCTATCGCAGGCAAGCCAGCTCCCACATTTTTGATCGCAGTGCAGATTTAAGCGTTTGCGAGTTCCGAGTTATCCGTCTTCGGCCGCGCCAGCCAATACCCCAGCACCGCCAACGGCGCCGTTGCGAGCATCACAATCACGGTGATCAGCAACGGCTGGTCAATCATCGACGACACCAGCAGGCTGCTGAGAAAGCACAGCCCCAGCTGCAGGGTGTTTTGCAGTGCCGCTGCCTTGCCGGAATTTTCCGCAAACGGCATCAGCGCATTCGCCACCACGATCGGGTAACTGGCACCGTTGACCAGCGCCATCAGGCAGAACGGAATCAGCAAGGTGGTCAGGGTGGGCACGGTCAACGTGGCGACCAGGTACAACGCCACCATGCTGATGCAGTACGCCACCAGTAACCAGGGCAGCAGGGTTTTGCCCTGATAGCGCTGCAATGCGCTGCGGCAGCTGTAACCACCAATCAGAAACGCCAACGTCGGCAGCACGTAGCTCAGGCCGATGTCATTCGGGCTGTAACCCATGTCGCCCAAAATGAAGGGCGAAGCCGTCAACCAGGCAAAGAAACTGGCCGAGCAGGCAGCGAAGATCATCACGTTGCCGGTGAACACGCGGGAGGTCAGCAACTGCCCATAACCGAGGCGCGAAGGTTCGCCCTCCTCTGCCCGACGTTTGGGCATTTTGCGCAGCAACAACGTCGGCAGCAGCAACAGCAGCGACACGCCCAGCAGTACACCGAAGATCGCCTGCCAGCCGAAGTGATTCAACACCATGGCGCCCAGCAACGGCGCCAGGGCCGGTGACAGCGACATCAGCGGCATGATGCTGGCGAACACGCGATGCGCCTTATCGGCCGGATATCGGTCGATCACCAGTGCCTGCCAGCTCACCGCCGCAGAACACACGCCAATCGCTTGCATAAAACGCAACGCCAGCAGTTGCGGCGCGGTTTCGACCCAGAACATGCCCAGGCAACCCACTACAAACAGGCTCAGGCCCGCCAGCAGTATCGGCTTGCGCCCGAGGCGGTCGGACAACGGCCCCCACAACAACTGCCCCACCGCAAAACCGGCGAGGAAAATACTCAAGCTGGCGCCCACGGCACCCGCACTGATCTGCAACTGCTCGCCCATGGCGCCGAACGCCGGCAAGTACATATCCATGGCGAGATAACCGAGCATGCTCAGCCCCGCCAGGTACCACGTGAAACCAAAAGAATTTTTCATTGAAGCCTTGCTGAACTTGCCATCAAACTATTTGCTGACTGGCGCCCATTATGAAGCTGACAGTTTTGGTGTGAAGCGATAATAATTGGACACCTCTATCAAATATTTTGAAGGCAAACATCATGTGGTCCGAATACTCGCTGGATGTGGTGGATGCCGTGGCGCGCCACGGCAGCTTCAGCGCGGCCGCCCAGGAACTGCACCGCGTGCCTTCGGCCATCAGCTATACGGTGCGTCAGCTCGAGGAATGGCTGGCGGTGCCGCTGTTTGTGCGGCGACATCGTGACGTGGAGCTGACCCCGGCCGGCCGTCTATTTATAGACGAAGCCCGCGGCGTGATGAAAAAAATGCTCGGTACACGGCGTTTGTGCCAGCAGGTGGCGAATGGCTGGAGCGGCCAATTGAAGGTTGCGGTGGATTCCATCGTCAAACCCCAGCGCTGCCGGCAACTGGTGCTGGACTTCTATCGGCAGTTTCCCGAGGTGGAATTGCTGTTGGAATACGAGGTGTACAACGGCGTATGGGATGCCCTGGCCGATGAACGCACCGACATTGTGATCGGCGCCACCAGCGCGGTGCCGGTGGCCAGCCACTTCACCTTTCGCGACATGGGCCTGCTGAACTGGCTGTGTGTGGTCAGCGCCAGGCATCCGCTGGCGGCGCTGGACGGCTTGCTCAGTGACGATCAACTGCGGCCGTTCGCCTCGCTGTGCATGACCGACACCTCGCGCAACCTGCCCAAGCGCGACACCTGGACCCTGGATAACCAACGCCGGCTGGTGGTACCCAACTGGTCCTCGGCGCTTGATTGCCTGCGCGATGGCCTGTGCGTGGGCATGGCGCCGGCGCATCAGGTGTTGCCGTGGATCGAATGTGGCGAGCTGGTCGCGCTGCAATTGCGTCGGCCGTTCCCGGCCAGCCCATCGTGCGTGGCCTGGGCGCAGAGCAAATTGTCGCCGGCGATGAGTTGGTTGCTGGAGTACCTGGGCGATACCGACACCATGAATCAGGAGTGGCTCAACGGCCCAGATCTGTGAAAGTCACACGGATTCAATGTGGGCATGTGTGGGAGCTGGCTTGCCTGCGATGCAAGCGCCTCGGTCTTAATGTCAGACCGAGGTGATGCTATCGCAGGCAAGCCAGCTCCCACACTTTTACCGGGTTTCAGTCCAATAAGCGGGCGATGGCCCTTACGATCATCTCCACCTCCTTGGCCTCCAGCGTCAGCGGCGGCAGCAGGCGGATGATCTTGCCGCGCGTCACATTGATCAGCAGGCCGTGCTCGTGCGCTGCGCGATAGGCCAGATCGCGATAAGGCTGTGCCAGTTCGATCCCGACCATCAGGCCTTGCCCGCGAATCGCCAGCACCTGCGGATGCTCGCTCAACTCCACACGCAGCCGCGCCAACAGCCGCTCGCCCTGTTGCGCGGCGTTCTGCAGCAGGCCTTGCTCTTCAATAATGTCCAGCACCGTGCAGCCCACGCGGCAGGCCAGCGGGTTGCCGCCGAATGTGCTGCCGTGGCTGCCGGGTGTGAACAGCTGGGCCACAGCGGCCCGGGCCAGGCAGGCGCCGATGGGCACGCCATTGCCAAGGCCTTTGGCCAGCGTCATCACGTCCGGCACGATGCCTTCATGCTGGAAAGCAAACCATGCGCCGGTGCGGCCGATGCCGGTCTGGATTTCATCGAGCATCATCAGCCAGCCGTGGCGCGTGCAATGCTCGCGCAGGGCTTTGAGGTAGCCGGGCGGCGCTGGCAGCACGCCACTCTCGCCCTGGATCGGTTCCATCAGCACCGCGGCAATGCGCGGGCCGAATTGTTGCGTGATGGCTTCCAGCGCCGCCAGGTCGCCAAACCCGACCTTGAGAAAATCCCCCGGCAAGCGCTGAAACCCCAGGCGCACCGACGGCCCGTCGCTGGCCGCCATGGTGCCAAGGGTGCGCCCGTGAAACGCATTTTCCATCACGACCACCAGCGGCTCTTCGATGCCCTTTTTCCAGCCATGCAGCCGTGCGAGTTTCAGCGCTGTTTCGTTGGCTTCGGCGCCGGAGTTGTTGAAGAACGCACGGTCAAGGCCAGACAACTGTGCCAGGCGCTGGGCCAGTCGTTGCTGCCAATCAATGTTGTAGAGGTTGGAGGTGTGCAGCAACAGGCCCGCCTGTTCACTGATCGCAGTCACCAGCCGAGGGTGGGAATGCCCGACATTGGTCACCGCCACGCCGGCGACCGCGTCGAGGTATTCACGGCCCTGCTGGTCCCACAGGCGCGTACCCAGGCCGCGGGTGAAGCTCAGGGCCAAGGGTTGATACGTGGTCATCAGGCAGGCGGCGGTCATGGTGGCAGGCTCCAGTGCATCATGGTGATGGCACCAGTATCGTTAGCCACCCGAGCTGGATAAACTGCGCATTCCTGTAATGACTTTAAACCAAGGCTTGATAATGGATCTGTTCCAGGCAATGTCGGTGTACGTCAAGGTGGTGGAGAGCGGCAGCATGACGGCCGCCGCGCAGGAATGCGGGATGTCGACCACCATGGTCGGCAATCACCTCCGCGCCCTGGAGCAGCGCCTGGGCGTCAGCCTGCTCAAGCGCACCACGCGCAAGCAAAGCCTCACCGAGTTTGGTGGGCAGTATTACCAGCGCTGCCTGGAGGTACTGGGGCTGGTTGCCGACTCTGAAGTGTTGGCGGAGCAGGCCCACAGCGAAACGCCCAAGGGCAACCTGCGCATTACCGCGCCACCGGTATTCGGCACCGAACGCCTGACGCCTGCCCTGAGCGAATTTTCTCAGCGCTACCCGCTGATCAACCTCTACGTGGTGCTCAGCAACGAGCGGATGGACCTGGTCGACAGCGGCTTCGACGTAGCAATCCGCCTTGGTGAGCTGGAAACCTCCAGCCTGATCGCCCGGCCCATGCAGGCCTACACCCTCACCCTCTGCGCTTCACCGGATTACCTGGCACGCCGCGGCACGCCGCAGACACCCAGTGACCTGCAGCACCATGACTGCCTGGCGTTCGCCTACCCCGCGACCGACAACTGGCGCGACTCCGACAAACTCTGGCGCTTGACTGGCGGGGAAGGCGAGGTGGAGGTGCCGGTGTCCGGGTCATTGACCATCAACAGCTCGCAAGGCCTGCGCCAGGCGGCCCTGAACGGCATGGGCATCATCATGTTGGCCGATGCCCTGGTACAACCGGACCTGGAGAGCGGCAAGCTGGTAGCCTTGTTAACGTCCTACACGCTACCCCGCCGCCCCATGCACCTGCTTTACAGACAGGACCGCTACCGCCTGCCCAAGCTGCGCGCCTTTGTGGATTTCGCCATGGAAAAATGGGCGCGCTAAAAGTCCACGCCCAACGCCCGCAGGCGCGCCGCAGTACGCTCGGCCGACACGTGATGAATACCTTGCCAACCGAGGGCGACGGCGGCCTCGACATTGCCCGCCACGTCGTCGATAAACACCACCTCGCCCGGCTGGATATCCGGCAGATGGGCGCGCACCTGGCCGAGGCTCGCGTGATAGATCGCCGCGTCCGGCTTAATTTGCTTCAGCTCGCCGGAGACCACAATGTCGCGCAAATACTGCAGGAACGGGTAGTTGGCCCGCGCATAGGGAAAGGTTTCAGCCGACCAGTTGGTCAGCCCGAACAGCGGCATACCGGCTTGATGCAACGCCTCGAGAATCGCCACACCTTCTGGCAACGCGCCGCGCAGCATTTCGTGCCAACGGTCGTAATAGGCCTGGATCAAGGGTGCGTGTTCCGGGTACTGCTCGATCAGGTGGCGCGTGCCTTCGGCCAGGCTGCGACCGGCGTCCTGCTCGGTGTTCCAGGCTTGGGTGCAAATGGTGTCGAGAAAGTGTTGCCGCTCGTGATCGTCGGCAATCAGCTGGCGGTACAGGTGGTGCGGGTTCCAGTCGAACAGGACACCGCCGAAATCAAAAACTACTGCACGAATCGTCATCAGATCCTCCGTTAGCGTGGCTTGATAGCCGAAGGAGTCTGGCAGATTAAGGGCAGTGGCGGGAGCGCGATGGCGTTTAGGAGGGTTTTGAGTTCACACAAAGCAAATGTGGGAGCGGGCTTGCTCGCGAAAGCGGAGTGTCAGCCCCTGTATCTGATACTGACATACCGCATTCGCGAGCAAGCCCGCTCCCACATTTTTTGACCGTGTTTAGGCTTGGATCAGGCCTTTGATCTTCACGGTCGGGTTCACATCAGCTTCGTAATCAACGCCGTCGATTTCAAAACCGAACAAACGCAGGAACTCAGCCTTGTAACCGGCGAAGTCGCTGATTTCGTTAACGTTGTCGTCAGTCACCTGGTTCCACAGCGCCGCCACGGCGTCCTGGACTTTGGGCTCCAGCTCAGCCAGGTCGGCACGCAGGCGGCCGTCGGCATCCAGTTTCGGCTCTTTGCCGTACAGGCTGTCCTTGAACAGGCCGTAGACCTGCTCGATGCAGCCTTCGTGGGTACCCTGCTCTTTCATCACTTTGAACAGCAGCGACAGGTACAGCGGCATGATCGGGATCGCCGAACTGGCCTGGGTGACCACCGCCTTGAGCACCGACACACGGGCGTCGCCCTTGAGTGCAGCAAGGTTGTCGCGCAGGGTCAGGACTTTCTTGTCGAGGTCTTTCTTGGCTTCGCCGATGGAGCCGTTCCAGTAGATGTCCTGGGTCAGCTTTTCACCGAGGTAGGTGAAGGCGGTGGTCTTGGCGCCTTCAGCCAGCACGTCGGCGTCACGCAGCGCGTCGATCCACAGCTGCCAGTCCTCGCCGCCCATGACTTTCACGGTGCCGTCGATTTCTTCCTGGGTCGCAGGCTCAAGCGTGGTATCGACCACAACGCCTTTGTCGGTATTGATACCGCGCAGGGTCACGGCCTTGCCGATCGGCTTGAGGGTGGAGGTGTGCACCACGCCTTGCGGGTCGGTACGGCGTGGCGCGGCCAGGCTGTACACCACCAGGTCGATTTTGCCGAGGTCTTTCTTGATGGTTTCGATGGTCAGGCGCTTGATCTCGTCGGAGAACGCGTCGTCGTTGATGCTCTTGGCGTACAGGCCTTTTTCAACGGCAAACTTCTCGAACGCTGCGCTGTTGTACCAGCCGGCGGAGCTCAGCTTGCCTTCTTCGCCTTCTTTCTCAAAAAACACACCTAGGGTATCGGCGCCGCAGCCAAACGCAGCACTGATGCGCGCGGCCAGGCCGTAACCGGTGGAGGCGCCGAGGACCAGCACCTTCTTTGGGCCGCCTTCGATGACGCCATGCTGGGTGACGTAGTCGATCTGCTCTTTGACGTTCGCTTCACAGCCAACAGGGTGAGCGGTCACACAGATAAAGCCACGAACCCGCGGTTTGATGATCATAAAATTTCTGCCTCTTCCAAGGTGCCGAAGGCCAATGGTGGCCATTCAGCTTAATCGTACCGGTCTATGACGTCCAAAAAACCGAAGCGTCACGATAGTCGCAAATCTTCTGTTTACAAAATCCAATCAACAAAAGGCCGGATACGCCACCGCGCGGGTTAAAAACTGTGCCAGGCCTTCACAATTTCGCAATATTTAAAACGCCCAGCGCCGCCGGAACCCACTATCATGGCAACATTGTTTCGCTTTGTTTCAGGTTCGGAGCCACGCTTCATGAGTAAAAGTGCTGTTCAAAAAAAGCTGGTCTCAGCCGCCTGGGTGCTGGGCGTTCTGTTGTTCATGTACTGCTTCCCGCGCACCACCCTGGTATTTCTGTTGCTGGTGCTGTTCTGCGGCATTTATGACTTCCTGCGCAACGGCCTGTACGACCGCGACACGATCAAGAAATACTTCGTCGGCAACGGCCGCAACACGTGGATATTGGCGCCGTTCAATACCCTGTTCGACCTCTTCAGCCTGCGCAACCGCCACGTCTACACCATGAACGACCTGCCGCCCGCCTGGCGTGAAGACCTGCAACAGGTAATCGACGACGCCATGGCCCACAAGGACGAAATCATCGGTTACCTGGACGAACGCATGGCCGAGAAAAAGCGCGGCATGTTGTTTTTCCAATGGTACGGCCGCCCGATCGAAACCACGCTGGACATCCCGCAGCTGCGCAAAAAACTGCCGTTCGTGAAGACCATCGGGGTGTCGGTGTTCAACGAAAACCGCTCGACGTCGTTCCACTTCGGCCCGCTGCGCATGATGTTCCGAGTGCTCTACAACATGGCACCGGCGCCGCACCACGAGGGTGTTTACATCCAGGTGGGCAAACACAAGCATTATTGGCACGACGACCCACTGTTTATCTTCGATGACACGCTGATGCACGCGTCCTTCAACAAGAACGACGCCAAGCGTTACTGCCTGTTCATCGATATTGTGCGGCCGACCTTGCTGCCCTCCGTGCTCAACGCCGTGATCTCGGGCTTTGCCGGGCTGGTGTTCACCCTGCGTCGGGTTTTCTACAAAAACTGGAAGCTGATTCAGTAAGTTCTGCGGCATGATGGTGCTGGACGGAGTTTGCGCACGGCCTCATGCCTGCCAAACTGTGCGTCTCGTGCGACCGAGTTCGGCGCTCACCATTCTCCAGCCATCGCCACCCCTGGCGGGTGCGGTGGCTGTGCTTTCAAGGAATCAGAATGCCCCAACGTCAAGTCATCAATGCCTCCGTCAGCCCCAAGGGCAGCCTCGAAACCCTGTCCCAGCGTGAAGTCCAGCAACTGAGCGAAGCCGGTACCGGCAGCATCTACACGTTGTTCCGCCAGTGCGCTTTGGCCATCCTTAACACCGGCGCGCACATCGACAACGCCAAGACCATCCTCGACGCCTATAAAGACTTTGAAGTGCGTATCCATCAACAGGATCGCGGCGTACGCCTGGAACTGTTGAATGCGCCGGCCGACGCCTTCGTCGACGGCGAAATGATCGCCAGCACCCGCGAAATGCTGTTCAGCGCCCTGCGCGACATCGTCTACACCGAGAACGAGCTGGACAGCCAGCGCATCGACCTGAGCAATTCCCAGGGCATCACCGACTACGTGTTCCACCTGCTGCGCAACGCCCGTACGTTGCGCCCGGGTGTCGAGCCGAAAATCGTGGTGTGTTGGGGCGGCCACTCGATCAATACCGAAGAATACAAATACACCAAGAAAGTCGGCCACGAACTGGGCCTGCGCAGCCTCGACGTGTGCACCGGCTGCGGCCCTGGCGTGATGAAAGGTCCGATGAAAGGCGCGACCATCTCCCACGCCAAACAGCGCATCACCGGCGGCCGCTACCTGGGCCTGACCGAGCCGGGCATCATCGCTGCCGAAGCGCCAAACCCGATCGTTAACGAGCTGGTGATCCTGCCGGACATCGAAAAACGCCTGGAAGCCTTCGTGCGCGTCGGCCACGGCATCATCATCTTCCCGGGCGGCGCCGGCACGGCTGAAGAGTTCCTGTACCTGCTGGGCATCCTGATGCACCCGGACAACCGCGACGTGCCGTTCCCGGTCATCCTCACCGGGCCGAAACATGCGGCGCCGTACCTGCAACAACTGCATGCCTTCGTCGGTGCCACCCTCGGCGAAGCGGCGCAGGCGCACTACCAGATCATCATCGACGACCCAGCCGAAGTCGCGCGCCAGATGACGGCCGGGCTCAAGGCCGTGAAGCAGTTCCGCCGCGAGCGCAACGACGCCTTCCACTTCAACTGGCTGCTGAAGATCGACGAAGGTTTCCAGCGCCCATTCGACCCGACCCACGAAAACATGGCCAGCCTGCAACTGAGCCACGCCCTGGCGCCCCACGAACTGGCCGCCAACCTGCGCCGTGCGTTCTCGGGGATCGTGGCCGGTAACGTCAAGGACAAGGGCATTCGCCTGATCGAGCAGCACGGCCCGTACGAAATCCACGGCGACCCGGCCATCATGAAACCGCTGGACGAGCTGCTACAGGCGTTTGTCGCCCAGCACCGCATGAAGCTGCCGGGCGGTGCCGCGTATGTGCCGTGCTATCGCGTTGTGCAATGAATTAGCGCTGTACCGCCACACATTTGATTTCCACCAGTAACCCGGGATGCGCCAGTTCTGACACGCCGATGGTCGTCCAGGCGCAATGCCCGCGTGGGAACAGGCGGTTTTTCACCTCGCGAAAAACCGCCATGTGCTGGCTCATATCAACGTGATACGTGGTCATGTCGACCACGTCTTCAAAACGGCAGCCGCCCTCCTCCAATACTTGCCGCAGGTTCTCCCAGGCGGCGATGAATTGCGCCTCGGGGTCTTCTATCACGGCCAATTCCGGCGTGCGACCGACCTGGCCTGCGCAATACAAAGTGTTGCCAACTTTTACGGCAGGCACGTAGCCCGCGCGCTCTACGATGGCTTGCATGGCGGGCGGGATGATGCGGTGGCGGTCGGTCATAGCTTGTATCTCTTGGGGGCTCTAAAAAGCGTGTGAACGTGAAAACTTCGAACTAGGGTTTTACCTGTTCCCACCCACGCCTACCAGCAGAGCGACCTATGGACCAACGGATCTTGTCCTTCATCAATCCTTACCTTAGGGTAAGGAACATTACGATGGAGATCTTCACTATGGCGACCGCCACACTTACTTCAAAAGGGCAAATCACCATTCCTGTCCAAGTCAGGACCGCACTCGGCCTGGAAACCGGCGACCGGGTTGAATTTGTCGAAACGGAAGACGGCAAGTTTTCCATCATCGCAGCGAGCAAAACCGTTCAGGACCTCAAGGGGTTGATCCGCAAGCCCGCCCAGGCCGTGTCGATTGACGACATGAACCGCGCCATCGCTGCGCAGGGAGCAAAAGCGCAATGATCGGCCTGGATACCAATGTGCTGGTGCGGTATGTCACCCAGGATGATCCCGTTCAATCCCCGAAGGCGTCCGAGCTGATCGAATCGCTCACCACGCTTTCGCCGGGTTTCGTCAGTCTGGTGTGCGTGGTGGAACTGGTATGGGTATTACAAAGCTGCTACCAATCGGCCAAGAGTGACGTGGTGACGGTTTTGGAGACGCTGCTGCGTACGCGTGAATTGACCGTCGAACATGCCGAGATCATCTGGCAGGCGCTGCGACGATTCACGGCAGGCAAAGCCGAGTTTGCCGACTACCTGATAGAGCGCTGTGCCCATGCGGCAGGCTGTGAATACACCGCCACCTTTGACCTCAACGCGGTCAAGGCCACCGGGATGAAACGCCTGACCTGAGGCAGCGTTGCAGTGAATTGCGGCCTTTGGTAAAAACCGCCTCTACCCTTGATCGAGAGAAACCCAACGTGCGCACGCTTTTGCTCGCGGCCTTGGCCCTGACGCCGACCTTTACCCTGGCCGACACCATCGCCTGGCCCGACCTTCCGCAAACCTGCTTCGTCAGCGGCCGCCCCGCCACCAGTGTGGATGTCGACACTGGCTGCGCGGCGTTCCTGATCAATGTGCAAGGCAAGGCAGCGGGCACGCCGATCAAGCTGGATATTCCCCAGTACGCCCTGCATGTGGACGAAGCCACCGGCAAGGAAACGCCGGTGATCATCATCCAGGCCGAAGAAAACGGCGAGATCAAGGCGGTGGGCTACAAGGAATTGGGCACCGATCAGCTCGGTGCCGCGTTGCTGCGGGAGGTTCGGCTGCTGGGTACCCAAAAGCCGACCTAGTGGTTTTTTACAGGCGCGAACCCGCTCACGCCTGCGGCCAGGCGTTCGGCCAGGGTTCAGCGAACCCAGCCACCACCCTGCCAGTGGTAACCGTCATTGCGCTGCACCCAATGCGGATGCACATAACGATAGCCTTCGCGCACTTGCTCCCAATGGCCATGCACCGCGACGTATCGCCCGCCGGCCCAGCGCCAGTAGCCGCGTGACCAGACATAACCGTAGCGCGGAGCCGGTTCGACCTCGATCACTTGAACCGGCGGCGGTTGCGGCGCGACCACTTCGACATACTCACGCTGTACCGGCCCGCGCTCATGCACCACACGCTCTTGCACACACCCGGACGCTGCGACGACAACCGCCGCCAATGCCGCATAACGTAGCAACATACAAAATCCTCGGGCGCGTACGCCCCGCACCTGCACCAGTAAAAAATGCCCCCATGTTTCAGCCGCGCTCCTGCTTGGCTATGGGTTCTTTTTAACAGGTGATGTCTGTCGGCTTGCTGAACCTGCGGACCTCAGGAAGTACAGGCGACGGTCGGTTGTTTCAGACGCACCAGCACCAGCCCCGCCACCACCACTGCAATGCCGGCGTAGGTTGAGCCCTCGATCGCATCGCCAAACATCAACGCCGCCCACACCAGGGTGACCGGTGGCTCCAGATAGACCAGCGCTGCCACGTGGGTCGCTGTCATTACCCGCAACAACATCCACAAGCTCAAATACGCGACGAATGTGGAAAACACCGTCAGCCAGGCGATAGAGATCAACACGTCCGAGTCATGAGGAACACTGAAGGTGCCGGTATAGAGCACGGCGCCGGAAAAGCCGATCAGCGTGAGCAACGACTGGATGAACAGCGGCAACACCAACCCCGCGTCCTGGCGCTGCGCGGCCCGGCGCTCGTACAAGGTCGCCAGCGTCAGCCCCAGCGCTGCGGCCAGTGGCAACAAGTACATGACAAAGCCGACGCTCTGCCCGCCACTGCTGTACTGCCCGGCGATTACGATGGAGACCCCGGCAAAACTGATCATCAACCCGACCCACTGCCAACCACCGCTGCGCTCGGCAGCGCTGCCGGTCGACAATGCCGCCGTCATCAACGGCTGCAGCGCCGCGATGATGGCCGCAATGCCGGGCGGCAATCCGTTTTGGATCGCCACATACAGGCAGCTCAGGTAGAGGAACTGCGAGAGAAAGCCGATCACTGCGTAATGGCGAATCTGAGCCCAGGTGACCTTCAACAGCTTCACGTTCAAAAACAGCCCCAGGCACACCGACACCAGCAGGAAGCGCCAGAACAGCAGGTTGAATGCCCCGCTGCCTTGCGTACCCAACTTGGCGCCGATGTAGCCGGAGCTCCAGGACAGCACAAACGCCACCTGCAACAGCAGCCGTTTCAAGGTTGATCGCGTCATGAGGCCTCCCGTCAGTGCACGTTGACTCAAAGGCTAAGGGCCGCGCATGCTTCTGTACATTTGAATTACCTGCACCATAAATTCGTAGTAGTGGAATCATGGCCAAACAACTGAACATCGACTTGTTACGCACTTTTCACGCCGTGGCGCGCTTTCGGCGCTTCAACGAGGCGGCCGAACATGTGCACCGCAGCGCGTCGACCGTGACCACGCAAATTCAGAAGCTTGAGGCGCAAATCGGCCAGCGCCTGTTCAGCCGCAGCAACCAGGGCGTGGAGCTGACCCTGTATGGCCAGAAACTGCTCGGCGAAACCACCGAGTTTCTCAAGAGCCATGACCGCCTGCTGATCGCGCTGATGCCACAGCGCATGCAGGGCAAGATTCGTCTGGGCATTCCCGATACCTATGCGCCGGCGTTCATGCAGGCGTTTTTGCCGCGCTTGATCGCCGACAACCCCTTGCTGGAGCTGGAAGTCGAAGCGCGCACCAGCGGTGAACTGCTGAATATGTTTATGGCCAATCAGCTCGACCTGGCCATCACCGTCAGCGCACAACCGCTGGCTCAGGGCGAACGCCTGGGGCCAGTGCAGCCGTTGTGGGTGGCGGCCGAGGGCTTCAGTTGCGCGCCGAATGCGGCGCTGCCTATCACCGTGCCCGTTGCCGGCTGCCCGTACCGTGCGGCGGCGTTGCAGGCGCTGAAGGATCACGGGATTTACCACCGGTTATTGCTGGAGAGCCCCAATTCGACGGCGGTCGAGGCCTGTATCCGCAGCGGCGTGGCGGTGGGGTTGATCGAAGAAAGCCGCATGGGCAGCGGGCTGACGCAAAAGATTGCGGGGTTCGAGTTACCCCCACTGCCGGTGCATCATCTGTACCTGCTGTGCGATAGCAGCAATGCACTGGCCCTGCATCTGTATGCACAGGTAAAACAGGGCTTCCACATTTGAGCCCTCACGCCTGGCCGAAGCGTACCAGCACCGCCTCGACAAACCGTCGCAACTTGGCGGTGCGCTGTCGGTTGGCGGTGTAAACCAGGTGCATGGGGCGGCTGGGCGCCTCAAATGCCGGCAGTACCCGCACCAACTCGCCCCGGGCCAAGGCCGGACGCAGGAAGTCTTCGGCGCCCAGCACGATGCCGAAGCCATCCAGTGCCGCCGACATCAATGCCCGGCTTTCGTTGATTTGAAGGCGGCTGGCGACCTGCACCGTGTAGGGCGTCGCGCCTTGGTGGAAGACCCATTCACGGTCCGCCGGGCGTGACCAAAAGGCGTAGCCCAGGCATTCATGTTGCGCCAGGTCCGCCGGGCACTGTGGCGTCCCTCGCACCGCCAGATACGCCGGCGCCGCGCACACCACCAAGCGATAAGGTGCCAAGGGCCGGGCCGTTAAACCGGTGGTGGCCAAAGGGCCGATACGGAACGCCGCCTCATAGCCTTCCTCCACCAGGTCGACGAAACGATCCGTCAGGTGCAGGTCAATTTCTACGTCCGGGTTGTCACGCAAAAACGCGGTAATCAGCGGCATCAGACTGTAGGAACCGAAGGTGACCGGGGCGGTGACTCTCAGCTTGCCGCGCGGCGTGTCATTCATGATCTGGGCGAGCGAATCGGCAGCCTCGGCCTCCGTCAGGATATGTTTGCAGCGTTCGTAGTACGCGTGCCCCAGCTCGGTCAGGCTTTGCCGACGCGTGGTGCGGTTGAGCAAGCGCGCGCCGAGGCGTTGCTCCAGGGCGGTAACATGCTTGGCAACCATTTGCGCGGACAGGTTCAAGCGCTCAGCGGCGCGGGCGTAGGAGCCCAACTCGGCGGCCATCACAAAGGCATGCATGCTTGAAAGACGGTCCATCATTCCCTACTCCCAGTAACAACACCCACGCCAAAACGCTTATTTATCGCCAGCCAGTTGCTAATCATCATAACTGCTCGATGACTTACGAGGAGCAAGACCATGAAGATCGGCGTGATTGGAGCAGGTTTCATCGGGCGGGCCGTGGCACAGCTGGCGCTGGCCGCCGGGCATGAGGTGATGCTGAGTAATTCTCGTGGCCCGCAGACCATGAGCAGCGTGCTCAGCGGCCTGCTCGGCGTTGAGGTGGGCAGTGCCGAGGACGCTGCCCGGTTTGGCGACGTCGTGCTGGTGGCCATTCCGTTTGAACATTACCGCAGCGTGCCCGCGCAATGGCTGGAAGGCAAAACGGTGCTGGACGCCAACAATTACTACCCCAACCGCGACGGGCATATCGCCGTGCTGGACCGCTTTGAAACCACCACCAGCCGGCTGCTCGCAGAGCATCTACCGCATTCCCACGTGGTCAAGGTGTTCAATGCGATTTTTGCCCCCGACCTGACGCAAGACGCCCGCCCCCACGGCGCGCCCGACCGCCGTGCACTGCCGGTGGCCGCCGATGACGCCGCAGCGAAGGCGCAGGTCATCAAGCTGCTCGACAAGCTCGGTTTCGACGCCGTAGACGCAGGAGGGCTGGATGAAAGCTGGCGTTTTGAGCGGGCAAAACCTGCGTACTGCGTACCGCTGGACCAAGCGGGTTTAACTGCGGCGCTAGCAGCTGCCGAACGCACGGTGGAACTGCCGCCGGTCGAACGCGTGCGTGCCTGAACACGCGCGCACAAAAAAGCCCGCTGACCGTGACCGGTTCAGCGGGCTTCTTACAGCGGTTTAACCTTTGGCTTACAGCGCCAGGTCAGACGCCGGCTTGCTCGGCTCAGCCGAAGGCTTGGCAGCCTCGGTGGCTTCGGTTGCCTTTGGCGCGTTCAACTGCGGAATCGCAGGCGGTGGGGTCAGTTGCAGGATGCCGGCAGTGTAAGCCCACTCCTTCGCAACAGCCTCAGGGCTGTCATTCAGCTTGGTGCCGTAGCTCGGTACGATCTGGTGTAGTTTTGCCTGCCACTCAGGGGTCGCGACCTTGTCCTTGAACACTTTCTGCAGCACGGTGAGCATGATCGGGGCCGCGGTGGACGCGCCTGGCGATGCACCCAACAGGCCGGCGATGGTGTTGTCGGCGGAGCTGACCACTTCGGTGCCGAGTTTCAGGACGCCGCCCTGCTCTTCGTCACGCTTGATGATCTGCACGCGCTGACCGGCTTGCCACAGGCGCCAGTCTTCTTTCTTGGCGTTCGGGAAGTACTCTTTCAGGGCGTTGTAGCGGTCGTCATCCGACAGCATCAGTTGGCCGGCAAGGTACTCGACCAGTGGGTATTCACGAATACCGACTTTGGTCATTGGCCAGATGTTGTGGGTAGTGGTGCTGGTCAGCAGGTCCAGGTACGAGCCTTCTTTCAGGAACTTGGTCGAGAAGGTCGCGAATGGGCCAAACAGGATTACACGCTTGCCATCCAGCACGCGGGTGTCCAGGTGCGGAACCGACATCGGTGGCGCGCCAACCGAAGCCTTACCGTAGGCCTTGGCCAGGTGCTGCTCGGCAATCGTTGGGTTATCGGTCACCAGGAACGAACCGCCCACTGGGAAGCCCGCGTATTCCTTGGCTTCAGGAATGCCCGACTTCTGCAGCAGGTGCAGTGCACCGCCGCCGGCGCCGATGAACACGAACTTGGCGTCGGTTTCAGTCTTGGTGCCGTCTTTCAGGTTTTTGTAGCTCACACGCCACGAACCGTCGGCATTCTTGGTGATGTCCTGCACTTCGCTCGACAGTTTCAGATCAAACTTCGGCGTGGTCTGCAGGTGGGCCACGAACTGGCGGGTGATCTCGCCGAAGTTCACGTCGGTGCCGATCGGGGTCCAGGTGGCCGCGATTTTCTGGTTCGGGTCACGCCCTTCCATCATCAGCGGAACCCACTTGGCGATCTGCGCCGGGTCTTCGGAGTACTGCATGCCAGCGAACAGCGGGCTTGCTTGCAGGGCTTCGTAGCGTTTTTTCAGGAACTTGATGTTGTCATCGCCCCACACGAAGCTCATGTGCGGTGTGGAGTTGATGAACGAACGTGGGTTCTTCAGCACGCCCTGCTGGACCTGCCAGGACCAGAACTGACGGGAGATCTGGAACGCTTCGTTGATCTCGACCGCTTTCGGGATCTCAACGGTGCCATCCTTGTTTTCCGGGGTGTAGTTCAGCTCAGCCAGGGCCGAGTGACCGGTACCGGCGTTGTTCCAGCCGTTGGAGCTTTCTTCGGCCACGCCATCCAGGCGCTCGACCATCTCCATCGACCAGTCCGGCTGCAGCTCGTTGAGCCAAACACCCAGGGTCGCACTCATGATGCCGCCGCCGATCAGCAGCACATCGACTTTCTTTGCCTCTTCCGCGTGAACGGAGGTGATCCCCATCGACAAAGCCAGCCCCAGCAGGGCAGTGTTTACTTTTTTAAACATCAGTAGCACCTATGATAAAACGCCATCCGCCCTACCGCCCCTGAGCATGGGCAACCCTCTATCACGCCGCGCCAGGCAGCGCGCCGCGGGGTTTGCACATTTACGAGAGAGCCGCAGGGTGGGCACACAAGGCCGACGTATCGACCTCACTGTTTATGTCCCTTCTGCGCTGACTTTTTATCATTATTGGCTTCAGCTACCTGGACGACAGCCAACCGCCGGGACGTATACGGGTGTACGTGCCGGGGAAAGACCAGACCAAGACGGCGCGCAGAATATCACGCCATAGGGCGTTTATGCGCCGTTTGGCCAATTGACAGCTCTAAATCGCGGGTTTTAACCCGTCAGTGTCAAGCCTGGCAGGCGCGACGTGGCGTCACAGGTGGCCAGATGAAACTGAACTCTGCTGCAAACAGCTGTTCTAGACACCTCCGCCGTTGCTTGCGTAGCATCGGCGGCAGTCCTTCGTGCAATCCTTCCAAACAGAGTTACCCATGACTATCCAGCAAACACCCGGGCACGTACTGCCCGCGCGCAGCGCCGCCAAAATGGAAGCTGCCATGGCCGTGGGCGCCTTCGCGATCGGCACTGGCGAATTCGCCATCATGGGCCTGATGCCCGACATCGCCCACAACTTGAATTTGAGCGAACCCCAAGTCGGCCACGCCATCAGCGCCTACGCCCTCGGCGTCATGGTCGGCGCGCCACTGCTGGCCATCCTCGGCGCCAAGCTGCTGCGCAAACACATGCTTTTATTGCTGATGGGCCTGTACGCGCTGGGCAACCTCGCCACCGCCTTCACCCCGACCTTCGGCTCGCTGGTGGCCTTCCGCTTCATCAGCGGCCTGCCCCACGGCGCCTACTTCGGCATCGCCGCCGTCGTCGCCTCCAGCATGGTGCCCAACGATAAACGCGCCGGCGCCGTGGCCCGGGTAATGATGGGCCTCACCCTCGCCATGCTGCTCGGCAACCCCATCGCCACCTTCCTGGGCCAACACCTGGGCTGGCGCTCGGCGTTCGCCCTGGTCAGCGCCATCGCCGTGTGCACCATCGCACTCGTCTGGCAATTCGTGCCGGACCGCCGCGACGAACCGCGCAGCGACCCGCGCAAAGAACTGCGCGCCTTCACCAAACCCCAAGTGTGGATGGCCCTGTCCATCGGCGCGATTGGCTTTGCCGGCATGTTCTGCGTCTTCAGCTACCTCGCCCCGACCATGCTCGAAGTGACCAAAGTCTCGCCACAATGGATTCCCTTCGGCCTCGCCGCGTTTGGCGTAGGCGGCATCATCGGCAACATCGCCGGCGGCAAACTGTTTGACCGCATGCAATTTCGCGCCGTGGGCTGGATCATGGTGTGGTCGATGGCCGTGCTGATCTTCTTCACCTTCGCCGCCAGTGCGCTGTGGAGCGTGCTACTCGGTATCGGCCTGGTCGGCACCATGATTGCCATGGCCGCGCCGCTGCAAATTCGCCTGATGGACATCGCCCACGAAGCACCGAGTTTGGCGGCAGCGTCCAACCACGCGGCGTTTAATCTGGCAAATGCGCTGGGCCCGTGGTTTGGCGGGATGGCGATTACTGCAGGGTATGGCTGGACGAGCACCGGCTACATCGGCGCCGCCACAGCGCTGGTAGGCCTGGGCATCTACCTCATCGCCCGCCGCATGAAAGGCGGCCACTGACACGCCCCAGACCACCACAATCCTAATGTGGGCATTCTAAAGATGGGAGGGGGCTTGCCCCCGATAGCGGTGGGCCAGTCAACACACCTCTGACTGCCCCACCACCCCATCAATCATCATGCAACAACCCCGACCCATACTCCCCATAACTACTCCCCAACCCACCGCCGCCAAAATTCATCTTGGCGGTCTTGCTCGGGCTATGGTCCCCAAACGCCTGGCATCCGCCAGAGAAACAAGGGTCATCACTGCCGCCCGACGACCCCGTCGAACAAGCGCCCAACAGCAGCGTGCCAGCAATCAGCGCGACTTTAACCAGGTTCGAGATCATGTTTTCAGTTCCCTATGGGCTGGAGGTGCGGGGGGCCTCTCTTAAGTGGGAGCGTAGTCCTCAACGGTGCGGGGAATTATGAAACTTTGCTGGGTGACAGCGTGGGTTCAGGTTGCCGCCTTGGGTTAGGCGGCGGGGTTGGGGGTCAGGCTGTGGCGGCAGGCGCAACTTGGTCTTGGGCTCGGGCGATGAGTAGGGCGCTTAGGTCGATGAGTTGCTGGATGCCCAGGATGATGGCGCGGTGCGGGTCTTCGAGGTCGAAGGCCAGGGTGGCGGCCATTTGGTTTGCGGAGTCGAGGTTTTCGGCGGCGTTGGCTAGGAGGGTTTCGGTGTCGATGGTTGGATTGATCAGGAAGAGGTTATCGATTGAACGTTCGAGGGTAGCGGCTTCGTCGGATGGAGGCATGTGATGCTTGATGGCTCGCTGGGCTACGGCTTGAAGCTTGGGATCGACGGGCGATGCGCTTTGATCCATTGAAGAAGTCCGGGTGTTGTTGTGCATGGGCGAAGCTCCAAATATGTATGGGAGTTAAAAACGCCTTAGCAATACGGACTTCCACCTCCGGCCGCTGGGATTGCAGCAGCTTCAGGAGGTTAGCGATGGGTTTTCTGAGGGGCAAGCTGAAAAAAGTGTGGGAAATTTCAAAGTGAATACTGTGATACGAATCGATAGATCTAATACCCGAGCAATGAACTCAAATAGTTAAATGCAAAACCCACACCGAATGATGTCAATATGATATCATTCAGCACCTACTATCATAAATCTAAGGACAGCTATGGAAACTAGCGAAATACTCATATGGACATTAAGCTACATATCTATTGCATTAAAATGCTCTGGCATATTCGCGTGGGTTCTCCTAATTATTTTCATATGGCTTAAATATTCAAAAAAGAGCCAGCACAAGCTGCTCTCGAGCATGCCAATTAAGATACTTAGACTATTGGCGCACAGAGGCATTATATGGCTAATGCTTGTCAGCGCCGCATATATGCCACTGCGCTACATATCGCCGCATGGAATATATTATATCAGCGAATTGAAGATTTTACTTTACTCAATATTGGTAGGCACAGGCTTGCGGCTAATTATAGGACACAAGGGCTTAGGCATTCCATTGGGGGAAGGCCTGATAATGACTGTCGACAGAGCTCCAAAGCTACCGTTCAAGCTTTCAAGCTATGTTATCAGTTTTCACGTAGATAAAGACTTCCCCAAGAAACGCCGTACAATTACAAACCAAATAGCAAAAACCATTAATACCATCAAGGCACTTGACACAAGATATGACTTTATACTAAAAAGCTGGATGTTTTCGGACCGCGATAGCGTAGATCCAACTTCTACCTACTACATTAGATCGCGCATGTACCTCTTACAGAGCACACTTAAAACTTTCCTCCTATTTCTACTGATTTCGCTGGCAGTTTATGCCTACTCTGCCTATTCAGACGAAAGCTACGACTTTCTGAAGACGGTTTTAGCATTAATCATAGCAACTATAGGTGCAACAGCACTATCAACTGCTTTCATAATTCACCTCACAAAGAGAAGAACTCGAGCCGTCTGTTCGACCTTTAATTCAGTTTTGCCCTCCAATGCAACTCGGATACTTGCCCGAGAACTCGCCAGAAAAACAGCTAATTGCGACTATAATTTCATTACGCCTCAACCAATGCCAGCGTTTCACATTATTTCATTTAGCCTAATAGAAACAGCAGTTATTAAAGACTGCGTCGGCACAGAGACTGGATTCGTACTCATCCGACTTTAAAACAGACATCCAGCTAGAGGGGGGGGGGGCAGGCCATCAATGGGATATGGAGGTCAGCCCTCGTCTTCAGATACTTGTCATATTTCGCGTGCAGCTATGTTACGTGCTATATGGTTAGAGGCACACCACACGCTCTACTACTCCCAAGACCCATCCCTGATAAACTGCGCCCCATTCGCCTCGCTAACTCAGATCCCCCAATGCCCCTACAAACCGCTCCCCTCTCCCGCCGCTTCTCCGTCGCCCCGATGATGGATTGGACCGATCGCCACTGCCGGTTCTTCCTGCGCCTGCTCTCCAAGCGCGCCCTGCTCTACACCGAGATGGTCACCACTGGCGCGATCCTGCATGGCGACCACGACCGCTTCCTGCGTCACAACGAAGCCGAGCACCCGCTCGCGCTGCAGTTGGGCGGCAGTGTCCCCGCCGACCTCGCCGCCTGCGCACGTATGGCCGAGGCAGCCGGTTACGATGAAGTGAACTTGAACGTCGGCTGCCCGAGTGATCGGGTGCAGAACAATATGATCGGCGCGATCCTGATGGCGCACCCTGCCTTGGTGGCGGATTGCGTGAAGGCGATGCGCGATGCGGTGTCGATTCCGGTGACGGTGAAGCATCGGATCGGGATCAATGGGCGCGACAGTTATGCCGAGTTGTGTGATTTCGTCGGGACGGTGAGGGATGCCGGGTGCACCAGTTTTACGGTGCATGCGCGGATTGCGATTCTGGAGGGGTTGTCGCCGAAGGAGAATCGCGACATTCCGCCGTTGCGCTATGACGTGGCGGCGCAGTTGAAGCAGGATTTCCCGGAGTTGGAGATTAATCTCAACGGCGGCATCAAGACGCTGGAGCAGTGCCAGGAACATTTGCAGGTGTTTGATGGGGTGATGTTGGGGCGGGAGGCTTATCACAATCCGTATTTGCTGGCGGAGGTGGATCAGCGGTTGTTTGGCAGTGAAGCGCCGGTGGTTGGTCGGGCGGAGGCGTTGGCGCTGTTGCGGCCTTATATTGCGGAGCATTTGGCCAGTGGCGGGGTGATGCATCACATTACGCGGCATGTGTTGGGGTTGGGGACTGGGTTTCCGGGGGCTCGGAAATTTCGGCAGATGTTGTCGGTGGATATTCATAAGGCGAGTGATCCGTTGGCGTTGTTGGATCAGGCGGGGGAGTTGTTGGAGGGGCGGTGATGGTTTTTGGGTGTCAGGGGGTTATTTGGGGCTGACAGGCCGCTTTCGCGAGCAAGCCCGCTCCCACAGTTTTGGGTGATGGGTGTCAGGGGGATGTTTGGTGGCTGGGCGGGCGTTATCGCAGGCAAGCCAGCTCCCACATTCTAAACGGGGTGGTCATCGGGCAGTTGGGTTGAACCTGTCGGCGGTTTTGGTCTCCTAGTTAGCAGTACGGCCGGTGATTCAAACGGCTGTTTTCAGGTTGTTGCCCTCGCAAACGATCGAACGCATTTGCGCCCTTGAGCGCCTGCCGGCGCTCGGGTAATGTCATCAGACCCACAGGACAGAGCACGCCCATGACTTCCAAGCTGGAACAACTCAAGCAATTCACCACCGTTGTAGCCGATACCGGCGACTTTTCCACCCTCGCCAAGCTCAAGCCGCAAGACGCCACTACCAACCCTTCCCTGCTGCTCAAGGCCGCTTCGATCTCAGGCTATGCCAAGCTGCTGGATGAGTGCGTGAAGGACTGCAACGGCGACGTGGGCCTGGCCAGCGACCGTTTTGCGGTGGCGGTAGGTCAAGAGATTCTGAAAGTCGTGCCGGGCCGTATTTCCACCGAGGTGGATGCGCGCCTGTCGTTCGACGAAGCCGCCATTCTCAAGCGTGCGCACCGTCTGATCGACCTGTACGACAAAGCCGGCGTTGGCCGCGACCGTGTGCTGATCAAGATCGCCTCCACCTGGGAAGGCATCCGCGCGGCGGAGAAGCTGGAAAAAGAAGGCATTCAGACCAACCTGACGCTGCTGTTCTCGTTTGCCCAGGCCGTCGCCTGTGCCGAGGCTGGCGTGTTCCTGATTTCACCGTTCGTGGGCCGTATCTACGACTGGTACAAGAAGGCTAACGGTAACGACTACACCGGTTCCGATGATCCGGGCGTGCAGTCGGTGACGCGCATCTACAACTACTACAAGGCCAATGGCTACAAAACGGTAGTGATGGGTGCGAGCTTCCGTAACCTGAGCCAGATTGAAGAACTGGCCGGGTGTGATCGCCTGACCATCAGCCCGGACCTGCTGGAGAAGCTGGCGGCCGATGAGGGCAAGCTGGAGCGCAAGTTGGCGCCAGGCCATGCCGGTGAAGCGCGGGTGCATTTGACTGAAGCGCAGTTCCGTTGGGAGTCCAACGAGGATGCCATGGCGACTGAGAAGCTGGCGGAGGGGATTCGTCAGTTTGCTCGGGACCAGGAGAAGCTTGAGGCGCTGTTGACTGCCAAGCTGTAAACGCGGCGGTAGCAAAAAGGGCGGCACCCTCGCGGGTGCCGCCCTTTTTTGTGCCTTTCGCTGGTCTCAAGCCAAGCGCAGCTCAACTGTGGGAGCGGGCTTGCTCGCGAATGCGGTCGGTCAGCTAAAAATTTACTGACTGACACACCGCTTTCGCGAGCAAGCCCGCTCCCACATTTGGATTGGGTTTCAACAGGGAGCCTAGTGGCGTTCCAGGGCGTTCACGAGGTCGTGGAAGGCTTCGCGGTTGGACTCGTTCAGGCCCATCAGGATCTTGTGCGCTTCGAGCACCTTGACCCGTACCACTTCTTCAGACTGGTCTTGCGACGGCAGGTCGGTCAGGCATTCCGGGCATGGGATCGGGCGGTCAACGATGTTGAACACCTGGTCGAAGCCCATGGACTGCAGCAGCCGGGTGATGTCTTCGTGGGTGGTGACCACAGTCGGCAACAGGCCGACCTTCTGCCGAGACAGAATGGACAACTTGGCCAGCAGGCCCAGGGTGGTGCTGTCGATGCTGCGGGTTTCGGTCAGATCGATCACGATCGCCGAGAAATTCAGGGCAGTGAAAATCCGCTCAATCGTTGCATCCAGCGCCGAACACAAGGTCAGGCGCACTTCACCGACAAACTTCAGGACGAAGGTCCCGTCTTGCTCGGCGAATTGGATTCTTCCGGTACTCATCAAAGATTCCTGCTCAACACCAATAGGGCGATATCATCCGGCATCTCCCCTAGCGTGGCCAATCCAAAAACCTGCCGCAGGCCATCCAGGCTGCCGCCTGCCGACTTGACCTTTTCAGGCAAGGCGGCTTCTTTCTCTTTGAGTGTAGGCTCTGGAAGCAGGTCCAGGATGCCGTCGGACATCAGCGTCAGGCTGAAGGTCGGCGGCAGTTCCAGGATGTGGTCTTCGTAGGTGGCTTCATTGAACAAGCCCACCGGCAGACCACGGCCTTCCAGGTAACGCACACTGTCTGGAGTGTATAAAACCGGCATCGGCAGGTGACCGCCGATGCTGTAGGTCAAAAGACCGGTTTCTTCATCTATAACGCCGCCGACCATCGTTACGTGCTTACCCAGCTTGCAGCTGATCAGGCCTCGGTTGATGTGGCCCAGCACCTCGGAGGGGGTGAACTCCGGCAAGGTGCCATTGCGCTTGGATTCGAACAACAGCCGTGTGGTCATGAACTTCAACAACACGGTGACAAAAGCTGAGGATGCACCGTGGCCGGAAACGTCGGCCAGGTAGAACGCCACACGCCGCTCATCCACACGGAAATAGTCGACAAAATCACCCGACAGGTACAGCGACGGGATGATCTGGTGCGCGAACTTGAACTCATCAATGGTCCAGGGGCTCACCGGCAGCATGTTCATCTGCACCTGGCGACCGGCGTTCTGGTCTTCCTGAAGCAGGTTGAGGCTGGCTTCGAGTTCGCGGTTGGCGGTTTCGAGCTTTTCGCGGTAGCGCTGGTTTTCGAGCAGCAGGCGGGCACGGTCCAGTGCGCGGCGCACCGAGTGCTCCAGCACGGCCAGGTCTTCCAGGGGCTTGATCAGGTAATCGGCGGCGCCCAGGCGCAGGGCCTCGACGGCATCGTTCATCACACCGGCACCGGACACGACAATCACCGGCGTCTGCGGGGCGAGCTCAGTCACCTGGCGAATCAGCTCGAGGCCGCCCATCTGGGGCATGCGCAGGTCGCAGATCACAAGGTCGGGCTTGTCGCGCTCGAATACCTGGAGACCCTGTTGGCCATTGCTGGCCTGCAGGACGCTGAAGCCACTGTCTTCCAAATAGGCCGCGAGGCTCGCGCGCACTACTTCGTCGTCATCGATTATCAGCAGCGTGGCACTGGTTTTTTGCATGTGGGCAAACGGCGCCAGAATTAGGTTGGCGTAGGCGGCTCGGCAATGGCCGGGCTCACGTACTGGATTCGCTTTCTAGCCACTCTGTCCTACAAAGCATTGGGATTTCGCCCATGCACAACGGTAAAGCAGAGGTGCCCTTCTAAGGCGCAGACGGTACTCCCATCCGTCAGGGGTTTCAAGCTCATGCCGATGGTCGCCGGGCGTCTTTACACCGCAAATCACCGGGAGTTATAAGAACACCCACGACCACAACACAAAGTAAGGATGGAACCCGTGAGCGAACACGAGCGCGACTACGCCGAAAAACGCGATTTCATCCGCATGCGAGTGGATGCCGATGTGTCGCTGATCCACGCCGGACAGGAGATTGCCGGGGTCTGCGTGGACCTCTCCAGCTCCGGTATGCAGGTTCAAGCACCCCGCCAGTTTCAGGTGGGCGACCCGTTGACCGTGCGCATTGACTCGGAACACGCCGCCCTCGCGGGCCTGGAGGCAGATACCGAAGTGGTGTGGGCCAAAAACGAGGGCGAGCGCCAGCACCTGGGCCTCAAGATCCTGAAAATGCACTAAAAGCCGTGCACAAAAAAGGCGACCACTCGGGTCGCCTTTTTCATTTCAAAACGTCACGGCTTAAAAATCGTCGACGACCTTGCCGTCTTTGACCTTGAACTCGCGGTTCTGCAGGTAAGCGTTACGGATGAAGGTGTACTTGTCACCGGTGATCAGCTTCTCGCTGTCGAGCAGGCTGGCACGGGTATCGACAATGTTCAGGCCGAAGGTGCTGTTACGCCAGCCGATGTCGTTCATGTAGCGGTACGGTTGGGTGTAGCTGTCGACGTACTTGGACGGCGCATCACGCAAGGTGCTTGGGCCGAGCAGCGGCAGCATCACGTAAGGACCGCTGCCGACGCCCCAGTAACCGAGGGTCTGGCCGAAGTCTTCATCGTTGCGTTGCAGCCCCATTTTGGTGCCGACATCAATAAAGCCCAACACGCCAAAGGTGGTGTTCATCAGCAAGCGGGCAGTGTCGACACCGGCCGCGTGCGGCTTGAGCTGGAAAACGTCGTTGGCAAAGTTGCCGACATCACCGATGTTGCGGAAAAAGTTATGGATGCCGGTCTGGACGAATTGCGGGGTGACAAACTGATAGCCCTGGGCCAATGGCTTGAGCGCGTAAGTGTCAACGGTGTCGTTGAAGGTGAAGATCGGACGGTTAACGGCTTCCCATGGATCATCTTCCGACGCAGCGTTAGCGGCGAACGGGGCCAAAAGAACAGTGGCACACACAGATAGCTGAGCGAAATAGTGGCTCCAGCGCATAGCTTTGGCTCCTTGAATGGTCTGTCATGGGCGCTATGCCCTGAATAAGGCCGTCAGTATATGACGGAAGTGTCGAATAAGGCATCCAGTAGGATCGCTCTCATAGGAAATGCACAAAATTCCTACAATTACTGCCGATGTCACGCGCTTGTCATCCAGCCCCGATAGCGTCACAGCTATTTCAGGGATGTTGAAAATGCCTCACGCCGAGATTGCCGTCGCCAGCGCACCCTCCTTGACTGCCGTACTGTTTGGCCTTAGTGGCTGCCTGGTGGATTTTGGTTCCCTGGCGCGCACCGATAGCCCTTGCCCCGACTCTCATGCCACACCTGGCGCGCTGAAAATCCTGCGCAGCCTCAAAGACCAGGGCGTGCCCTGCGCTTGGCTGGATGAACTCCCTGGCGCGGTAACCACCCCTCTGGCCGCCGTACTGCCTGATTGGCTCAAAGCCGCATCGCCCTCCTCGATTCGCTGGCCGGCGCCGCATGCGTGCTGGCAGGCCTTGATGGAGTTGAACATCGAACGCCTTGAAGGCTGCGTGCTGGTCAGCGGCGAACCACGCTTGCTGCAATCGGGGCTCAATGCCGGGTTGTGGACCATTGGCCTGGCGTCCTGCGGCTCACTGTGCGGCCTGGCGCCCGAACAATGGCAGGCGCTGACCGAGCAGCAACGCGAGCACAAGCGCGCCAAGGCCACGGTGGCGCTGTATGGCTTGGGCGTGCATTCGGTGATCGATCACCTCGGCGAGCTCGGCACCTGCCTGGCGGACATCAGCCTGCGCCAGCTCAAAGGCGAGAAGCCCTGATCGAGATCATGCACGGTCGGCGCCGGTGGATTAATCTACTGCTCAGCCCGTAGACCTTTCCCGGCGTGCCGCGGTCTATGCCAGTGCCTATCGATAAAAGGAAGAACGCCATGCCTGCCCGCGAACAGTTGAAAGACCAAGTCAGAGAATTGCGCGAGCAATTGAATAGCGACCCGCTGATGTCGGCGGAGAAACGCGACGAACTCGAAGCATTGATTGCCGAACTTGAAGTTCAAGAGCCTTTGGAAGGCGCGATTCAGGACCCCAGCATTGCCGATGGCGTGAACCTGGCGGTGGAACGCTTCGAGCTGGACCACCCAGGCATTGCCGGGACCTTGCGCAATATTGTGGTGACGCTGGGCAATATCGGGATCTAACCCGAGCCCAGCCAAACACAGAACCAAAATGTGGGAGCGGGCTTGCCTGCGATGACGGTGTATCAGTCGCCAGATGTATGACTGAAAGACCGCTATCGCAGGCAAGCCCGCTCCCACATTTGTTTTGCGTGAACGCTACTGGCGGGCCAGGCGCAGGTTCTGGAACTGCATGGCCTCAGTGCTGCGATAAGGGTTGATATCCAACCCGCCGCGGCGCACATAGCGCGCATACACGGTCAGCTTCTGCGGCTTGAGCAAACGCTGCAGGTCGAGAAAGATTCGCTCAACACATTGTTCATGGAAGTCTGAGTGCTGGCGAAAGCTGACGATGTATTCGAGCAGGCTGGCGTGATCCAACGCGTGGCCACGGTACTCGACCACCACACTGCCCCAATCCGGCTGGCTGGTGACTGGGCAATTGGATTTGAGCAAGTGGCTGTGCACGCTCTCCTCGACAATGCGCGAGTCATCGCAACGCAGCAGTTCCGGGCGCGGGTGTTCGTAGTTGCTGACGCTGATGTCGAGGTCGTCAATGCACGCGCCCGGCAGCGCTTGCACGCCTTCGGCTTCAACCTCGGCCAGGCTGCGGATGCGCACGCTGACCGGCTTGCCGGCGGCGGCGCTGAGGTCGGTGCGCAGTGTCGCTTCCAGGCTGGCCGTGTCGGCAAACGCGGTCTGGTTCAGCGAATTGAGATACAGCTTGAAAGACTTGGACTCGATGATGTTCGGCGAGTCGGCCGGGATGCTGAACTCTGCGATAGCCACTACCGGCTTGCCCGATGGCAGCAGCCAGGACAGCTCGAAGCAGTTCCAGAAATCCACCCCTTTATACGGCAGGGTTTCGGCGCTCAGGCCCAGCTCGGCCCACTTGGCGGCGCGAGGGATCGGGAACAGCAACGATGGGGTGTACGTGGAGATGTATTCACTGGACTTGCCCAGCGGCGAATGTTCGGCTGCGGGATGCATGGCGGAAACCTGGCTAAATAAACCGCGCCAGTCTACCAGCCTTTGCTCCCGCCCTTAAGAATCGCCTCACTCAACGGTCAGTGTGCCGACCATGCCCGCCTGGTAATGCCCCGGAATGTTGCAGGCAAACTCAAGGCCCGTGGCCTTGGTGAAGGTCCAGGTCAGCTCGGCGGTCTTGCCCGGCTCGACCAGCACGCTGTTGGGATCGTCATGCCGCATGCCCGCCATATCGCCGTGCCCCATCGCACTGTGGTCCATCTTGCCCATGCCGGTGGCGGTGGCGGTGGCGGTGGCGGTGGCGGTGGCGGTGAGCATGCCGCTGGCTTGCATCTTGAGCATTTCTTTTTGGTGTTCGGCGTGCATCACCGCGTCACCCAGGTTGAATTCGTGAAGCAACTGGCCTTTGTTCACCAGCACAAAGCGCACGGTCTCACCGGCTTTTACGTCCAACGCCTTGGGAGAAAAGGAAATGTCCTGCAGCACCACTTCTACCGTGCGCGTGGCTTTATCGGCGGCTGCCGGCTGGCCGAACGCGAAAGTATGGGCCGTGTCCGCCAGCGCATCAAAACTCAATGCCAGCAGGCAACCCGCCAATATCAGAGGTGTACGCAGCGCCATGTCGATTCTCCAAAAGTGTGTGAACGGCTCTGTCAGCACTCTAAGATGGCGCCGCTGCCAGCCAGCTGACTGCTAGATTACAACTTTGTCAGGTTGCGCCCCTGCCCTGGCACCCACGGTATAAAGCCCGTTGTTCACCGCTGCCAAGAGTCGCCCATGAAACTGCTGATCGTCGAAGACCAACCGAAAACCGGCCATTACCTGCGCCAGGGCCTGAGCGAGGCGGGCTTTACCACCGAACTGGTGGCCGACGGCACCAGCGGGCAGCACTTGGCACTGACCGGTGATTACGACCTGCTGATCCTCGACGTGATGCTACCGGGCCGCGACGGCTGGCAAATTCTGCAAGCGGTACGCGGCGCCGGCCTGGACATTCCTGTGCTGTTCCTCACCGCCCGCGATGCCGTGGAAGACCGCGTGCACGGCCTGGAACTGGGCGCCGACGATTACCTGGTCAAGCCGTTCGCCTTTTCCGAACTGCTGGCCCGCGTGCGCAGCCTGTTACGCCGTGGCAGCAGCGCGCCACAGGAAACCGCGCTGCAACTGGCCGACCTGCGCCTGGACCTGATCCGCCGCCGCGTCGAACGCGACGGCCAGCGTATCGACCTCACCGCCAAGGAATTTTCCCTGTTGGAACTGCTGCTGCGCCGCCAGGGCGAAGTACTGCCCAAATCGCTGATCGCCTCGCAGGTGTGGGACATGAACTTCGACAGCGACACCAACATTATCGAAGTGGCCATCCGCCGCTTGCGCCTGAAAATCGACGACCACTTCCCCCACAAACTGATCCACACCGTGCGCGGCATGGGTTATGTGCTGGAGGAGCGGTGCAATTGATCAAGCGCCTGTCCCTGGCCAGCCGTCTGGCGCTGCTGTTTGCGGCGTGCACCGCCGTGGTGTCGTTGCTCGCCGGCGTGCTGTTCAACCACGCCAGTGAGGCGCACTTTATCGAGCTGGACCAGCAACAACTCGACAGCCAGCTGGTGGCGCTGCGCAGCACTTTGCAGGGGGTCGACTCGCCATCATTATTTGCGCAACGCGAAGCGCAACTGCGCGCCGAGCTCAATCGCCAACCCGAACTGGCGCTGCGCGTTACTGCCCAGGGCCAGCGCTGGTTTGACGGCGCGCCCGGCATCAGCCTGCCTGAAGCGCCGGGCTTGCACAGCCTGCAAAATGCCGGGACTGAGTATCGCGTGTACAACGCGCCGCTGGTCGCCGGCCAACCCGGCTCGCCGCGACTGACGCTGATGCTCGACATCACCCATCACCAGCACTTCCTGCAACGCATGCAGCACCTGATCTGGCTGACCGTCGGCCTCTCGGCCCTGGCCACCGCGCTGCTCGGCGCCTGGGCCGCGCGCAGTGGGTTGCGGCCGCTACGGCGCATGGGTGAAGTGGCCGCCAGCGTGTCGGCGCACTCCCTGACCCAACGCCTGCCCCAGCAGCACATGCCGGTGGAGTTGGCTGAACTGGCCCAGGCCTTCAACGCCATGCTCGGGCGCCTGGACGACGCCTTCCAGCGCCTCTCGGCCTTCTCCGCCGATATCGCCCACGAACTGCGCACGCCTCTCTCCAACCTGCTGACCCACACCCAAGTGATCCTCACCCAGCCGCGCCCGCTGGAGGACTACCGCGAGGCGCTGCACAGCAACCTGGAAGAGTTGCAATGGATGGCCCAACTGGTGAATGACATGTTGTACCTGGCCAAGGCCGACCACGGCTTGCTCATGCCCAAGCGCGAGGCTCTGGTGCTGGACGATGAAGTGGAAGCGTTGATCGAGTTCTTCGCGTTGCTGGCCGAGGACGCGCACGTCAGCCTGGTGCGCGAGGGCACGGCGCATACGGCGGGTGATCGCGGCATGTTGCGCCGGGCGTTATCGAATTTGCTCGATAACGCGCTCAGGTTTACCCCGGCCGGTGGCGAGGTGCAGGTGCGGATGGTTGAGACCGAGCGAGGTGTGACGCTGGCCGTGGAAAATACCGGGGAAGGTATTCCTGCGGCGTTGTTACCGAAGTTGTTTGATCGGTTCTACCGGGCCGACCCGGCGCGCCGAGAAGGCAGCAGCGAGCATGCGGGGCTGGGGTTGGCGATTACCCAGTCGATTGTGCGGGCACATGGCGGGAGGATTTATTGCGAGTCTGGGGCGGACTGGACGCGGTTTGTGATTGAGTTGCCCAAGAGAGACTGATGCAAGCTGGGCCGGCCCCTTCGCGAGCAAGCCCGCTCCCACATTTGTCCGCGTACATCCTTTGGAAAGCGGTCGAATGTGGGAGCAAGCTTGCCTGCGATGGCGGTCTCAGCCCTTACGAATACCTGAGCGCATGTGCCGGCTCAATCTTCGCCGCCCGATACGCCGGGTAAATCGTCGCCAAAAAGCTCAACACGAACCCGGCCGTGCAAATCAGCAGCACATCCCCACCCTGCAGTTCCGAAGGCAGGTTGCTGACGAAATACACGTCCGAACTGAAGATATGCTGCCCGGTCACGCGCTCCAGCCAACCCACCAGTTCGCTCACGTTCAGCGCCGCAATCACGCCCAGCACGCCGCCGATCAAAGTGCCGACGATGCCGATCACGGTGCCCTGCACCATGAAGATCGCCATGATCTGCCGTGGCGTGGCGCCAATGGTGCGCAAGATCGCGATGTCGGCGCCCTTGTCGTTCACCACCATGATCAAGGTGGCGATGATGTTGAACGCGGCGACGGCGACGATCATCAGCAACAACAGGCCGATCATGGTCTTTTCCATCTTCATCGCGCTGAACAGGCTGCCCTGGGTGTGGGTCCAGTCATCCGGCTTGTAGGCCGCGCCGAGGCTGGCGGCGATGTCCGCCGAGACCTTCGGTGCCGCGTACAGGTCTTTCACCGCCAGGCGCACGCTTTGCACCTGGTTCGGCTGCCAATGCTGGATTTCGGCGGCGTCGGCCATGTTGATCAGGGCCATGGAGCCATCCAGCTCGGCGCCGACCTTGAAGATACCGACCACGTTGAGCCGCTGCATGCGCGGGGTGATGCCACCCGGCGCCGTGCTGATTTCCGGCACGATCAGGGTCAGCTTGTCACCCACGTTCAGGCGGAAGCGCCGTGCAGTGATGTCGCCAATGACCACACCGAACTCGCCGGCTTTCAGGTCATCCAGTTTGCCGCGCACGATGTGCTGGGCCACGATCGAGACTTTTCCTTCCTGGGCCGGGTCGACGCCGCTGATCTCGATCGGTTGCATCGCGCCCTTGTAGGAGAACATCCCATCCATCTGCGTGAACGGTACGGCGGCAGTCACTTGCGGGTTCTTCATGGCGGCGGCGGCCACCGGCTGCCAGTCATCAATCGGGTTCACGCCGACGATGGTCGCGTGGGGCACCATGCCGAGGATGCGTGAGCTCATTTCGCGCTGGAAGCCGTTCATCACCGACAACACCACGATCATCGCCAACACGCCCAGGGCGAGGCCGATCATCGAGGTCATCGAGATAAACGAAACAAAACGGTTGCGGCGCTTGGCGCGGGTATAGCGCGTGCCGATGAAAATCGATAACGGTCTGAACATTCGCGGGCACCGTTTAAAAAAATGAAAAAGCCCAGCGCCAGGCGCCGGGCTTGAAACGGGTCAGATGGCGACCAAGTGACCTTCCTGCAGGTGCAGCACGCGGTCCATCTGGCGGGCCATGCTCATGTCATGGGTCACCACCAGGAACGCGGTGCGCATCTGGGTGCTCAGTTCGAGCATCAAATCCTTGATGCCCTGGGCGGTGTGGGAGTCGAGGTTGCCGGTTGGCTCATCGAGCATCACCAGGCCTGGGTTGTTGACCAGGGCACGGGCAATCGCTACACGCTGGCGCTCGCCACCGGACAACTCGGCCGGTTTGTGCTCCAGGCGATGACCGAGGCCGACGCGCTCCAGCAACGCCTTGGCGCGCTGGCGCGCTTGCGGAATAGCAGTCTTGCCGATCAGCAGCGGCATGCAGACGTTTTCCAGCGCAGTGAATTCCGGCAGCAGGTGGTGGAACTGGTACACGAAACCCAACGAGCGGTTACGCAGTTGGCCACGCGCTTTCTCACCCAGGGCCGACAGCTCTTCGCCAGCCAGCCACACGCTGCCCTGGGACGGCGTATCCAGGCCGCCCAACAGGTTGAGCAAGGTACTTTTGCCGGAGCCGGAACTGCCGACGATCGCCACGCGTTCGCCCGGGTGCAGCTCAAGTTGCAGGTTGGACAACACCACCACCGATTCCGGACCTTCCTCGTAGGATTTGCCCAGGTTGCGGCAGCTCAGGATTGCTTTTTCACTCATGCCCGATTCACTCATAACGTAAGGCCTGTGCTGGCTGGGTACGTGCCGCGCGCCAGGCTGGATACAGGGTGGCAAGGAAGCTCAATACCAACGCGGCGCCGCCTACCATCAACACGTCCTGGGCCTGAACCTGGGACGGCAAGTAGTCGATGAAGTAGACGTCGGCGTTGAGAAACTTGTGACCGATGACTTTTTCCAGCGCGGCGATGGCGGCGCTGACGTTCAGCGCGGCCAGGATGCCGACCGCGGTGCCGATCAAGGTGCCGACCACGCCGATCACGGTGCCCTGCACCATGAAGATCGCCATGATCTGCCCCGGCGTGGCGCCCAGGGTGCGCAGGATGGCGATGTCACCCTTCTTGTCGTTCACCACCATCACCAGGGTGGAAATGATGTTGAACGCGGCCACGGCGACGATCAGCAGCAACAGCAGGCCGATCATGGCTTTTTCCATGCGGATGGCCTGGTAAAGATTGCCGTGGGTGCGGGTCCAGTCGCGGGCGTAGTACTGGGATTCACCCAAATGCTGGGCGATTTCCCAGGCGCCGCGCGGGGCGTCGAACAGGTCATTGAACTTGAGGCGCAGGCCCTGCACCTGATCCGGCTTCCAGCGGTGCAGGCGGGCCAGGTCGGTGAGGTTGGTCAGGCCTAGGTAGCCATCGATCTCACCGGCGCCGACGTGGAAGGTGCCGACCACGGTGAAGCGCTTCATGCGCGGGAACATGCCGGCCGGGGTCACTGTAACTTCCGGAGCAACAAACGTCAGCTTGTCGCCGACGCCCACGCCGAGTTTGGCCGCCGCCTTGTCGCCGATCACGATGCCGAAGCTGCCGGGCGCCAGGTCGTCGAGTTTGCCCTGCAACATGAACTTGTCGATGATCGACACGTTACGTTCCTGGGCCGGGTCGATGCCATTGAGCAGGATCTTCTGCACCTTGCCGTCGTTGGTCAGCAACCCCTGCATCTGGGTAAATGGCGCAACGGCCACCACCTTGGGGTTCTGCTTGACCTTGTCGGCAAGGCTGGGCCAGTCGCTGATGGGCGAATCGCCCTCGATGGTTGCGTGGGGCACCATGCCCAGCACGCGGGTGCGCATCTCATGATCGAAGCCGTTCATCACCGACAGCACCACGATCATCACGACCACGCCCAAGGCGAGCCCGATCATCGAGGTCAGGGAAATGAACGACACAAAATGATTGCGACGCTTTGCACGGGTATAACGCGTGCCGATAAATACGAAGAGAGGTCTGAACATGTCGGGGCTTGTTCGGAGGAAAAGAAGACGTCCCGGTGGCGGGGTCAGGTAAGCAGCTTTACACTCAGACCATTACCGCTACTTTGGGTTCGCCATGTCGACATTAGATGAAGAAGAACGCCGCGAATACTACCGTATCGACGACATGATCGCACTTCAAATCAGCACCCTCTCTGCCCCCGAAGCGGCGAGCAAGGAAGTGTTGCTGGATGATTCGCCGCTGTTCAACCTGCTCAGCGAATTGCACCTCAGCGAATTCGAAGCCCAGCACCTGCTGCGCCAGATCAGCGAGAAAGATCGCAGCCTGGCCGCCTTCCTCAAAGTCCAGAACAAACGCGTGGACCTGCTCAGCCAGATCATGGCGCGCGGCCTGCTGGATGAGGTGGGCGCACCGCAGCCGGTGATCCTTTCCGAAGGCGGCATCGACTTCAAGCACCCAACGCCGCTGGCGCCCGACACACACCTGGCGGTCAAGCTTGTGTTGATGCCCCAGGCACTCGGCTTGCTGCTGCGTGCCCGCGTGACGCATTGCGACGCCAAGGGCGACGGCTTTGACGTGGGCACGGAATTCGAATCGATGACCGATGCCCAACGCCAATTGCTGGCGCGCTACATCCTGCAGAAACAAGCCCAGGAACGACGCCTGGCGCGGGAACAAAGCGACGCCCAAGACACCTGAATTTCGTATGACCCCGCCGGGCTATCTGGCGCAAAGGAGCAACTGTGACCCTGATTTATGGCCACCGCGGTGCCAAAGGCGAAGCACCGGAAAACACCCTGACCAGCTTTCAGGAGTGCCTCAAGCACGGTGTACGCCGCTGCGAACTGGATTTGCACCTGTCCATGGACGGCGAGCTGATGGTCATCCACGACCCGACCCTCAAACGCACCACCGACCGGCGCGGCAAAGTCGTCGAGTATTCGGCAGCCGACCTTGTGAAGATGGACGCGCGCAAAGGCGGCCCGGGCTGGGTCAGCCCCTGCCCGATCCCACGCCTGGAAGAGCTGTTCGAAAAATGCGACTTCGATCACTGGCAGCTGGAAGTCAAAAGCGCTTCGCGCACCCGCGCCGCAACGACCGTACTGGCAATTCGTGAGATGGCCGTGCGTCATGGCCTGATGGACAAGGTCACCGTGACCTCAAGTTCGCGGGAAGTCTTGAAAGCGGCCGTGGAGCTTACCCCGGACCTGTCACGCGGCCTGGTCGCCGAATACGCGTGGCTCGACCCGCTGAAGGTCGCGCAAAACTACGGCTGTGAATACCTGGCATTGAACTGGACGCTGTGCACCCCCGAGCGTCTGGAAAAAGCCCAGCGTCAGGGTTTGCACGTGTCCGTGTGGACGGTCAACGAACCGGCGCTGATGCGCAGGCTCGCTGACTTCGGCGTAGATAGCCTGATTACAGACTTTCCCGGTTTGGCCACTGCCACCCTCGAGAATTACTGAAATCGGTCTCCCCGGCCGGCTCAGGCCACCGGCCGGAGCCGCTCAAAAAAGCCGGTTGAGGCCGTCATAGGCCGCTACCCGATAGGCTTCGGCCATGGTCGGGTAGTTGAACGTGGTGTTCACAAAATACTTGAGGGTATTTTGCTCGCCCGGCTGGTTCATGATGGCCTGGCCGATATGCACGATCTCCGAGGCCTGATAGCCGAAGCAATGCACGCCGAGGACTTCCAGGGTCTCGCGGTGGAACAGGATCTTGAGCATGCCTTGCGGCTCACCGGCGATCTGCGCACGCGCCATGCTCTTGAAGAACGCCTTGCCGACTTCGTAAGGCACCTTAGCCTTGGTCAGTTCGTGTTCGTTCTTGCCGATCGAGCTGATCTCCGGAATCGTGTAGATGCCGGTCGGCACGTCGTTCACATAACGCCAGCTGCCATTGTCGACAATGCTGCCGGCCGCTGAACGGCCCTGGTCATGCGCGGCACTGGCCAGGCTTGGCCAGCCGATCACGTCACCGGCGCCATAGATATTGGTCACGCAGGTGCGGTAGTTCTCGTCCACTTCGATCTGGCCACGGCTGTTGACCTTCACGCCGATGTTTTCCATGCCCAGCTTGTCGGTGTTGCCGGTACGGCCGTTGCACCACAGCAAGGCGTCGGCCTTGATCTTCTTGCCGGATTTGAGGTGCAGGATCACACCGTTGTCCAGGCCTTCGACCCGCTCGTACTCTTCGTTGTGGCGCACGGTGATGTTGTTGTTGCTGAAGTGGTAGCTCAACGCCTGGGAAATTTCCGAGTCGAGGAAGCTCAGCAACTGGTCGCGGTTATCCACCAGCTCCACCAATACGCCCAGGCCGCTGAAAATCGAGGCGTATTCACAGCCAATCACGCCGGCGCCGTAGATGATCAATTTGCGCGGGGTGTGGCCCAGGCTCAGGATGGTGTCGCTATCGTAGATTCGCGGGTGGTGGAAATCGATATCGGCCGGGCGATACGGGCGCGAACCGGTAGCGATGATGATGTGCTTGGCCACCAGCTTCTCGACCACGCCGTTGGCGCAGACCACTTCAACGGTTTGCTCGTCGGCAAAACTGCCGGTGCCGAAGAACAGGTCGACGCGGTTACGGGCGTAGTAGCCGGTGCGCGACGCGACTTGCTTGGAGATGACTTTTTCGGCGCTTTTCAATACGTCCGGGAACGAGAACCAGCGCGGCTCACCAATGGCCCGGAACATCGGGTTGGTGTTGAACTGCATGATCTGGCGCACCGAGTGACGCAAGGCCTTGGACGGGATGGTACCCAGGTGGGTGCAGTTACCGCCGACCTGGCGACGGCTATCGACCATCGCCACCTTGCGCCCAGCTTTGGCGGCGTTCATCGCCGCACCTTCTCCAGCCGGGCCGGAACCCAGTACCACCACGTCGTAGTTGTAGACAGCCATGCGTACTCCTCAGAACAGGCCAGGCGTACGGTTGGACGCCTGGCTAAATCATGCCGCGGCCAGCGGGCATGAAGGACAATTTGGCTCAAGTGTGTGAGCCGGGGCACAGTCTATAGAAGGCTCAACGCCGCGAACATTAACCCTTGGTCGCGTCGTAGGCCAGTCTTGCCTTTACTACAGAACCCGCAAATTGCAATTAGACTGCTGACACGCACCTTTTGCAGGAAGAGCCATTATGCGGCATGTCGTTTTCTGTTTATTGCTGATTTTCTGTGTGGCAGTGCAGGCCAGTGAGGCGGACCGCCTGAAGCAGGCCGGTTTTCCTGCGCAATCTCATGACCTGATGCTGAAAAACCAGGCGGTGCTGGTGTATCTCTGGGCGGATGTGTATGCGGCAGCGGTGTATGCCGCCGCCGACACCAGCGCCAAAGCCGCCTGGGACCAGCAAAAGAATCTGCGCCTGGCGCTGTATTACTTTCGCGACATCGACCGTAACGACGTGATCAAGGCGGCCACCACGACCTTGGAGCGCCAGCAAAGCAGCGCCACCCTCGCCCGCTTGAAGCCGCAACTGGACCAACTGCATGCACGCTTTCGCAATATCCGCAGCGGCGATCGTTACGCCCTGGACTTTCGGCCTGGGCGCGGCTTGAACCTGGAGATCAACGACAAGGTGTTGTTCAGCAGCCGCGATGAGGAATTGGCGAAAGCCTATCTCGGCATTTGGCTGGCGCCGAAGGGCTTGTCCGACAGCTTGCGCAACTCCCTCCTCAACTGATCAACACCCGCCAAGACACCTGCGCATTTAGTCAGCTTGCTATCAGTTTTTATTGCGGGTAGTGGCCAATACACATATGGTTACAAAGAAGCAGCAAGGATGAGCGATGACCTGGGATCACTAATAAGATAGCCAAAATGAGTGCATGACATGTCCACTACCACGGGCAAAGGCAAGGCGATTTTTCGCGTTGTCAGCGGCAACTTCCTCGAGATGTTCGACTTCATGGTCTATGGCTTCTACGCCACGGCCATTGCCAAAACCTTCTTTCCCACCGACAGCGCGTTTGCTTCCTTGATGCTGTCCCTGGCGACCTTCGGCGCCGGCTTCCTGATGCGGCCTCTGGGCGCGATCTTCCTCGGCGCCTACATCGACCGCCACGGCCGTAAGAAAGGCCTGGTCATCACCCTGGCCATGATGGCCGCCGGCACCGTCCTCATCGCTTGCGTCCCTGGCTATGCTGGGCGTGGCGGCGCCGTTGCTGGTGCTGTTTGGTCGCTTGCTGCAAGGTTTCTCCGCCGGCGTCGAGCTGGGCGGTGTGTCGGTGTACCTGGCCGAAATCGCCACACCCGGGCGCAAGGGCTTCTTCGTCAGCTGGCAGTCCGCCAGTCAGCAGGCCGCGGTGGTGTTCGCCGGGTTGCTCGGCGTGGGCCTGAACCACTGGCTCAGCCCCGAAGAAATGGGTGACTGGGGCTGGCGCGTGCCGTTCCTGATCGGCTGCCTGATCGTGCCGGTGATCTTCGTGATTCGCCGCTCGCTGGAAGAAACCCCTGAGTTCCAAGCGCGTAAACACCGCCCTACCCTGCAGGAAATTGTGCGCTCGATCGGTCAGAACTTCGGCATCGTCATCGCCGGCATGGCGCTGGTGGTGATGACCACCGTGTCGTTCTACCTGATCACCGCCTACACCCCGACCTTCGGCAAGGCCGAGCTGCACCTGTCGGACTTCGATGCGTTGCTGGTGACCGTGTGCGTGGGCATCTCCAATTTCATCTGGCTGCCGGTGATGGGCGCGGTGTCCGACAAGATCGGACGCAAACCCCTGCTGCTCGGCGCGACAATTCTGGCGATTCTTACCGCGTATCCGGCGTTGTCGTGGCTGGTGGCCAATCCGAGCTTCAGCCATCTGCTGATCGTGCTGCTGTGGTTGTCGTTCCTGTATGGCTCGTACAACGGTGCGATGGTGGTGGCGCTCACCGAGATCATGCCGGTGGAAGTGCGCACTACCGGGTTTTCCCTGGCCTACAGCCTGGCAACCGCGACCTTTGGTGGGTTTACACCGGCGGCCTGCACCTACCTGATCCACGTGCTGGACAACAAGGCAGCGCCTGGGATCTGGCTCAGTGGTGCGGCGATACTCGGCTTGATCGCTACATTGATACTGTTCAAGGGCAACCGGCATGAACTGCGCACTGCGCAGGCGTCAGTGGTGGGCGGCGCCTGATAGACCGCTATCGCAGGCAAGCCAGCTCCCACCTTTGACTGTATGCACACATCAACCCTGTGGGAGCCGGGCTTGCCCGCGATGAGGCCCGAACATTCACCACAAAACAGCAGCCATAAAAAAAGCCCCGAACCAGTCGGGGCTTTTTCATTTACCGCAAAGGCTTAGCGCGGGAATGCAGGCGGGTTGACCCCAGCCATGTCTTCCATCACGCGAACCACTTGGCAGCTGTAACCGAACTCGTTGTCGTACCAGACGTACAGCACAACGCGGTTGTCCTGGGTGATGGTTGCCTCGGCATCCACCACACCGGCGTGGCGCGAGCCCACGAAGTCGGTCGACACCACTTCCTGCGAGTTAACGAAGTCGATCTGCTTATGCAGGTCCGAGTGCAGCGCCATGTAGCGCAGGTACTCGTTCATTTCTTCACGGGTGGCGGCTTTCTCAAGGTTCAGGTTGAGAATGGCCATCGACACGTTCGGCGTCGGCACGCGGATCGCGTTACCGGTCAGCTTGCCGGCCAGCTCAGGCAGGGCCTTGGCAGCAGCGGTGGCAGCACCGGTCTCGGTGATGACCATGTTCAACGCGGCGCTACGGCCACGGCGATCGCCTTTGTGGAAGTTGTCGATCAGGTTCTGGTCGTTGGTGTACGAGTGAACTGTTTCAACGTGACCATTAACGATGCCGAACTTGTCATTCACAGCCTTCAGCACCGGCACGATGGCGTTGGTGGTGCAGGAAGCAGCCGACACGATCTTGTCGTCAGCGGTGATTTCGCCGTGGTTGATACCGTGAACGATGTTCTTCAGCTTGCCTTTGCCAGGCGCGGTCAGCACAACGCGGTCGATACCCGGGCAGGCCAGGTGCTGGCCCAGGCCCTCGGCATCACGCCATACGCCGGTGTTGTCCACCAGCAGGGCGTCCTTGATGCCGTACTGGGTGTAATCCACCTCAGACGGGTTCTTCGCGTAGATCACCTGGATCAGGTTACCGTTGGCGGTGATGGTGTTGTTTTCTTCGTCGATGACGATGGTGCCGTTGAACGGACCGTGTACCGAGTCGCGGCGCAAGAGGCTGGCGCGTTTGGTCAGGTCGTTCTCGGCGCCTTTGCGCACAACGATGGCACGCAGGCGCAGGCCGTCGCCGCCACCGGTTTTTTCGATCAGGATGCGCGCCAGCAGGCGGCCGATACGGCCAAAGCCGTACAGCACAACGTCAGTGCCTTTACGGGCAGCGGCGTTTTGCTGGCCAACCACATCGGCCATTTCTTCACGCACGAACTGCTCGGCGGTGCGGCCAGCGCCTTCTTTGCGGAATTTGTAAGCCAACTTGCCCAGGTCTACCGAGGCCGCGCCGAGCTTGAGCTCGCTCATGGCTTTAAGCAGAGGGAATGTTTCGTGGACGGAGAGTTCGCTGTCGTCGGCGGAACGATGGCGAGCAAAGCGATGCGCCTTGAGAATCGCGATGACTGATTGGTTGATCAGGCTGCGGCCATAGATCGAGCTCACCACATTGTTATTGCGGTACAGCTGACCGATAAGCGGAATCATCGCTTCAGCGAGTGCTTCACGGTCGATCCATTCACCAAGACACTGGTCGGGCTTCTGAGTCACGGGAACCTTCCACATGTAGGGGCAGAAAAAAGGGGCTACATTATGTCGTCCGACCGGCCGTTGAGCAATGCGCCAACCACAACAAAAAGCGCTTGCAAAAAAACACCACCCCGCTACAGCCCAGTAAATACGCGGGTTCCAGAAGGCCACCAATGACGCCGCGCCGCCAACTTGTCCGTAACCCTCCGAAACATCCGCACTTTTTGGCACTACATATTGAGTCAAAACCCACCATTGTTTGTCTTAGCCACTACATTTCCTGCAAACCGTAATAGGCTCAGTCAGCAACTGACAGGCGGCACCTCGGGCCGTTACAATTACCGACTTTGTCGCAACGCTTGGAGCTCAACCTTCCGTGCCCGTTCTGCGTCTACCGATTCTCCCTGCCGCGGCAGGTAAACAGCACTGGGGCAACCTGCCCGGTGCCGCCCTGAGCCTGGCCATCGCCGAGGCTGCCAGCGCAGCCAAGCGCTTTACCCTGCTGCTCACCGCCGACAGCCAAAGTGCCGAGCGACTGGAGCAGGAGCTGAGCTTCTTCGCCCCCGATTTGCCGGTGCTGCACTTTCCCGACTGGGAAACCCTGCCCTACGACCTGTTCTCGCCGCACCAGGACATCATTTCCCAGCGCATCGCCAGCCTGTACCGCTTGCCGGAACTGGCCCACGGCGTGCTGGTGGTGCCGATCACCACGGCCCTGCATCGCCTGGCGCCAACCAAGTTTCTGCTGGGCAGCAGCCTGGTGCTGGATATCGGCCAGAAGCTCGACGTGGAACAGATGCGCACGCGCCTGGAAGCCAGCGGCTACCGCTGCGTCGACACGGTGTACGAACACGGTGAGTTCGCCGTGCGTGGCGCGCTGATCGACCTGTTCCCGATGGGCAGCAAGCTGCCGTACCGCATCGACCTGTTCGACGACGAAATCGAGACACTGCGCACCTTCGACCCGGAGAACCAGCGCTCGATTGATAAAGTCGAGTCGATCAAACTGTTGCCGGCGCGGGAATTCCCGCTGCAAAAAGATGCCGTCACACGCTTCAAGGCCCGCTTTCGCGAACGCTTCGACGTAGACTTCCGCCGCTGCCCGATCTTTCAGGACCTGAGCAGCGGGATTACACCGGCCGGTATCGAGTACTACCTGCCGCTGTTCTTTGACGAAACCTCCACCCTGTTCGATTACCTGCCCCAGGACACCCAAGTGTTCTCGCTGCCAGGCATTGAGCAGGCAGCGGAAAACTTCTGGAACGATGTGCGCAATCGCTATGAAGAGCGCCGCGTCGATCCATCGCGGCCTTTATTGCCGCCTGCCGAGCTGTTCCTGCCGGTAGAAGAATGCTTCGCCCGCTTGAAAAACTGGCCGCGCGTAGTCGCCAGCCAACAGGACGTGGACGCCGGCAGCGGCCGCGAGCGCTTCCCGGCGAGCACGCTGCCGGACCTGGCGATTCAGGCCAAAGCCACGCAGCCGCTGGAAGCGTTATCCAACTTCCTCGGCGACTTCCCCGGCCGCGTGCTGTTTACCGCCGAGTCCGCCGGCCGCCGCGAGGTGCTGCTGGAGTTGCTCGAACGCCTGAAGCTGCGCCCGAAAACCGTCGACAGCTGGCCGGACTTTGTTAAGAGCAAAGACCGCCTGGCGATCACCATTGCGCCGCTGGATGAAGGTTTGTTGCTGGATGACCCAGCGCTGGCGCTGATCGCCGAGAGCCCGCTGTTCGGCCAGCGCGTGATGCAGCGCCGCCGCCGTGAAAAACGCGCCGACATCAACAACGACGCAGTGATCAAAAACCTGACCGAGCTGCGCGAAGGCGCGCCGGTGGTGCATATCGACCACGGCGTGGGCCGCTACCTCGGGCTGCAAACCCTGGAGATCGACAACCAGGCCGCCGAATTCCTCACCATGGAATACGCCGAGGGCGCCAAGCTTTACGTGCCGGTGGCCAGCCTGCACCTGATCGCGCGCTACACCGGCAGCGACGACGCCCTGGCGCCGTTGCACCGCCTGGGCTCCGAGACCTGGCAGAAAGCCAAGCGCAAAGCCGCTGAACAGGTGCGCGACGTCGCCGCCGAACTGCTCGACATCTATGCACGCCGCGCAGCCCGCGAGGGTTATGCCTTCGCCGACCCGAAAGCCGACTACGCCACGTTCAGTGCCGGCTTCGCCTTCGAGGAAACCCCGGACCAGCAAACCACCATCGAAGCGGTGCGCGCCGATATGCTCGCGCCCAAGCCGATGGACCGTCTGGTGTGCGGCGACGTGGGCTTCGGTAAAACCGAGGTGGCCATGCGCGCCGCCTTTATTGCCGTGCATGGCGGCAAGCAGGTGGCGATTCTGGTGCCGACCACCCTGCTCGCCCAACAACACTACAACAGCTTCCGCGACCGCTTTGCCGACTGGCCGGTGAGCGTGGAAGTGATGAGCCGCTTCAAGTCCGCCAAAGAGGTGAACGCCGCTGTCGCCGACTTGGCTGAGGGCAAGATCGACATCGTGATCGGCACCCACAAGCTGCTGTCGGACGATGTGAAAATCAAAAACCTCGGCTTGGTGATCATCGACGAAGAGCACCGCTTCGGAGTGCGCCAGAAAGAACAACTGAAGAACCTGCGCAGCGAAGTCGACATCCTCACCCTCACCGCCACGCCGATTCCGCGCACGCTGAACATGGCCGTGTCGGGCATGCGTGACCTGTCGATCATCGCCACGCCGCCGGCACGTCGCCTGTCGGTGCGCACCTTCGTGATGGAACAGAACAAAAGCACGGTCAAGGAAGCGCTGTTGCGTGAACTGCTGCGCGGCGGCCAGGTGTACTACCTGCACAATGACGTCAAAACCATCGAGAAATGCGCCGCCGACCTTGCCGAACTGGTGCCGGAAGCCCGCATCGCCATCGGCCACGGGCAGATGCGCGAGCGCGAACTCGAACAGGTGATGAGCGACTTCTACCACAAGCGCTTCAACGTGCTGATCGCCTCGACCATCATCGAGACGGGCATCGACGTGCCGAGCGCCAACACCATCATCATCGAGCGCGCCGACAAGTTCGGCCTGGCGCAGCTGCACCAATTGCGCGGCCGCGTCGGGCGCAGTCACCACCAGGCCTATGCCTACCTGTTGACGCCGCCGCGTCAGCAGATTACCTCCGATGCCGAGAAGCGCCTGGAGGCGATCGCCAATACCCAGGACCTGGGTGCCGGCTTTGTGCTGGCCACCAACGACCTGGAAATCCGTGGCGCCGGCGAACTGCTCGGCGACGGCCAGAGTGGGCAGATCCAGGCCGTCGGTTTCACCCTCTATATGGAGATGCTCGAGCGTGCGGTGAAAGCCATCCGCAAGGGCGAACAACCGAACCTCGATCAACCCTTGGGTGGCGGCCCGGAAATCAACCTGCGCTTGCCGGCATTGATTCCCGAAGACTACCTGCCGGATGTTCACGCGCGGCTGATTCTGTACAAGCGCATCGCCTCGGCCACCGACGAAGAAGGTCTCAAGGACCTGCAAGTGGAGATGATCGACCGCTTCGGCCTGTTGCCCGAGCCGACCAAGAACCTGGTGCGCCTGACCCTGCTCAAATTGCAGGCCGAGCAGTTGGGCATCAAGAAGGTCGACGCCGGGCCGCAAGGCGGGCGTATCGAGTTCGAAGCGCAAACGCCGGTGGACCCACTGGTGCTGATCAAGCTGATTCAGGGCCAGCCCAACCGCTACAAGTTCGAAGGGGCTACGCTGTTCAAGTTCATGGTGCCGATGGAACGTGCCGAAGAACGCTTTAATACATTAGAGGCGCTGTTTGAGCGCCTCATCCCGAAATCTGCTTGAAGGACGCCCCAATGCGCCTGTTCCGCATTTTGAGCCTGTTGTTGGTGGTCGTTGCTCCTTCGGCGTTTGCCGACAGCCCCTATCTGGTGGAAATGATTCTGGTGCGCCAGAACGCCGAGCCGGTGATCAATAGCCGCGCGGCACCGGAAAACTGGGACGCCGGGGCACCACGGCTGCCGGCGGACAAAATCAGCCCGCCGCGGCTGGGCAACATCGTCGACAAGCTCAGTGCCGACACCGGTTACACGGTGCTGCTGCACCGGGCCTGGGACCAGAACCTGGGCGAGCAGCCGGTGAAGCTGGCCATCAGCGATGGCCAGGAGCAGTTTGGCCAGTTTCCCATCGAAGGCACGCTGAACCTGCAACTGGGGCGCTTTACCGATATCGACGCAGACTTCTGGATCAACCAGTTCGACGCCAACGGCAGCGTCATCGCCAGCGAACACTTGAGCCAGCAAGGCGTGCGCACCAAGAACAACCAGCTCAACTACCTGGACGGCGGCCACTTGGCCCTGCTGATCAAGATCACTTCGCTGACCGCCAAACCACCCAGCGCACCACCGCCCGACGCTCAGGACTGATCCAGCGCCATGCCCCTGACATCGTCACTGACCAAACCCCTGGCCCCTTCGTGGGCCAATCGCTTTAAAGAGCAAAGCCTTGAGCGCGGGCGGCGCTACGCCCTCGAAAACCGCGTGCGCATCGTCGAGTCCGGCGACAGCACCATTGTTGCCAGCTGCGAAGGCTCGGGCGGTAACGTTTACCGGCAGACCATCTCGCTGCGCGAATCGGCCAAGGGCATGCTGATTCTGGTGGACAGCCGCTGCACGTGCCCGGTGCACACCAACTGCAAACACATTGCGGCGGTGCTGCTCAAGGTCCAGGAAACCCTGGCTTACCCGGCGGCGGCGCAAGATGCCGAGTTGCTGGAGAAACTCCAGGCCGTGCTGGATAACCGCGTGGTACTGCCGCAAGTGGTGATGGAAGATGTGCGGCCGGTGCCGCGCCTGTGGCTGGCGAGTGTCGAGTTCAGCGCGTTTGAACCGCGCAATGGCAAGATGCAGCGCTATATCCAGCACCGTGCGGCGTTGTCGTTCAACTACCTGGGCAACTATGTCAGCGGGCAAAAAAATGCCGACATCGTGGTGCGCCAGGAAACCCAGAGCCTGCGCATCAAGCGCCATCCGGAGCTGGAGCAGCCGTACCGCGAACAACTGCGCCTGCTCGGTTTCAAGATCGCCACGCGCCAGAGCAAGGCACTGCCGGAGAGCGCCGGCGAATTGTTCGAGATGGTCAACGACAGCGCCTGGCTGAACTTCACCCTCAACGCCTCGCCGACCTTGCGCGCCGAGGGCTGGGAGTTGCAGATCGATGAGGATTTCGGTTTCGACTTGAGCGCCGTCGATGACTGGTATGCCACCGTCGATGAAGGCCCGGAACGCGACTGGTTTGACCTGGAGCTGGGCATCATCGTCAACGGCGAGCGCCTGAGCCTGCTGCCGATTCTATTGAACCTGATGCGCTCGCACACCGAGATCCTCAACCCGGAAAAGCTCGCCCGACGCCGCGATGATGAGCTGATCCTGGTAAACATCCCCGGTCTGCCTAACGGCCACGGGCCGCTGCAAGTGGCGCTGCCCTACGGCCGCTTGAAACCGGTGCTGGCCACCCTTGGCGAGTTTTACCTGCAGGAATCGGGCACCACCACCCTGCGCCTGGCCAAGGCCGATGCGATTCGCCTCAACCCGCTGGAAGACCTGCCGCTGCAATGGGAAGGCGGCGAGAAGATCCGCAACTTCGCCCAGCGTCTGCGCGACATCAAGGATTTCACCTGCGAGGCGCCCGAGGGCTTGAACGCGACACTGCGCCCGTATCAACTCGAAGGCTTGAGCTGGATGCAGTCGCTGCGCCAACTCGATGTGGGCGGGATTCTTGCGGATGACATGGGTCTGGGCAAAACCCTACAGACGCTGGCGCATATTCTCAGTGAAAAAATCGCCGGGCGCCTGGATCGGCCGTGCATGGTGGTGATGCCTACCAGCCTGATCCCCAATTGGCTCGATGAAGCCGCGCACTTTACGCCGCAACTCAAGGTATTGGCGCTGTATGGCGCGACACGCAAAAAGCACTTCGCCAACCTGCAGGACTACGACCTGCTGCTGACGACTTATGCGCTGCTGCCCAAAGACATCGAGCAACTCGCCGCCCTGCCCTTGCATGTGCTGATCCTCGACGAAGCCCAGTACATCAAGAACCCCAACAGCAAGGCCGCTCAGGCCGCGCGCGAGCTCAATGCGCGCCAGCGCCTGTGCCTGAGTGGTACGCCGCTGGAAAACCACCTGGGTGAGCTGTGGTCGCTGTTCCACTTCCTGCTGCCGGGCTGGCTGGGCGACGTAAAAAGCTTCAACCGCGATTACCGCGTGCCCATAGAAAAGCGCGCCAGTGATGTGCGACTGCAGCACCTCAACGGTCGGATCAAACCCTTCCTGCTGCGCCGTACCAAGGAACAGGTGGCCACGGAATTGCCGCCCAAGACCGAGATCATCCATTGGGTCGATCTCAACGAAGCCCAGCGTGATGTGTACGAAACCATGCGCCTGGCCATGGACAAGAAGGTGCGCGACGAAATCACCCGTAAGGGCGTGGCGCGTAGCCAGATCATTATTCTTGAAGCGCTGCTCAAGCTGCGCCAGGTGTGCTGCGACCTGCGCCTGGTCAACGACGCCGCCCTGCCCGCGCGCGGCAGCAGCTCGGGCAAGCTCGACAGCCTGATGGAAATGCTCGAGGAGCTGTTTGCCGAAGGACGCCGGATTTTGCTGTTCTCGCAGTTCACTTCGATGCTGAGCCTGATCGAAGTCGAACTGAAAAAGCGCGGCGTGCCTTACGCACTGCTGACCGGCCAGACCCGCGACCGCCGTACACCGGTGAAGGATTTCCAGAGCGGCAAGTTGCAGATCTTTCTGATCAGCTTGAAGGCTGGCGGTGTGGGCTTGAACCTGACAGAAGCCGATACGGTGATCCACTATGACCCGTGGTGGAACCCGGCCACGGAGAACCAGGCGACTGACCGCGCGTATCGCATCGGTCAGGAGAAGCCGGTGTTCGTCTACAAAATGATTGCGCGGGGCACGGTGGAGGAGAAAATCCAACACCTGCAAAAGGAAAAGTCCGACCTGGCGGCGGGCGTGCTGGATGGGCGTACGACGGGAGATTGGCAGTTGGGCAACGAGGACATCGAGGCGTTGTTTGCGCCGCTGCCCAATAAGCAAGAGAAGCGCTGACCTTCAGATTGCTATCGCGGGCAAGCCCGCTCCCACATTCTGATGTGTGAATACATTCAAGTGTGGCAGCTGGCTTGCCTGCGATGGGCGCACCACGGTGTTCAGCCGACCAGTTGAGCATCCCGCAACGCAGTAAGCGCCGTCAGCCACCGCGGGTCCTGCTTATAGTCCGTCGACGCAATCGCCTGCCCGCGCATCCGCGCAATTCGCGCAGACGGCGTAACCTTCATCCGCTGCGCCGCGGTGAGAGCAAGCTCAGCTGCCGCACGGTCGTTGCACACCAAGCCCATGTCGCAGCCGGCGGTCAGCGCCGCTTCGATCCGGCTGGCCGCATCACCAACCACATGCGCCCCGGCCATGGACAGGTCATCACTGAAAATCACCCCATCGAACTGCAACTCGCCGCGCAGGATGTCCTGCAACCAGCGCCGCGAGAAGCCAGCGGGTTGAGCATCCACCTGCGGATAGATGACGTGCGCCGGCATAACCGCTGCCAATTGCTTGCTCAGCCGTGCGAAAGGCACCAGGTCATTGGCGCGAATCTGTTCCAGGCTACGCTCGTCATTGGGAATGGCGACGTGGGAATCGGCCTCAGCCCAGCCGTGGCCAGGGAAGTGTTTACCGGTGGCAGCCATGCCCGCGCTGTTCATGCCGCGAATGAAGGCACCGGCAAGCACGGCGGCGCGCTCGGGGTCGCTTTCAAACGAGCGGGTGCCGACCACGGCGCTGCGCTGGTAATCCAGGTCCAGCACCGGGGCGAAACTCAGGTCAAGGCCAACCGCCAGTACTTCAGTGGCCATGATCCAGCCGCACTGCTCGGCCAGGTATTCGGCATTCGGCTTATCCGCCAACAAACGCATGGCCGGCAGACGCACAAAGCCCTGGCGCAGGCGCTGCACGCGCCCGCCTTCCTGGTCTACGGCCAGCAGCAGGTCGGGGCGCACGGCACGGATCGCCGCGCTCAACTCGCGCACCTGGCGTGGGTGCTCGATATTGCGTGCAAAAATGATCAGGCCGCCCACTTCAGGCTGACGCAACAGGTGACGATCCTCGGCCGTCAGCCAGGTACCGGCCACATCAACCATCAAAGAACCTTGCAGGGCAGCAGTCATAAACCTTCCTTAAATAACGCACACAACCCGTTGCCCTCACTTGGCGCAATAAGCGCGGTGAGCACAACGGGTTGCGAGTAAATAGCTGAAATCGGCATGGCGGCTAGCTTAGCGGATGCAAGCGGCCGCGCACACCCGCGGCAATCACGCCTTGGCGACGGCCGGCGTGGATTTACTGCGTGGGCGCAACTGCGCGGCCGCCATGGCCTGGTCGGTCACACCGGTTTCGGCGCGCATGCCGGCGGCAAGGAACGGCACCATCAGGCGCATCACTTGTTCAATGGAGGTATTCACGCCGAAATCGGTCTCGGCAATTGCGCGCAAGGCTTTGATGCCGGACATGCTGAATGCGGCAGCACCGAGCATGAAGTGCACGCGCCAGAACAGTTCGATCGGCGGAATACGCGGCGCGGCTTCGTTCACCAGCAACATGTAGCGGCGGAACACCTTGCCGTACATGTCTTCCAGATAACGCCGCAAGTGGCCCTGGCTCTGGCTGAACGCCAGGCCCAGCAAACGCATGAAGATCGACAGGTCATTGCCGCTGCGCGGTTGAACCACCAGCGCTTGCTCAACCAGAATTTCCAGCAGGTCTTCCAGGCTTGGCTGGTTTTCAGGCTTGGTCTGACGGCGCTCCAGCTCACGGTCGAGGCTGGCGCAGAACGGCCCCAGAAAGCGCGAAAACACTGCCTGGATCAGGGCTTTCTTCGAGCCGAAATGGTAATTCACTGCAGCCAGGTTAACCCCAGCCTTGCTGGTGATCAGCCGCAATGAAGTTTCAGCAAATCCTTTTTCCGCGAACAATTGCTCGGCAGCATCGAGAATGCGTTCAACGGTTTCCGACTGGGCCATGGCTACTCCGCCTGACAAACACTTGTTTGAAACATACGTTTCAGGGTGTGTCTTGTCAAGCCTGCGAGTCCGTTTTCCGGCCGGGCAGTCATCTATTTAACCGCTATTTAATCACATCCTTCCTGGTCTGTAGGCAGCGCTGTCTCTGCCTTGTAGGAAGGGTGACGAATGACCGTCCAGCGGTGTGCCCAAAAAGGATGATTGCCAAGCGCAGTTCACTGTATATAATCCCAGTCACTGTATAAAAAGACAGAGCGATCAACATGCTAAAACTGACGCCACGCCAAGCTGAGATTCTGGCTTTTATCAAGCGCTGCCTCGATGACAACGGCTACCCGCCGACACGAGCGGAAATTGCGCTGGAGCTGGGGTTCAAATCCCCAAACGCTGCTGAAGAACACCTCAAGGCCCTCGCTCGCAAAGGCGCGATCGAGATGACCCCAGGGGCTTCTCGCGGTATTCGCATCCCTGGCTTTGAAGCCAAGGCCGACGAATCGACCCTGCCGATCATTGGCCGCGTCGCCGCCGGTGCGCCGATTCTGGCGCAACAGCACGTCGAGGAATCCTGCAACATCAACCCGACCTTCTTCCATCCGCGCGCCGACTACCTGTTGCGCGTACACGGTATGAGTATGAAGGACGTGGGCATTTTCGACGGCGATCTGCTGGCCGTCCACACTACCCGTGAAGCCCGTAATGGCCAGATCGTCGTTGCGCGTATCGGCGATGAAGTCACCGTAAAACGCTTCAAGCGCGAAGGCAGCAAGGTCTGGCTGATGGCCGAAAACCCTGAGTTCGCCCCGATTGAAGTGAACCTGAAAGATCAGGATCTGGTGATCGAAGGCTTGAGCGTCGGCGTCATTCGCCGCTAAAGGAGGCACCATGCAGCTCGTGCACACCCCACAACACACACAACTGTCGCTGTTCGAGGCCTTCATGGCTCAACCCCTTGCGCCTATCCTCAAGGAAACGGTCGAGGCCCCGTGGGGCTCCGAACCTGAGGCGTTCAGTGAATTGTCGTTGCGCGGTGCAGCTGGAAGCTGCCTGAGCCTGCTGGCGCCGATCCTGCGTGAACTGAGCGAAGAGCAGGACGCACGTTGGCTGACGCTGATCGCTCCACCTGCCAGCCTGACCCAGGCCTGGCTGCGAGACGCCGGCCTCAACCGCGAGCGCATCCTGTTGCTGCAACCACGTGGCGCGCAAAGCGCCCAACAGTTGACCTGCGAAGCCTTGCGTCTGGGACGTAGCCATACGGTGGTGAGCTGGTTGAACCCGTTGAATACGGCGGCCAAGCAACAACTGATCAGCGCCGCACGGACGGGCGATGCGCAGAGCTTGAATATTCGATTGGGGTGACAGGGAGCTAGCTGATTGCGTAGGTGACAGATAGCTATCTGTGCCGCGCGGGCTTCTGTAGCGAGCGGGCTTGCCCCGCGTTGGGCTGCGGAGCAGCCCCATAACCAAGCACCGTGGAATACCTGATATACCGCGTTAATCCATTAGGGCCGCTTCGCGCCCCAACGCGGGGTAAGGCCGCTCGCCACAACAAGCCCACTCACCACAACAAGCCCCACTCGCCTCAGCGGCCTGCTTACTGCAGCGACCTGCTCACTGCAACAAGACCGCCTACAACGAAAAGCGCACTTAACTGCAAAACTCAGTGCAGAACTCGCGGCCCGTCGTCCTTCTCCGGTTCGCCTTCTGCCAGGCGACCCGCCATCTGCACACCAACGCTCAACATGGCTTTCGCCACTTCCACGTGCTGGCCTTGCAGGAATGCTTTTGCGTCTTCGGAAAAATCCAAGATAACCAGAGAACCCTCGTCCTCAGCCCGACGCAGCTCGATTCGGCCGTCAGGCAATTCAACAATTTCCAGAAAGGACGTTGGCATAAAAGTCTGTTCTCCACGAAAGGCCGGGATTATATCAGTCATCCACCCAGCCTCGCTGAGGATCTGAACAGGTTTCTCTACGGCTTGATGAATGGTGCCTTTTGAGCCCCGCACCGGACTTTCTCTCTAACTCGGTACAAATGTGGGAGCGGGCTTGCTCGCGAATGCGGCGGATCAGTAATGAATCTGTCGACTGACACTCCGTTTTCGCGAGCAAGCCCGCTCCCACATTTTTGACCGTGTTCAGTCAGCGACTCCGTCTCAGCACTCGTTCAAGCCTTCACGAAACCGCAGCGCCATCTTCTTCAGCTCCTGGCGCCAGCTCTCCAGCTCTTCGCGACTCAGCGGCTTGGGCTCATCCTCTTGCAGGGCAACAGCGACGATCAGCGGCTGCGTCACGTCCCCCTTGGGCACATGAGGAATACGTGGCGGCTGGAACATGTCGGCATGTGCCTTGAGCAGGCGGGCCACCCAGCTGTCGGGGCTTTGGGCCATTTCCACCAACTCGGCCAGCTCAGGAATGGCCATGCTCTCCAACACTTCGCGGTTCATGATCAGTTCTGCACGCGGCGAACCGGCCTGGGGCAAACGGTAGAACCCGGCGATTTCATGGCACAGCCCCAACAGGGCGCCGTAGAGGTGGAACAATGCAGCCTCACGCCCCGCCTGGACCAGCGCGATGGCGTTCATCTCCTTCCCTTCCTCGGCACGGCCAAGGGCTTCCAGGGACAAACCCGCGAAGTAAATTTTTTGATTGGTACGGGTATAGAGTTCGTTGGCCATAACGGCAGTCTCCACAACGAAATAAGCCTGATGCTGGCTCAACAGTGTCACGGATCAGCCGAGACTCCTGCAAGCGCAAAAAAAGGCCGCCCATGCAGGCGGCCTTTGTATTTCGCAGCGTAGTCGATCAAGCGCCCTGGCGCTTGTCCTCGACCTTCCACTTGCCGCCGTCGTAGAACGCTTTCCAGCCCGTAGGCTTGCCGTCCACTTCGGTCTGCACGTACTGCTCCTTGGTTTTGCGGCTGTAGCGGATCACGGCCGGGCGACCGTCGGGATCCTTCTTCGGCGCTTCGCACAGGAAGTGGTACTTCGGGTCGATCTCGTCTTTGTGCGGCACGATTTCCAGCACCAGCGGCGCACGGGTCTCGCGGTTTTTCGGAAACTGGCTGGCCGCCAGGAACAACCCCGAGGCACCGTCACGCAGAATGTAGGTGTCGTTGACCTTCTCGCACTTGAGTTCAGGCATCTTCACCGGGTCCATCTTCGGCGGCGCCGCGTCACCGCTTTTCAGCAGTTTGCGGGTGTTCTTGCACGTCGGGTTGGTGCAACCGAAGAACTTGCCGAAACGGCCGGTCTTGAGCTGCATCTCACTGCCGCACTTGTCGCATTCCAGGCTCGGGCCTTCGTAGCCCTTGATGCGGTAGCTGCCCTCTTCGATTTCGTAGCCGTCGCAATCCGGGTTGTTACCGCAGATGTGCAACTTGTGCTTCTCGTCGAGCAAGTAGGCATCCATTGCCGTGCTGCAGATCGGGCAACGGTGCTTGCCACGCAATACCAGCGACTCGGATTCACCCTCGTCGTCAGCAGCGATCTCATCACCCGGCACCAGGTTGACGGTGGCCTTGCAGCGCTCTTTCGGCGGCAGGCTGTAGCCCGAGCAACCGAGGAACACGCCGGTGGACGCAGTACGAATCTGCATCGGACGGCCGCAGGTCAGGCACGGGATGTCAGTCATCACCGGCTGGTTGGCACGCATGCCGCTTTCAGGGCTTTCGGCCACTTCGAGCTTCTTCTTGAAGTCGCCGTAGAACTCATCCAGTACGTTTTTCCAGTCGCGCTCGCCCTGGGCCACGTCGTCGAGGTTCTCTTCCATGCCGGCGGTGAAGCCGTAGTCCATCAGGTTGGAGAAGCTCTCGGACAGGCGCTCGGTAACGATGTCGCCCATCTTTTCCGAGTAGAAACGACGGTTGTGCAGCGCGACGTAGCCGCGGTCCTGGATGGTCGAGATGATCGCCGCGTAGGTCGAAGGACGACCGATACCGCGTTTTTCCATCTCTTTTACCAGGCTGGCTTCCGAATAACGCGCCGGCGGCTTGGTGAAGTGCTGGGACGGGTCGAGCTTGATCAGCTTCAACGTGTCGCCCTGGGCCATGTCCGGCAGCACATCGTCATCGCCAGGCTTGGCGATTTGCGGCATCACGCGGGTGTAGCCGTCGAACTTGAGGATACGGCCCTTGGCACGCAGCTCGAAGTCGCCAGCACCGACACTGACAGTGGTGGACAGGTATTGCGCCGGCAGCATCTGGCAGGCCAGGAACTGGCGCCAGATCAGCTCGTAAAGGCGCTCAGCGTCGCGCTCCATGCCGGTCAGCTTGCTTGGCTCGGTATTGGCGTCGGAAGGACGAATCGCTTCGTGAGCCTCCTGTGCGCCTTCCTTGCTGCTGTAGACGTTCGGCTTCTCCGGCAGGTACTTCTTGCCGAATTCGGTTTCAATATAAGTACGCGCCATCGCCACCGCGTCTTGCGACAGGTTGGTGGAGTCGGTACGCATATACGTGATGTAGCCAGCTTCATACAGACGCTGAGCCATCATCATGGTTTTCTTCACACCAAAGCCCAGGCGGTTACTCGCGGCCTGTTGCAGGGTGGAGGTGATGAACGGCGCCGACGGCTTGCTGCTGGTCGGTTTGTCTTCACGCTTGACGATGCTGTAGCTGGAAGCCTTGAGCTTCTCCAGCGCGGCCATGGCCTGGGCTTCGTTCAGCGGCTTGAAGGCCTCGCCTTTCTCGCGGGCCACTTCAAAGCGCACGTTGGCACCCTTGGCGGTGCCGAGGTCAGCGTGGACTTCCCAGTACTCTTCAGGGTTGAACGCACGAATCTCGCGCTCACGCTCCACCACCAGCTTTACCGCCACCGATTGCACACGACCGGCCGACAGGCCACGGGCGATCTTGGCCCACAGCAGTGGCGAGACCATGTAACCCACCACGCGGTCGAGAAAACGACGGGCCTGTTGAGCGTTTACACGATCGATGTCCAGTTCGCCCGGCTTGGAGAAGGCTTCCTGGATGGCTTTCTTGGTGATTTCGTTGAACACCACACGCTTGTAGCGGCTGTCATCACCACCGATGGCTTCGCGCAGGTGCCAGGCAATGGCTTCCCCTTCGCGGTCCAAGTCGGTTGCGAGATAGATGGTGTCAGCATCCTTGGCGAGCCGGCGCAGCTCTTCGATGACCTTTTCCTTGCCGGGAAGGATCTCGTACTTGGCCTTCCAGCCATGTTCCGGGTCTACACCCATGCGCGAGACCAGCTGCTTGCGCGCCTTCTCTTTAGGCGTGAGCACCGGACCTTCGCCCGCAGCCGCCTTGCCGCGCTTGGCGGCAGGCTCCTTGCTGGCGCTAGCCGAACCGCTGGTGGGCAGGTCTCGGATATGGCCGATACTCGACTTCACCACGTACTCGTTGCCCAAGTACTTGTTGATGGTCTTGGCCTTAGCCGGGGATTCCACAATGACCAGCGATTTGCCCATGGATCGGAAAATTCCTGAATTCGAGAAGTGAAAGGCAGTTGGCGCCTGTCGCGGCAACGCTATATATAGTGGCAACAAGGTGAGGTCAAGCGCAGCATTCTGCGCGACCTGCCGTTATTGCCCTGAAAAAAGACTGGGTTCGGCCTGGACCAAAGCAAAGCGCGGGACCTGCTCGCCGTCAACTTCGACGGTCTCCAGGAACATGCTCAATGGGCGCACCCAAAAGCCGTAATCGCCATACAGTGCTTGGTAAAACACCACTTCTTCTTCGGTCTCGGAGTGCCGCGCCACGTTAAAAACGCGGTACTGCGGCCCCTTATAATGTTGGTAGAGCCCTGGTTCGACTTTCATGCTCTGGCCCTCTTACAAAATTTGTTGAAAAAAATATTAAAAATTCCAAAAAACAAAAACCGGGGCACTGGGCCCCGGCTTCCGTCAACGCAACGCTTAGACGCGTTCGAAGACGGTGGAAATGCCTTGGCCGAGACCAATGCACATGGTTGCAACCCCAAGGTTGCCGCCATTTTGCTTCATCACGTTAAGCAAAGTGCCGGAAATACGTGCACCGGAGCAACCGAATGGGTGGCCCAGGGCAATCGCACCGCCGTGCAGGTTAACCTTCTCGTTCATCTTGTCGAGTACTTTCAAATCTTTCAGCACTGGCAGGGCCTGTGCGGCGAAAGCTTCGTTGAGCTCGAAGAAGTCGATATCGGAGATGGTCAGGCCCGCGCGCTTCAAGGCTTTTTGTGTGGCCGGTACTGGACCATAGCCCATGATTGCCGGGTCCACACCCGCCACGGCCATCGAACGGATCACGGCCATCGGCTGGATACCCAGGTCCTGGGCACGCTGCGCCGACATCACGATCATGCACGAAGCACCGTCGGTGATTTGCGACGAAGTACCGGCTGTCACGGTGCCGCCCTTTGGATTGAAGGCAGGTTTCAAGGCTGCCAGGCTTTCCAGGGTGGTGTCCGGACGAATGGTTTCGTCGTAGTCGAACAGTTTCAGGAAACCGTTTTCGTCATAGCCGTTCATCGGGATGATTTCATCCTTGAACTTGCCTTCCACCGTCGCCTTGTGGGCAAGCTGGTGGGAGCGCAGGCCGAACGCGTCCTGGGCTTCGCGGGTAATGCCGTGCATTTTGCCGAGCATTTCTGCGGTGAGGCCCATCATGCCCGAGGCTTTTGCCGCGTACAGCGACATGTGCGGGTTAGGGTCGACGCCGTGCATCATGCTGACGTGGCCCATGTGCTCCACGCCGCCGACCACGAACACATCGCCGTTGCCGGTCATGATCGCTTGGGCAGCGGTGTGCAGCGCGCTCATCGAGGAGCCACACAGGCGGCTGACGGTCTGGCCAGCGGCGGTGTGCGGGATCTGGGTCATCAAAGACGCCATGCGCGCGATGTTCCAGCCCTGCTCCAGGGTCTGGTTGACACAGCCCCAGATCACGTCTTCGACTTCGTTCGGGTCGACCTTGACGTTACGCTCCAGCAATTTGCTGATCAGGTGCGCCGACATGTCTTCGGCGCGGGTGTTGCGGTGCATGCCGCCCTTGGAGCGGCCCATCGGTGTGCGACCGAAGTCGACAATCACCACGTCTCTTGGATTCAAGCTCATAAATATTCTCGCTCTATTCGTCTGGGCGCTTAACCGAAGAAGCTCTGGCCATTTTTGGCCATTTCACGCAGCTTCGCGGTCGGGTGGTACAGCGGGCCCAGATCAGCGTATTTGTCAGCCAGGGCAACGAACTCGGCCACACCGATCGAATCGATGTAACGCAGCGCACCACCACGGAATGGAGGGAAACCAATACCGTACACCAGGCCCATATCGGCTTCGGCGGCGGTTTCAACGATGCCGTCTTCCAGGCAACGTACGGTTTCCAGGCACAGGGCGATCATCATCCAGTTGATGATGTCCTCATCGGACACCTCACGCTGCTCGTAGATGACCGGCGCGAGTACTTCGTGAACCGAAGGGTCGGCCACTTTCTTCTGCTTGCCCTTCTTGTCGGCCTCGTAGGCGTAGAAGCCCTTGCCGTTCTTCTGGCCCAGACGCTTGGCTTCGTAGAGTGCGTCGATCGCCGAACGGCGGTCGTCTTTCATGCGGTCCGGGAAGCCTTCAGCCATGACGTCACGACCGTGGTGGCCGGTGTCGATGCCGACCACGTCCATCAGGTACGCCGGGCCCATTGGCCAGCCGAACTTTTCCATGACCTTGTCGATACGCACAAAGTCCACACCGGCGCTGACCAGCTTGGCGAAACCGCCGAAGTACGGGAACAGCACGCGGTTGACCAAAAAGCCCGGGCAGTCGTTAACGACGATCGGGTTCTTGCCCATTTTCTTGGCGTAGGCAACGGTGGTGGCAATCGCCAGCTCGCTGGACTTCTCGCCACGGATCACTTCCACCAGCGGCATCATGTGCACCGGGTTGAAGAAGTGCATGCCGACGAAGTTTTCCGGACGCTTGAGGGCCTTGGCCAGCAAGCTGATGGAAATGGTCGAAGTGTTCGAGGCCAGAATGGTGTCTTCTTTAACCTGAGCTTCCACTTCCGCCAGTACGGCTTGCTTGACCTTCGGGTTCTCGACAACCGCTTCGACCACCAGGTCGACGTGGCCGAAATCGCCGTAGGACAGCGTAGGACGAATGCCGTTAAGCACTTCAGCCATCTTCGCTGCGGTCATGCGACCTTTATCAACGCGGCCGACCAGCAGCTTGGCGGCTTCCGCCAGGCCTTGCTCAATGCCGTGTTCGTTGATGTCTTTCATCAGGATCGGCGTGCCTTTGGAGGCCGACTGATAAGCGATACCGCCGCCCATGATACCGGCGCCGAGTACGGCAGCCTGTTTCACGTCTTTGGCGATTTCGTCGTAGGCCTTGGCCTTTTTCTTCAGTTCCTGATCGTTCAGGAACAGACCGATCAGGCTCTGGGCTGCCGAGGTTTTCGCCAGTTTGACGAAACCTGCAGCTTCCACTTCCAGGGCTTTGTCGCGACCGAAGTTCGCGGCCTTCTGGATGGTCTTGATCGCTTCAACGGGCGCCGGGTAGTTCGGGCCGGCCTGGCCTGCCACGAAACCTTTGGCGGTTTCGAACGACATCATTTGTTCGATGGCGTTGAGCTTGAGTTTTTCAAGCTTCGGCTGACGCTTGGCCTTGTAGTCAAATTCGCCGCTGATGGCGCCTTTGATCAGGTTCAGTGCAGCTTCGGCGAGTTTGTCCGGGGCAACCACAGCATCGACGGCACCGACTTTCAGCGCGTCTTCTGCTTTGTTTTCCTTGCCGGCGGCAATCCACTCGATGGCGTTGTCGGCACCGATGATGCGCGGCAGGCGCACGGTGCCGCCAAAACCTGGGTAGATGCCCAGTTTGACTTCAGGCAGGCCGATTTTGGCGGTGGCCGACATGACACGGAAGTCTGCGGCCAGGCACATTTCCAGACCGCCGCCCAACGCGATGCCATTGATCGCGGCGACGGTTGGCACGTTGAGGTCTTCGAAATCGCTGAAAATCTTGTTGGCTTCGAGGTTGCCAGCCACCAGCTCGGCATCGGGCAGCTTGAAGTTGTCGACGAATTCGGTGATGTCAGCGCCGACGATAAACACGTCCTTGCCGCTGGAGACGATCACGCCCTTGACCGAAGCATCTGCTTTGATGGTGTCTACGGCCTGACGCAGTTCGTTCAGGGTTAGACGGTTGAACTTGTTGACGGACTCACCCTTGAGGTCGAATTTCAATTCGACGATGCCACTTTCAAGAGCCTTAACCGTGATGGCTTTACCTTCGTAAATCATCAACTGATCTCCACGATATGGAAGCTGAACAGTACACATTGGACGCTGGCCTCTGGTTGGACATTGATTATTGGGTCAATGCTCATGCCAATCCGCCAGGCACACCCGCCAACGCGCTAGTCGGGGTTCTGTATGAGCGGTCTGACAGACAAACGCTCAATTCATACGCCCGTTTGATTTGGGTACATCACCTTCATCCAATTCCGGGCAATTGTCAATCGCTCGAAAGGCTAGGAAAAACGCGACTTTCCAGTCAGTTCAGAAACCAGGCCCACGGCTTACGCCGCGCCAATATTCGACTATTCACGAAATCAATAACGGAAATTATGTGGGAAAAGGCTGTACAGAACAGGATATGCCGCTAGGCTAGCGACAACCTTAATGCGCCTGGATGAACATCCGACGCATGCATTACCGATTTACCGGCCTGCCTGGCCAACTCCAGCCCGATGATGATGTCGGGCTTTTTATTGCCTGGGTTTTATTCGGCAGGCATCAAGCCAGGGCCTTGAGCAACGCATCAATATCCTTCAACACGCTCGCCTCGCCCTTCTCGCCCCAGTACAGGGCGATCATTTGTTTGTCCGCCTCGACCTTGTAGACGCTATCCGGCAGGGTCGCAAAATGTGCCAACAACGTTTCATCGACGCACACTTCGCGCCACTGATTGACCCAAACCCCGGGCTCCAGCTGCCAGTAACACCAAAGGGCGGGCGCACTTGCGCGGCGCGGTCGGCAGTACTGCGCGCAAGGGCTTGGCGGCTCATGTTTAAGCCAGTACGGCCAGTCCTGCGGCGCCAATTGCATGGCCAGGCCAATGCGGCGCGCCTCCATGCGCAGGGCCATGCGCCCGCTCTGATGGCGCGAGGGACGCAACCAGGCCAGAGGGCTCAGCACCACGAGAAGGATTGACACCACTATCCAGACCGTCATATGTGTACTCCCGAATTTCTAGATGAGCGGATTTGACCTGACGCCACCCCATCCGCTTGAAAGCAGCCATACTGAACTTATTGCAGTCCCCTGGAGGAACGCGCCATGCCCAACGAACACTCCTACAAACATATCCTGGTCGCTGTCGATCTGACCGAAGAGTGCGACCCAGTGATCAAGCGCGCGCAGGCTTCAGCAATCGCCAACGGCGCCAAGCTGTCACTCGTGCATATCGTCGAGCCTATGGCCATGGCGTTTGGTGGCGACGTGCCCATGGACCTTTCCCAGTTGCAGCAACAACAATTTGACCAGGCCAAAGAGCGCCTGGACCGGTTGATCCTCAAGTACCCGGAAGTAACCAAGGAAAATTCCCACCTCACCTACGGCCAGCCTCGTCAGGAAATCCACCACCTGGCCAAGGAACAGGGCTGTGACCTGATCGTGGTCGGCAGCCACGGCCGTCATGGCCTGGCGCTGCTGCTGGGCTCGACTGCCAATGACGTACTGCACGGCGCGCCGTGCGATGTGCTGGCAGTAAAACTGGTAAAAAATACGTAAGCACGGCGCTAACCAACTGTGGGAGCGGGCTTGCTCGCGAAAGCATTCTGTCAGTTGACGCATCCGGCGACTGATGTACCGATTTCGCGAGCAAGCCCGCTCCCACATTTCTAATCGCACTCCATATAAAAAGCCCGGCGTTCATACAAATGGGCGCCGGGCTTTTTTAGTGCGCTTGAATCAATCAGGCATCCAGCTCGGCCCAACGCTCAACCAACACTTCCAGCTCCTGGTTCAACGTTTCCAGGGAAGCAATGACCTTGGCCGTTTCCGCCGCCGGACGCAGGTAGAAACCTGCGTCCGCCATTTCTGCTTCTACTGCGGCAATCTGCTGTTCCTTGGCGTCGATATCCCCCGGCAAGGCTTCCAGCTCACGTTGCAGCTTGTAGCTGAGCTTTTTCTTGGTCGACGGTGCAGCGTCCTGGGCCGGAGCAGCAGCGCCAGCCACTGGCGCAACGACGGCGGAGGTCAGGTCGGCCTTGCCGGACTTGCTCTCGGTCACGCCCAGCAGGCGCGGCGAGCCGCCTTGACGCAGCCAGTCCTGATAACCACCGACGTATTCACGCACCTTGCCTTCGCCTTCGAAGACCAGGGTGCTGGTGACCACGTTGTCGAGGAATGCCCGGTCGTGGCTGACCATCAGCACGGTGCCGTTGAAGGTCAGCAAGACCTCCTCCAGCAGTTCAAGGGTTTCCACGTCGAGGTCGTTGGTCGGTTCGTCGAGCACCAGCAGATTGGCCGGCTTGCTGAACAGCTTGGCCAGCAGCTGGCGCGCACGCTCACCACCGGACAAGGCTTTCACCGGCGTACGTGCGCGTTGCGGGCTGAACAGGAAGTCGCCCAGGTAGCTCAGCACGTGGCGGCTCTGGCCGTCGATGTCGATAAAGTCGCGGCCTTCGGCGACGTTGTCGATCACGGTTTTTTCCAGGTCCAACTGATGGCGCAACTGGTCGAAGTAGGCCACGTCGATGCGCGTACCTTCTTCCACCGTGCCGCTGGTCGGTTGCAGACCATTGAGCATCAGCTTGAGCAAGGTGGTTTTGCCGGTGCCGTTGGCGCCCAGCAGGCCGATACGGTCGCCGCGCTGCAGCACCATCGAGAAGTCCTTGATCAGGAACGGGCCGTCCGGGTGATGGAAGCTGACGTTCTCCAGCACCATCACCTGCTTGCCCGACTTGTCGGCGGTATCCAGCTGGATATTGGCCTTGCCGGTGCGTTCACGGCGCTCGCTGCGCTCAACACGCAGGGCTTTCAAGGCGCGTACGCGACCTTCGTTACGGGTGCGACGGGCCTTGATGCCCTGGCGGATCCAGACTTCTTCCTGGGCCAGCTTTTTGTCGAACAGCGCGTTGGCGGTTTCTTCAGCGGCCAGCGTGGCCTCTTTGTGCACCAGGAAGCTGGCGTAGTCGCCGTTCCAGTCGATCAGGCCGCCACGGTCCAGTTCGAGGATGCGCGTGGCCAGATTCTGCAGGAAAGAACGGTCGTGCGTGATGAACAGCACGGCGCCCTGGAAATCCTTGAGGGCTTCTTCCAGCCAGGCGATTGCGCCGATATCCAAGTGGTTGGTGGGTTCGTCGAGCAGCAACAAATCCGGCTCGGACACCAGCGCCTGGGCCAGCAGCACGCGACGACGCCAGCCGCCGGACAACTCGGCAAGGGTCTTGTCGGCCGGCAGCTGCAGGCGGCTCAGGGTACTGTCGACCAGTTGCTGCAAGCGCCAGCCGTCACGGGCTTCGAGGTCTTGCTGGACGTGCATCAGCTTGTCCAGGTCCTCTTCGGTGACGCAGTTCTGCGCCAGGTGATGGTATTGCGCGAGCAACTCGCCAACGCCGTCCAGGCCTTCGGCAACCACGTCGAACACTGTCCGTCCGTCTGCCACCGGCAACTCTTGCGGCAATTCGCCGATCTTCAGGCCCGGCGCACGCCAAACAGAGCCGTCATCGGGCTTCTGATCGCCTTTAACCAGCTTCATCATGCTGGACTTGCCGGTGCCGTTGCGGCCGATGATGCACACCCGCTCACCACGGGCGATCTGCCAGGACACCTTGTCCAACAACGGCATAGCGCCGAAAGCAAGGGACACATCGCTGAATTTGAGCAGGGTCATACGCTTCTCCAAAAACTGGGCGCGCATTCTACCTGACTTGAAGGTGGGATGCGGTCGGCATTTTCGCTGTCGACACGTTCTGCAGGACATTTACGATGAACTTCAGCCAGCCGGCCGGCAAAGCTTTCGCCGGTCGCTGGCAAAAGGCTAAGCTAGGGGCAATCAGTGTCGGCGGTGCCGGTGCTAGTCGTGATTTCTCTGCACGGACGTCTCATGCGCAGTCGCCTTTTCAACTTTTTATCTTGTCTGCTTCTTTCCGCCACCGCCGTTCAATCCGCCCAGGCCGTGGACCTCACCACCCAACGTCAATATTACGATGAAGCCAAACGCGCCCTCGCCAAAGGCGACAGCGGGCCGTACATGCAATACAGCCAGGCCCTGGCCGACTACCCGCTCACGCCGTACCTGGCCTATGACGAGCTGACCGCGCGCCTGAAAACCGCGAGCAACGAGGAAATCGAACAGTTCCTCGCTAAAAACGGTGACCTGCCCCAGGCCAACTGGATGAAGCTGCGCTGGTTGCGCTGGCTGGCCGACCGTGGCGAATGGCAGACGTTTGAAAAGTACTACGACGCCAAACTCAATTTCGTCGAACTGGACTGCCTGCATGGTCAGTACCAGCTCACCCATAACTTGAAAGCCGAAGGCTACAAGACCACCGAAAAACTCTGGCTGACCGGCAAATCCCAACCCGCCGCGTGTGATGTCACGTTCGGCCAGTGGGCCGCCGATGGCCAACTCACTGAACAGAAAATCTGGGACCGCGCCAAGCTCGCCGCCGAAGCACGCAACTACGCGCTGGCCAACAGCCTGGTGAAAACCCTGCCGACCCTCGGCGCCCAAGGCCGCCTGATGGTCGACGTGGCGCAAAAGCCGGACATGCTCAGCGACCCGTCGCGCTTCCTGCCGGCCAACGAGGCGATGTCTGACGCCGTCGGCCTGGGCCTGCGCCGCCTGGCACGCCAGGACCCGGACAAGGCCATGGCGCTGCTCGACGGCTACGCCAGCAGCATGCACTTCTCGCGTGACGAAAAAGTGTCGATCGCCCGCGAAATCGGCTTGACCCTGGCACGCCGCTACGACCCGCGCGCGCTGGACGTGATGACCAAATACGACCCCGAGCTGCGTGACAACACCGTCTCCGAATGGCGCCTGCGCCTGCTGCTGCGTCTGGCACGCTGGGAAGATGCCTACCAGTTGACCCGCAAACTCCCACAAGACCTGGCGACCACCAACCGCTGGCGTTACTGGCAAGCGCGCAGCCTGGAGCTGGCCGAGCCGAAAAACCCGCAGCCGCTGGTGCTGTACAAAAACCTTGCACAAGAACGGGATTTCTACGGTTTCCTTGCCGCCGACCGCTCCAAAGCGCCGTATCAGCTGAAAAACAAGCCGCTGGTGATGAGCCAGGCGCTGGTCAACAAGGTCCGAAACACGCCCGGCGTACGCCGCGCGCTGGAGTTCTATGCACGTGGCCAGATTGTCGATGGCCGCCGCGAGTGGTACCACGTCAGCCGCCACTTCAATCGCGATGAAATGGTCGCCCAGGCCAAGCTGGCCTACGACATGAAGTGGTACTTCCCAGCGATCCGCACCATCAGCCAGGCCCAGTACTGGGATGACCTGGATATCCGCTTCCCGATGGCCCACCGTGACACCTTGGTGCGCGAAGCCAAGGTACGTGGCCTGCACTCCAGTTGGGTGTTTGCCATTACCCGCCAGGAAAGTGCCTTCATGGACGATGCGCGCTCCGGCGTCGGCGCCAGCGGCCTGATGCAACTGATGCCCGGCACCGCCAAGGAAACCGCGCGCAAGTTCAGCATCCCACTGGCCTCCCCGGCCCAGGTGCTGGACCCGGACAAAAACATCCAGCTTGGCGCCGCCTACCTGAGCCAGGTGCACAGCCAGTTCAACGGCAACCGCGTGCTTGCCTCCGCCGCCTACAACGCCGGCCCAGGGCGTGTACGCCAATGGCTGCGCGGTGCTGATCACCTGAGTTTTGATGTGTGGGTAGAAAGCATCCCGTTCGACGAAACCCGCCAGTACGTGCAGAACGTGCTGTCTTATTCGGTGATCTACGGGCAAAAGCTCAATTCACCGCAGCCGTTGGTGGATTGGCATGAGCGGTATTTTGACGATCAGTAAGGTTGACTGACGAAGAGCCCGTGGCGGTTTTTTCTGGTGCGGGGCTTGTTGTGCAGAGCAGTCTTAGTGTGGAGAGCAGGCCTGTTGTGGCGAGCAGGCTTGCCCTGCGCTGGAGTGCGAAGCGCTCCCCATCCAGGCGCCTCGGCGTAACCGCTCAAACCGGGTAGTCAGGTTTTGGGGCTGCTACGCAGCCCAACGCGGGGCAAGCCCGCTCGCCACAACATGCCTACTTGCCACAACAAGCCCGCTCACCACAACAAGCCTACTTGCCACGACAAGCCCGCTCGCCACATCCGGCCTGCTAGCCACAACAAGCCTGCTCACCACAGGAACAGCGCAATGCAGGTCGGCTATGCCTCGCTTTTCGCGACCTCATCACCATCATTGAACTGCAACGCCGCCAACCGCGCATACAAAGGATTGCTCGCGATCAGTTGCTGATGCGTGCCCACCGCCACCAGCTTGCCCTGGTCCATCACCGCAATGCGGTCGGCGTTTTTCACCGTTGCCAATCGATGCGCAATCACCAACGTGGTACGGCCCTGCATCAGTTGCGGCAATGCCTGCTGAATCAAATGCTCGCTCTGGGCATCCAGTGCGCTGGTGGCTTCGTCCAACAGCAGGATCGGCGCGTCCACCAACAACGCACGGGCGATGGCCAGGCGTTGGCGCTGGCCGCCGGAGAGGCCCATGCCGCCGTCGCCAAGGTGAGTCTGATAACCCTGGGGCATTTGCAGGATGAAGTCGTGGGCATGGGCGATGCGCGCCGCAGCCTCGACCTGCGCGGTGGTGGCGGACGGGTTGCCGTAGCGGATGTTCTCTTCAACGCTGCCGAAAAACAGCGCCGGGCTTTGGGACACCAATGCGAAGTGGCGGCGCAGGTCCATCGGGTCGAGCGCGGTCAGCGCGTGGCCTTCGAGCAGAATGCGGCCGTGCTGGGGATCATAAAAACGCAGCAGCAGGTCGAAGATCGTGGATTTACCGGCGCCGGACGGCCCGACCAGTGCCAGGGTTTCGCCGGGATTAATGGTCAGGCTCAAACCATCGATGGCATAGCTGTCCGGGCGCGACGGGTAGGAAAAGCGCAGGTCTTGCAGTTCCATGCGGCCGCTGACGCGCTCCGGCAACCGTACGGTGCCATCGGCTGGCGCCTGGATTTCATTACTCGACTGCAACAACTCGCCAATCCGCTCGGCAGCACCGGCGGCGCGTTGCAGTTCGCCAAGTACTTCGCTTAACGTGCCGACCGCACTGCCGACGATCAGGCTGTAAAACACGAACGCGGCCAGCTCACCGCCGGAAATGCGCCCGCCAATCACGTCCATCCCGCCAACCCACAGCATCACGCCAACGGCGCCGAGCACCAGCATGATCACCAGCGTAATCAGCCAGGCGCGTTGCACGATCCGTTTGCGCGCGGTGGCAAAGGCCTCTTCCACGGTAACGGCAAAACGCTGCTCGTCCTGGACCTGATGGTTGTAGGCCTGCACGGTCTTGATCTGGCCGAGGGTCTCGGACACATAACTGCCGACGTCAGCGATACGGTCCTGGCTCAGGCGCGAGAGGCTACGCACACGCCGGCCGAAAATCAGGATCGGCGCCAGCACCAGCGGCAGCGCGATCACCACGATACTGGTGAGCTTGGGGTTGGTGACAAACAGCAGCACGATGCCGCCGATGACCATCAGGGCGTTGCGCAGGAACAGCGACAGCGAGGAGCCGATCACCGATTGCAACAAGGTGGTGTCGGTGGTCAACCGCGACTGGATTTCCGAGCTGCGATTGTTTTCGTAAAAGCCGGGGTGCAGGTAGATCAAATGGTTGAACACTTGGCGGCGAATATCCGCCACCACCCGCTCGCCGATCCACGACACCAGGTAAAACCGCGCAAATGTACCCACGGCCAGGCCCAGCACCAGAATCATGAACAGGCCAATGGATTGGTTGAGCAGGTGCGGCGACTGCGTCATGAAACCCTGGTCGACCAGCAGGCGAATGCCCTGCCCCATGGACAAGGTGATGCCTGCCGTGACGATCAGCGCCAGCAAGGCCCCCAGCGCCTGCCAACGGTAGGGCGCGATAAAGCGGCTGGCCAAGCGGATCGCACGGCGTTGACGGACTGAGAACATGGAGGGCATCACCTGCGCAGGGGAGATAAGTATCTACACCACAACATTGGGGGAACTTGAGTAAATAACAATGAGTCAGGTTAATTATGCCCGCCGATGCTGATCCCTAGAGGTTATCGGTCTAACCCCCAGCTGGAAATTTGTATCGCTTTCTGGTGGACTGGTTGTTCGAACCGGTGACTTTGTAAGGAGTTGTAATAGCTTGGTCACGCGGGGGGCTTAATGTAAGAAACACAGTAGGTACACAACCTGATGAGGAGACAGGCCATGACCTTGCAAAACAGCAGCGATGCCAAGATTGAAGTAATCCGCCAACCGCAGCATCTGCCTTGCTCCGTGATCGACGCTCAAGGCCGCGAAGTGCAGATTACCGAAGAGATGATCCAGCAAGCGTGCCGCGAACTGGAACAGCGCCTGGTCAAGCCTGCGCAGCAAGGCTGATACGCCCGAGCTCTTTCAAACCCGGCCCCTGTGGCCGGGTTTTTTATGCCTTGCGTATGCGCACGCCCCTTACCGGCGCGTTGCGTTAAAGCAGTTCGGCGCCCAGGGCGGTGACGATCGCCGACAGCGCGGCAGAGTCGCCATTGATTCGCACCTTCAAGCCGTCAATCTCACGGCGCTGCGGATAATGCTTGCGCAGCAGGTCGAACGCCTTGCGTTGCTCGTCCACAGAGCCTACGAGGCTACGGCGAAAATCCGCGTCATCACGGCGCGGGTCGTACACGCTGCGGCACAAGGTCGCCAACGCCCAGGCCGGGTCGGTCGAAGCGTTCAAGTGCACCTCGGCCAGCCAAGGCTGCGGCAGCAGATCGCTTAGCTGGATGCTCGGCGCCTGGCCCAGATGGGCGCAGAACGCCTGATAAATCTGTGCAGTGCCGCGCTGCTTGCCGTCGAGGCTGTACCCGGCGATATGCGGAGTGGCCAGCACACACAGGTCAGCCAGGTCGGCGTCCACTTCCGGCTCACCCTCCCACACGTCCAGCACGGCCTGCAGGTCCTCGCGCGCCAGCAACACTTCGCGCAGGGCCGCGTTATCCACCACCGGACCACGGCTGGCATTGATCAGCCAGGCGCCAGGCTTGAGGCGATTGAGGCGCTCGCGGTCAAACAAATGCCAGGTGGAGCCGTTGCCGGACTTGGTCAGCGGCGTGTGCAGGCTGATGACGTCGCACTGCTGGATGATCTGTTCGAGGCTGACGTAATCGCCGTCTTCAGCGATCTGGCGCGGCGGGTCACACACCAGCACGTTCCAGCCCAGGTCCTTGAGCACCTTGACCAACCGCCCGCCGACTTCACCGGCACCCACAACGCCGTAGGTGCGCTGATTGAGGTCAGCGCCTTCGATTTCGGCCAGGGTCTGCAGGCTGCCCAGCACATAGTCCACCACGCCACGCGCATTGCAGCCCGGCGCGCTGGACCAGGTGATGCCGGCCTGTTTGAAGTAATCCAGGTCCAGATGGTCGGTGCCGATGGTGCAAGTGCCGACAAACCGTACCTGCGTGCCTTCCAGCAACGCGCGATTGACGTTGGTCACCGAGCGCACCAGCAGCACGTCGGCCTGCTCGACCGTGGCGCGGTCGATGGACCGGCCGGGCACCCGGCGAATCTCGCCAAACCCTTCGAAGAATGCATCGAGCAGCGGGATATTTTCGTCGGCAACAATCAGCATGGCAGGCTCCTTTCGCGGACCAGCAGTGTACAGGGATGCGATCTGTGTAACACCGCAGATCCCAGGTGGGCAGTGCTTATGTGGGCGCCGGGCTTGCCCGCGATAGCATCACCTCGGTACAGCTGATGGACCGAGGCGTCTGCATCGAAGGCAAGCCAGCGCCCACACAAGCCAGCACACACAGGATTAATGCGGCTGGCGCAGGAGCGCTTACAAATCGCTAACACAGGTTTTTTCCTGACCGTTGCGTCAGCGCGTAGACTTCGCCGTCCTTTGCAATACTTTTACTGGACACTCGCACGTGAACACCGCCACTACCGCCCTCTCCCGCCCCGCCCGCGTCAGCCGCGAGGTGCGCAGCCTGCTGACCCTGGCCCTGCCGATCATGATCGGCCAACTCGCGACCACCGCCATGGGCTTCGTCGACGCGGTGATGGCCGGGCGCGTAAGCCCGCGAGACCTGGCAGCGGTGGCCCTGGGCAACTCGATCTGGATTCCGGTGTACCTGCTGATGACCGGCACCTTGCTGGCCACCACGCCCAAGGTCGCCCAGCGCTTCGGCGCCGGCCACTACACCGAGATCGGCCCGCTGGTGCGTCAATCGCTGTGGCTGGCCGTGGTGGTCGGGCTCACCGCGCTGCTGATGCTGGTCAGCGCCGAGCCGATCCTGCATGCGATGAGTGTCGACCCCGAGCTGATCAAACCGTGCATGGCCTACTTGCACGGCATCGCCTCCGGCATGCCGGCCATCGCCCTGTATTACGTGCTGCGCTGCTTCAGCGATGGCCTGGGCCGCACGCGCCCGAGCATGGTCATGGGCCTGTGCGGGCTGGCGCTGAATATTCCGCTGAACTACGTGTTCATTTATGGCCACTTCGGCGTGCCGGCCATGGGCGGCGTGGGTTGCGGCTGGGCCACGGCAATCGTGATGTGGGTGATGATGCTCGGCCTGGCCGCGTGGACGCGCTGGGCACCGGCCTATCAGAGCAGCGAGCTGTTCAAGCGTTTCGACTGGCCACAATGGTCGGTGATAAAGCGTGTGCTGAGCATCGGCCTGCCGATTGGCATCGCGGTGTTTGCCGAATCGAGCATCTTTGCGGTGATCGCCCTGCTGATCGGCAGCCTGGGCGCCAGCGTAGTGGCCGGGCACCAGATCGCGCTGAACTTCAGTTCGCTGGTGTTCATGATCCCTTACTCGCTGAGCATGGCCGTGACCGTGCGTGTCGGCCAGGCCCTGGGCCGCGGCGAGCCGCGTGAGGCGCGTTTCGCCGCTGGAGTCGGCATGGGCACGGCGCTGACCTACGCGTGCCTGTCGTGCAGCCTGATGCTGCTGTTTCGCGAGCAAATTGCCACGATCTACACCCCGGATCCCTCGGTGATCCACGTGGCGTCGATGCTGATCGTGTTTGCGGCGCTGTTCCAGTTTTCGGACGCGATCCAGGTCACGGCCGCCGGCGCGCTGCGGGGCTATCAGGACACACGGGTGACCATGGTGCTGACCTTGTTCGCGTATTGGGGCGTGGGGTTGCCGGTGGGTTACGCGCTGGGGCTGACCGATTGGCTGGGCGCCGCCAGTGGGCCCAGTGGCTTGTGGCAGGGATTGATCGTGGGCTTGAGCTGCGCCGCCGCGATGCTGGTGATCCGCCTGGCACGCAGCGCGCGCCGGCGGATTCGCCTGGTTTAATCGGCCTTCTTGCGAATCCAGTACAGGTACGTACCGGCCTGTTCCTGCTGATCCACCAGTTCGTGGTCCAGAAACACGCAGAACTTGGGAATATCGCGGCGGGTGGACGGGTCGGTCGCAATCACCTTGAGCAAGCCGCCGGGCGGCAAGTCGCGGATGTGCTGGTGCAGCATCATCACCGGCTCCGGGCAGTTGAGGCCGGTGGCGTCGAGCACGGCGTCTGCCGGCAATTCGAGGGGCTGGTTCATACATCACTCCTGAAACGTGCACCGCTCAAATGTGGGAGCGGCGGTTCGACTTGCTCGCGAAGACGCGGGCACATTCAACATAAATTTCGACGGTTATACCGCTTTCGCGAGCAAGCCCGCTGCCACATGGGTCTTGTGGTCACCTCAAGGTGTCAGCGGGACTTCTGTTTCTTCGCATCCACCAGCCGACGCAAGTGGCAGGTCACTTCCTCACGGTCGTGGTACAGCTGCTTGCAGCCGATCTCAACACGAATACCACGCGCCTTGAAGCCGTCTTCAATGCGCTCCAGCAAACGCTTCACCTCGGCGTAACGCTGCTTCATCGGCAACTTCAGGTTCACCACCGCCTCACGGCAATAGCCTTCGCCAATCCAGGTTTCCAGCAGGGCCGCGTTACGCGCCGGCTTCTCGACGATATCGCACACCATCCAGTCCACCGGCTGCTTGGGCACAAAGGTAAAGCCGTCGGCCATCAGGTGCTGAACCAGGCCGGTGTCCATCAGGCTTTCGGCCATTGGGCCGTTGTCGATGGCCGTAACCAACATGCCACGGTTGACCAATTGCCAGGTCCAGCCGCCAGGCGCTGCGCCGAGGTCGACGCCGGTCATGTCGCTGTGCAGGCGCTCATCCCACTGGTCGCGGGGGATGAAGTGGTGCCAGGCCTCTTCCAGCTTCAGGGTGGAGCGGCTAGGTGCCTCACGCGGGAACTTGAGGCGCGGGATGCCCATCGGCCACATCGCCGAGTTGTTCGACTCGGCCAGGCCCATGAACACTTCGCGGCCGCTCTTGAACGTCAGCAGCAGGCGCGGCTTGCTCGGGTCGTCGACCAGCTTGCCGGCATTCAGCAAGGCTTTGCGCAGGTGCACTTCGAATTTCTTGCAGAAGTTCGACAGTTCCTTGCCGTCGTTGGTGTCGACCATCTCCAGCCACAGGCTGCCGCACACCGGGAAGCCTTGCAGGTGCGCGAGGATCACGCTGATACGGTCGGTTTCCGGCAGGTCGATGAACACCCCGCGCGCCCACTGCCTTGGGAAGATCAGCTCGGCAAAGCGCTGGCCGTGCATCAGGCGCTGGGCGCCGTCTTCTTCGGTGCAGACAAATTCGGCACACGCGCTGCCGGTCTTGGTCTTGGCATAGCCGGAAACGTTGAGGCGCGCGGCGTGTTCCGCGATCTCGGAACAGACTTCGCCTTCAAAACCCGGCCGGCAGTGCATAAAAAGGGTGTTCATCAACTCTCCTGGTGAATCAACCGGCATTGCGCTATCGCACTACCTGTCATGAAAACGCGCGCATGATAGCCGAGTTCGGAACCTTGGACTTAACGATAGAGTCCAGTTATTAGCCTGCTAATGAAAACAGGGCTAAGTTGATAGCTCTGTTCGTCCCGTCAGGTCCGTAGCCGTGCGGACCATAAGGAGTCATGTAATGTCATCCCTTGATAGCCTGAGAACCCTTAAAACCCTGCAAATCGACGACAAGACCTACCACTACTTCAGCTTGCCCGAAGCCGCCAAGAGCCTGGGTGACCTGGACAAGCTGCCGATGTCCCTCAAGGTGCTGCTGGAAAACCTGCTGCGCTGGGAAGATGACAAAACCGTCACCGGCACCGACCTCAAGGCCATCGCCGCCTGGCTCAAAGAGCGCCAGTCCGACCGCGAAATCCAATACCGCCCGGCCCGCGTGCTGATGCAAGACTTTACCGGCGTGCCCGCCGTGGTCGACCTGGCCGCCATGCGCGCCGCCGTGGCCAAGGCCGGTGGCGACCCGCAGCGCATCAACCCGCTCTCCCCCGTGGACCTGGTCATCGACCACTCGGTGATGGTCGACAAATTCGGCAGCACCAGCGCGTTCGAGCAAAACGTCGACATCGAAATGCAGCGCAACGGTGAACGCTACGCCTTCCTGCGTTGGGGCCAAAGCGCCTTTGACAACTTCAGCGTGGTGCCACCGGGCACCGGCATCTGCCACCAGGTCAACCTTGAATACCTGGGCCGCACCGTGTGGACCAAGGACGAAGACGGCCGCACCTACGCCTTCCCGGACACGCTGGTAGGCACCGACTCGCACACCACCATGATCAACGGCCTCGGCGTACTCGGCTGGGGCGTGGGCGGCATCGAAGCAGAAGCGGCGATGCTCGGCCAGCCGGTGTCGATGCTGATTCCGGAAGTGATCGGCTTCAAGCTCACCGGCAAACTCAAGGAAGGCATCACCGCCACCGACCTGGTGCTGACCGTCACCCAGATGCTGCGTAAAAAAGGCGTGGTGGGTAAGTTCGTCGAGTTCTACGGCGACGGCCTGGCCGACCTGCCGCTGGCCGACCGCGCCACCATCGCCAACATGGCGCCGGAATACGGCGCCACCTGCGGCTTTTTCCCGGTGGATGAGGTGACGCTGGACTACCTGCGCCTGTCCGGTCGCCCTGCCGAAACCGTCAAGCTGGTGGAGGCCTACACCAAGGCCCAGGGCCTGTGGCGCATCGCCGGCCAGGAGCCGGTATTCACCGACACCCTGGCGCTGGACATGGGCAGCGTCGAAGCCAGCCTCGCCGGGCCTAAACGCCCGCAGGACCGTGTGTCTCTGCCGAATGTAGGCCAGGCCTTCAGCGATTTCCTCGACCTGCAATTCAAACCGACCAGCAAAGAAGAAGGTCGCCTGGAAAGCGAAGGCGGCGGCGGGGTCGCCGTGGGCAACGCCGACTTGGTGGGCGAAACCGACTATGAGTACGACGGCCACACCTATCGCCTGAAAAACGGCGCCGTGGTGATTGCCGCGATTACCTCATGCACCAACACGTCCAACCCCAGCGTGATGATGGCCGCAGGCCTGGTGGCGAAAAAAGCCGTGGAAAAAGGCCTCACCAGCAAACCCTGGGTAAAAACCTCGCTGGCGCCTGGCTCCAAAGTGGTCACCGACTATTACAAGGCGGCGGGCCTCACCCAATACCTTGACCAACTCGGCTTCGACCTTGTGGGTTACGGCTGCACCACGTGCATCGGTAACTCCGGTCCATTGCCTGAACCGATCGAAAAAGCCATCCAAAAAGCCGACCTCGCCGTCGCCTCGGTGCTCTCCGGCAACCGTAACTTCGAGGGCCGCGTGCACCCCCTGGTGAAAACCAACTGGCTGGCCTCGCCGCCCCTGGTGGTCGCCTACGCCTTGGCCGGTACGGTGCGCATCGACATCAGCAGCGAGCCGCTGGGCGAAGGCAAAGACGGCAAGCCGGTGTACCTGAAAGACATCTGGCCAAGCAGCAAGGAAATCGCCGACGCCGTGGCTCAAGTCAGCACCGGCATGTTCCACAAGGAATATGCCGAGGTGTTTGCCGGCGATGAGCAGTGGCAAGCGATTGAAGTGCCGCAAGCGGCGACTTACGTATGGCAGAAAGACTCTACGTACATCCAGCACCCACCGTTCTTCGACGACATCGCCGGGCCACTGCCGGTCATCGAGGACGTCAAAGGCGCCAACGTACTGGCCTTGCTGGGCGATTCGGTGACCACCGACCACATCTCCCCTGCTGGCAACATCAAGGCCGACAGCCCCGCTGGACGCTACCTGCGCGAGCAGGGCGTGGAGCCGCGTGACTTCAACTCCTACGGCTCACGCCGGGGCAACCATGAAGTGATGATGCGCGGCACGTTTGCCAATATCCGTATCCGCAACGAAATGCTCGGCGGCGAAGAAGGCGGCAACACGCTGTACATCCCCACCGGCGAGAAAATGCCGATCTACGATGCGGCCATGAAATACCAGGCGTCGGGCACACCGCTGGTGGTGATCGCCGGCCAGGAGTACGGCACCGGCTCAAGCCGCGATTGGGCAGCCAAGGGCACCAACCTGCTGGGGGTCAAGGCAGTGATCGCCGAGAGCTTCGAGCGCATTCACCGTTCCAACCTGGTGGGCATGGGCGTGCTGCCGTTGCAGTTCAAGCTGGATCAGAACCGCAAGGCGCTGAAACTCACCGGCAAGGAGAAGATCGACATTCTTGGGCTGACCCATGCCGAGATCGAGCCGCGGATGAACCTGACGTTGGTGATTACGCGCGAGGATGGCAGCAGCGAGAAGGTCGAAGTGCTGTGCCGGATCGACACCCTCAATGAAGTGGAATACTTCAAGGCCGGCGGGATTCTGCACTATGTGCTGCGCCAGTTGATCGCCTCTTAAGCAATACTGCAAAACCAATGTGGGAGGGGGCTTGCCCCCGATGGCGGTGGATCAGGTATAGATACTCAGCCTGACACACCGCTGTCGGGGGCAAGCCCCCTCCCACCTTTCAACCTGTGTTTAACCATTCAAATCAGCTGAACAGCCACTTCCACAGCAGCACCAGCACGATAACCGCCAGCACCGGCCGCGCAATGCGGTAGGCCTTGGGATGCTTGCGCTTCCATTGCTTGACCACACCGCTGAACTTGTCGCTGAAGGTCTTGCTCCAGGCATACGCCTGGTTGATCCCGCCAACGCGTTCATCGTCCAGGTTCTGCGGCGCAGTGGCGCGACCCAGTTGCTTGCTGACCCAACGGTTGACGCGGGTCATGATGCGGTTGCTCAGCGGGCGTTCGATGTCGCAGAACAGGATCACGCGGGTCTGGTCGGTTTCGTTCTTCACCCAGTGCACGTAGGTTTCGTCGAACATCACGTCCTCACCGTCGCGCCAGGCATAGACCTGGCCGTCGACGAAGATGCGGCAATCGTCGGAGTTTGGCGTGGACAGCCCGAGGTGATAGCGCAGGGAACCGGCAAACGGGTCGCGGTGCGGGTTGAGGTGACTGCCGCCCGGCAACAGCGCGAACATCGCGCCCTTGACGTTGGGGATGCTGCTGACCAGGGCCACGGTTTTCGGGCACAGCGCCTCGGCCGATGGCAGCGGTTTGTCGTACCACTTGAGGTAGAAACGCTTCCAGCCCTTCTTGAAGAACGAACCGAAACCGGCGTCGTTGTTCTTTTCGGCGGCGCGGATGTAACCCTCGTCGAACAGGTGCATGGCCTCTTCGCGGATCACTTCCCAATTGTCCTTGAGCACATCCAGCTCCGGGAACTTGCTGCGGTCCAGGTACGGTTTGGACGGCACGGCCGAGAACAGGTACATCAGGGCGTTATAGGGTGCAAACAGCGCCGAATGGTTGACGAACTGACGCAACAGCGGCAAACGCGCCTTGCCACGCAGGTGCACATACAGCGTGCTGCCGATAAACAACAGCAACACCGACAGTTTGGCGGCCAAAGAAAAGGTCATGCAGCAACTCCTGGAAATAAGCGCCTGGCCAACAGCCTCCCGTCGACGGGAAACCAGACGTAGCAGCCGGCCATGATAAACACTTGGGCCATTATGCAGAAGGGCCAGGCCGACCGGCTGACATAAATCAACACCCTGGGGCCCTTGTGGCTTGCGGGCCGGTAGTGACCTGCAAGCGTGTAATGGCCTGCAAGCTTGTAGTGGCCTGCAAGCTGGCCGTGGCGAGCGGGCTTGCCCCGCGTTGGAGCGCGCAGCGCTCCCACTTCAGACGTCGCGGTGTACCTGATAGACCGCGTTGTCAGGTTTTAGGGGCTGCTTCGCAGCCCAACGCGGGACAAGCCCGCTCGCCACAGCAAGCCCACAGGCCACATCAAGCCGCTCGCCACAACAGCCCTACTTGCTACACAGTACCGATCAGGCCTGGGTTTCCTGGTCGGTGAACAAATCGCTGAACAGCATGCTCGACAGGTAGCGCTCACCGGAGTCCGGCAGGATCACCACGATGGTCTTGCCCTGCATTTCCGGTTTCTCGGCCAGACGCACGGCCACGGCCATTGCGGCGCCACAGGAAATACCGCACAGAATTCCCTCTTCCTGCATCAGCCGCAGGGCCATGGCCTTGGATTCCTCGTCGGTCACCAGCTCCACGCGGTCAACCATCGACAGATCGAGGTTTTTCGGCACAAACCCGGCGCCGATGCCCTGGATCTTGTGCGGGCTCGGCTTGATCTCTTCACCGGCCAACGCCTGGGTGATGACCGGCGAGACAATCGGCTCTACCGCCACCGACAAAATCGGCTTGCCCGCCGTGTTCTTGATATAACGCGACACGCCGGTGATGGTGCCGCCAGTGCCTACGCCCGCGACCAGCACGTCCACGGCACCATCGGTGTCGTTCCAGATTTCCGGGCCGGTGGTTTTTTCGTGGATCGCCGGGTTGGCCGGGTTTTCGAACTGCGCCGGCATGAAGTAGGTGGCCGGGTCGCTGGCGACGATCTCGCCAGCCTTGTCGATCGCGCCTTTCATGCCTTTGGCCGGCTCGGTCAACACCAGCTCGGCGCCAAGCGCCTTGAGCACTTTACGCCGCTCGATGCTCATCGATGCTGGCATGGTCAGCAGCAGCTTATAGCCACGGGCGGCGGCCACAAACGCCAGGCCGATGCCGGTGTTGCCGGAAGTCGGTTCTACAATGGTCATGCCCGGCTTGAGTTTGCCGGTGCTTTCGGCGTCCCAGATCATGTTTGCGCCGATGCGGCACTTCACCGAATAACCTGGGTTACGCCCCTCGATCTTGGCCAGGATGGTCACGCCACGCGGTGCGATGCGGTTGATCTGCACCAGGGGCGTGTTACCGATGGAGTGCGCGTTGTCTGCAAAGATACGGCTCATGACGGGTCCTTAAGGCAATTTCAACAAGGCCACAAGGGTATGCCTCAGGCCGGTAGGCGTCCAGTCAGAGGAACGTTGGGCCGGTACGCGCGGTCCATCGCCTATAACGTTGGAGAACCTGCACATGAAACGTCGCTACAGTGGGCTGCTATGGATCGTTGCCGTACTGGTGGTAGTACTGATTGCCCTGGACCTCGCCCTGCCCTACCTGGTGCGCAACTACCTGAACGACAAGCTCGCCGACATGGGCGATTACCGTGGCCAGGTCACGGATGTGGACGTGGCGCTGTGGCGCGGGGCCTATAAAATCAACGGCCTGCAGATCGTCAAAGTCGACGGTAAAGTGCCGGTTCCGTTCGTCAAGGCGCCGGTGATCGACGTGTCGGTGAGCTGGCATTCATTGTGGTACGACCATGCGGTGGTGGCCGAGGTGCAGTTCTTCCAGCCGGAGTTGAACTTCGTCGACGGTGGCAACCAGCAGGCATCGCAGACCGGTAAAGGCACCGACTGGCGTGAACAGTTGGGCAAATTGTTGCCGATCACCCTCAACGAAGTCCGCATTCAGGACGGCAAGATTGCCTTTCACAACTTCAATTCCAAGCCTGCGGTGAATATCTACGCCACCCAGGTCAACGCCAGCTTCTACAACCTGACCAATGTGGTGGACATCAAAGGCAAGCGGGACGCCACCTTTGAAGGCAAGGCGCAATTGCTCGGCCAGGCGCCCCTGGAGGCCACCGCGGCTTTCGACCCGCTGAGCAACTTCGAAGACTTCGAATTCCGCTTTCGCGCCAAGGATATTCAACTCAAACGCCTGAATGACTTCGCGTCGGCGTACGGCAAGTTCGACTTCAAGGCCGGCACCGGTGATGTGGTGGTCGAAGCACAGGCTGAAAAAGGCCAACTGAGCGGTTATATCAAGCCGCTGCTGCGCGACGTAGAGGTGTTCGACTGGAAACAGGATGTCGAAAATAAGGACAAGAATATCTTCCGCTCAATCTGGGAAGCCGTGGTTGGCGCCAGCGAGACCGTATTAAAAAACCAGAACAAAAACCAGTTTGCCACCCGCGTGGAACTCAGCGGCAGCGTGCACCAGCAAAATATCAGCGCGTTCTCGGCATTTTTGGCGATTTTGCGTAATGGTTTTATCCAGGCGTTCAATGCGCGGTATGAACAACCCAAGCCCAGCGCGGACTGAGCCGCACGCCGACCGGGAGATGGCTTAGCGATTAGCGTGCCGACGGGTGAATGACCAACGAGTAAGGAAACTGAGCATGCGCATTACAGGCTGGATACTGACAATTATTGGCTACCTTTTGGCCTATTCAGGCTTCGTGAAAATAGTGGGGTTCGCCATGCACGGCGGCCCCATCGCCGGCATGATGATCCTCGCCGGGACGGTCACCCTGGTGCTGGCCGCACTGGCCCTTTGGGGCGGTAGCAAGCTCAGGGACAAAGCGGACGCGCGGGCGTACGCGTTGGAGAAAGCCACCAAGGGTCGCGCGTGACCGGCCATTCAGAGACTGAATAACCCGTCTGCGTTCACAGTCGCCGGGGCTGCACGGTATAGTCCGGGCATTGATGAATTCGAGGAATGACCGATGAAGTTCGAAGGCACCCAGGCCTATGTGGCTACCGATGACCTGAAACTGGCCGTCAACGCCGCCATCACCCTGGAACGGCCGCTGCTGGTCAAGGGCGAGCCCGGCACCGGCAAGACCATGCTTGCCGAGCAATTGGCCGAATCCTTCGGCGCCAAGCTGATCACCTGGCACATCAAATCCACCACCAAGGCACATCAGGGCCTCTACGAGTACGACGCGGTCAGCCGCCTGCGCGACTCGCAACTGGGCGTGGACAAGGTCCACGATGTGCGCAACTACCTGAAGAAGGGCAAGCTCTGGGAAGCCTTCGAGTCCGAGGAGCGCGTGATTCTGCTGATCGATGAAATCGACAAGGCCGACATCGAGTTCCCCAACGACTTGCTGCAAGAACTCGACAAGATGGAGTTCTACGTCTACGAAATCGACGAGACCATCAAGGCCAAGAAACGCCCGATCATCATCATTACCTCCAACAACGAGAAAGAGCTGCCGGACGCGTTTCTGCGCCGCTGCTTCTTCCATTACATCGCCTTCCCTGACCGCACCACCCTGCAAAAGATCGTCGATGTGCACTACCCCGACATCAAGAAAGACCTGGTCAGCGAAGCGCTGGACGTGTTCTTCGACGTGCGCAAGGTGCCAGGCCTGAAGAAAAAGCCGTCCACCTCCGAACTGGTCGACTGGCTCAAGCTGCTGATGGCCGACAACATCGGCGAAGCCGTGCTGCGCGAACGCGACCCCACCAAAGCCATTCCACCGTTGGCCGGCGCCCTGGTGAAAAACGAGCAAGACGTGCAGTTGCTGGAACGTCTGGCCTTCATGAGCCGTCGCGGTAATCGATAATGTTGCTCAACCTGTTCAATGAGATGCGTGCCGCCAAGGTGCCGGTGTCGGTGCGCGAGCTGCTCGACCTGATCAACGCGCTGAAACAGCGTGTGGTCTTCGCCGACATGGACGAGTTTTACTACCTGGCCCGTGCGATTCTGGTCAAGGACGAGCGGCATTTCGACAAGTTCGACCGCGCGTTCGGTGCCTATTTCAACGGCCTGGAAAAGCTCGACGACCACCTGCAGGCGCTGATCCCCGAAGAGTGGCTGCGCAAGGAGTTCGAACGCTCGTTGAGCGATGAAGAGCGTGCGCAGATCCAGTCCCTCGGTGGCCTGGACAAGCTCATCGAAGAATTCAAGAAACGCCTGGAAGAACAGAAAGAGCGCCATGCCGGCGGCAACAAGTGGATCGGCACCGGCGGCACCAGCCCGTTCGGCTCCGGCGGCTACAACCCGGAAGGCATCCGTGTGGGTGAGGCCGGCAAGCGCCAGGGCAAGGCGGTAAAAGTCTGGGACCAGCGCGAGTACAAGAACCTCGACGATCAGGTGGAACTGGGCACGCGCAACATCAAGATTGCCCTGCGCCGCCTGCGCAAGTTCGCGCGCCAGGGTGCGGCCGAAGAGCTGGACATCGACGGCACCATCGACCACACCGCCCGCGATGCCGGGCTGCTGAATATCCAGATGCGTCCGGAGCGGCGCAACACCATCAAACTGCTGTTGCTGTTCGACATCGGCGGCTCAATGGACGCCCACGTGAAGATCTGCGAAGAGCTGTTCTCTGCGTGCAAGACCGAGTTCAAGCACCTGGAGTACTTCTACTTCCATAACTTCGTGTACGAGTCGGTGTGGAAGAACAACCAGCGCCGCACCTCCGAACGCACCTCCACCCAGGACTTGCTGCATAAATACGGCGCCGATTACAAAGTGATCTTTATCGGCGATGCGTCGATGGCACCGTATGAAATCACCCAGGCCGGCGGCAGCGTCGAGCACTGGAATGAGGAGCCTGGGTACGTGTGGATGCAGCGCTTCATGGCCAAGTACAAGAAGCTGATCTGGATTAACCCGTACCCGAAAGACACGTGGGGGTATACGGCGTCGACGGGAATTGTGCGCGAGCTGGTGGAAGATCAGATGTATCCGCTGACGCTGCGGGGCCTGGAAGAAGGGATGCGCTTTCTCTCCAAGTAACTCAAACCTCCCACGCAACGCACATCCCATGTGGGAGGGGGCTTGCCGCCGATGGCAGAGTGTCAGCCAATGCAACGGGCACTCAAAGGCCGCTATCGGGGGCAAGCCCCCTCCTACATTTTTAGCCTTCGCTGAAGCGCTGCAAAAAGTCCACATGCTGCCGATGCGCCGTCTCCTGCACCACCGGCGCCAAGCGCACCTTCTCCCCCGGCAAACATTGCGCCAGCCGCGCCAGCGCCAGGGGCGTCAACGCGCCTAAACGCGGGTAGCCGCCAATGGTCTGCCGATCATTGAGCAACACAATCGGCTGCCCATCCGGCGGCACCTGGATCGCTCCCAGCGGAATCCCTTCGGAGATCAACGACGGCCCCTGATACTGCAACGGCGTGCCCAGCAGGCGCATGCCCATGCGGTCGGCGCGGCTGTCCAGTGCCCAATCGGTGTTAAAAGCATCGAACAAACTCTGGCCGCTGAATTGGCCGATTTGTGCGCCGACTATCACCTCCAATGGCGCCTTGGCGGGCAAGTCCGGCGCGCTTAACACCTTCATCGCGCCGCCCACCCCGGAGTAAGCCAGCCGCGCGCCTTCGGCCAGCGGCGTGCCGAAACCATCCACACCGCCCAACGCTTCACGCACCACCGTGGCGCAACTGCCCAGCACCTGCGGCGCATCAAAGCCGCCCGGCGCCGCGAGGTAGGCCCGCGCGCCATTGAACGGCTGGGTAAAGCGCAAACGCTGACCCTTTTGCAGGATAAAACTGCGTCCCGGGCTGATCGCACGCTCATCGATGTACGCGCCCAGGTCCGCGCCGGCCAATGCCAGCAAGCAATACTCCTCGGCCTGCACGGTGAACCCGCCCAAGGTGATTTCAACCACCGGCGCATCCAGCGCATTGCCCAGCAGCCAGTTGGCCCAGGACATCGACACCCAGTCCAGCGCGCCGCCCTGGGTCACGCCCAGGTGCCGAACGCCAAAGCGACCGGCATCCTGCAACAGGCACAGCGGCGTGCTGGCCTCAATCAACAAGCGGCTCATGCCTGCGCCTCCAACGGCGTGTCATCGCCACCCAGGTTGATGAATTCGGCGTGACCGACCGCCTCGAAACGCACCGTATCGCCGGGCTGCATCAGGCTGTAACCGTCGCGTTCACGGTCGAACAGCTTGGCCGGGGTGCGGCCGATCAGGTTCCAGCCACCGGGCGAAACCACCGGGTACGCGGCGGTTTGCCGCTCGGCAATGCCGACGCTGCCGGCCGCCACACGCTTTCGCGGGGTATTGAGGCGCGGCGTCGCCAGGATTTCGTCCACCAACCCCATAAAGGCAAACCCGGGGGCAAACCCGAGGGCGAACACCTGGTATTCATGGGCGCTGTGGCGGCGGATCACGTCCTCAACCGACAGACCGCTGCGCTGGCTGAGCAAGCTCAGTTCCGGGCCGACACTCAGGTCGTACCACACCGGCAACACGTGACACTGGCCACTGCCCCGGGCCTGGGGTTGCAAGTCGGTCAGCGCCTGGCCGATCAACACGCGCGCCCGGGCCGGGGTTAAGGCGGTGAGGTCGTAATGCACCATCAACGTGGTGTAGGACGGCACCAGGTCCACCAACGCCGCGCCAAACTCCTCGCGCAGGCGTTGAGTGGCGGCGAGCATCCACGGCATGTTGGCTTCGGCAATGACATCAAACAGACGCACCATCAGGCAGTCGATCGCCACCACTTCAATGCGTGGCTTCATGCTGTCTTCAGCGCCTCGCGGATACGTTTCACGGCGGCCACCGAACTGGCGTTGTCGCCATGCACACACAAGGTGTTGGCCTGCAACACCATGGCGCTGCCATCGCTGGCGGTCAGGGCGTCGCCACGGGAAATCGTCAGCGCCTGCTGCACGATGGTTTCGGCATCATGGTGCACGGCGCCCGGCAACTGGCGCGAGACCAGATGCCCCTTGGGGTCGTAAGCGCGGTCGGCAAAGGCCTCGAACCACAAGGTCACGCCGTACTCATCGCCCAAGGCCTGGGCCGCGCTGTTGTCGCGGGTGGCCAGCAGCATCAGCGGCAGATCGCCATAAGCGGCCACGGCCTGGATCACTGCGCGCAATTGCGCAGGGTTGGCCATCATGTCGTTGTACATCGCGCCATGGGGTTTGACGTAGCTGACCCGCCCGCCTTGCGCACGGCAGATGCCGTCGAGGGCGCCGATCTGGTAGTGCAGCAGGTCCTGGATTTCCTGCGGTGTGTAGGCCATGGAGCGTCGACCGAAGCCTTGCAGGTCCTGGTACGCCGGGTGCGCCCCCACTTGCACGCCGTGCTTGAAGGCCAGGCTGACGGTCTTGCGCATGATGCTCGGATCACCGGCATGAAAGCCGCAGGCCACGTTGGCGCAATCAATGAACGGCATGACCTCGGCGTCCAGACCCATGGTCCAGTTGCCAAAGCTTTCGCCGATGTCGCAATTCAATAGCAGACGGCTCACGGTGGGTGCTCCTCCAGGCGTTGTTTTTCAGGCGTTGTATTTTTTGTAGTGTGGGATTTTTCGTACAGAACTGGCAACTTGTCCTCACACCCCAACGACGCTTATCGTGGAATAGCTCGATTTTTGGCGTTTGCCCGGTGCGGCGTCCAACTAATAAAAACCGATCCATGCATAAGAAAAGTTGATCCCATGAATTTGAAGTTCCTCGAAACCTTCGTCTGGGTGGCCAAGCTCAAGAGCTTTCGCCTGACCGCCGAGAAGTTGTTCACCACCCAGGCCTCGATTTCCAGCCGCATTGCCGTGCTCGAGAGCGAGTTGGGTGTGAAGCTGTTTCTACGCGACTCACGCGGCGTGAGCCTGACCCCGGAAGGCTTGAAGGTGCTCGATTACGCCGAGCAGATGATGGTGACCATGCAGGGTTTGAAGCAGTCACTGGAGACCACCAGCAGCAAGGTCGGGCGGATTCGCATCGGCGCGATGGACACGGTGATTCACACCTGGCTCAGCCCCTTGGTGGCCGAATTGATGGACCACTTCCCGTTGGTGGAAATCGAGTTGGTCGCCGATACCGCATTGAACCTCAGCGATCAGCTGCAAAAAGGCTTCCTCGACCTGATCCTGCAAACCGACCTGCTGCGCCTGGAAACCGTGCGCAGCCTGGAACTGGCCAGCCACCCGATGGCCTGGATCGTCGCCAGCCACTCGCTCTACAACCGCGACTATGCCTCCCTCGCCGAACTGGCCCAGGAGCGCATCATCACCTACTCGAAAAACTCCCACCCGCACCAGGACGTGCTGAGCCTGATGCAGGCCAACGGCGTCGCCGCGCCGCGCATGAACTGTGTGAATTCGGTGTCGGCGATCACCCGCCTGCTGCGCGATGGCTTCGGCATCGGCGCCCTGCCGCCGGTGCTGGTCAGCGAGGAACTGGCACGCGGGGAGTTGGTGATGCTGCCGATGGCGCAGAAGCTGCCGAATCTGCAGGTGGTAGTGTCGTGGCGGGTAGGTGTGGAGTTGGTGGAGGAGATTGTCGGGCTGTGCCAGAAGGTGGTGGCCCGCTATGCCGAAGAGGTCGGCAAAGCGCACATGGTGCTAAGCCACTGAAAAAACCGGGGCCACATGTGGGAGCGGGCTTGCTCGCGAATGCGCAGTGTCAGCCAACCTATTAGGCGACTGATCCACCGCATTCGCGGGCAAGCCCACTCCCACATTTAGATTCTCAGCAGTTTTAGAGGCCCTTCAGGTCACGCTCTTCAATCGGCCGACTCTGACGCAGGCGCTTGCCGCCCAACACCACCCAGTCGATCAAGCGGAACAGGCATTCAATGCCGAACGACAACAGCATCGCCCCGCCCAGGCCCCAGCCCATCGCTTCCGGCGTCAGCAGGATCTGATAGCTGTAGCCGTTCCACGTTTCCAGGCGAATCGCCGGGTCCGCGGCCACCGCCACCTGCAGGGCGCGGATGTACCACGGACCTTGCATGGCCTGGAATTGCTTGTCCAACGCCACCTGGCGATCCAGCAAGGTACCCAGGCTGTTGGCGTCGCTCTGGAACACCGGATCATCACTGGCGCGGTAATGCGCCACCAACGCCTGCAAATCACCGTTGAAGAACTGCCGTGCAGTGGTTTCAAACCCGCTGAGGCCGGTCTGGGCCTCGATCAGGTGGGCCTCGACGCGCTTGGCGTAGTCGTTGATGAAACCCGGCACCTGCACGCCGACCAACAAGCCAATGGCAAACAGCACCAACCGCAAATAACTGAGCAGCATGGTCGATATCCTTACTCGGTAATGCCCTGACTGACGCATTCACCGCGTCGCCACAGGCTCCATTGGCCCGGTTCGTAGCGGGTCCAGTTTTCGTTGTCGGTCAACGGCTCGGTGGCGATCACGGTGACCACGTCATTGGGGGTGGTTTCGGCCTGAAAATCGACGATCACGTCGACATCTTTCAAGCGCGCCGGGCCGAACGGTGCGCGCCGGGTAATCTGCGCCAGTTTGGTCGAGCAGTAGCAAAACAGCCAGTCACCGTCGCTGAGCAGGCAGTTGAACACGCCTTTGCTGCGGTATTCGGCGCAGGCGGCGATCAGGTCCGGCAGCACTTGTTCGATCTCTACCGGCTCGGGGAAGGCTTCGCGCACACGGTTGAGCAGGTCGCAGAACGCTGCTTCGCTGTCAGTATCGCCCACCGGCCGGTAGAACGTGGCGCGCGGGTTGAAGTCCGCCAGCTGGCCGTTATGGGCAAAACACCAGTTGCGGCCCCACAGCTCGCGCACGAACGGGTGGGTATTGGCCAGGCTCACCTTGCCCACGTTGGCCTGGCGGATATGGCCAATCACCACTTCACTTTTGATCGGATAACGCTGCACCAGCAGCGCGACTTCCGACTCGCTGCTGGCGGCTGGGTCCTGAAACAGGCGCAGGCCACGGCCTTCGTAGAACGCGATGCCCCAACCGTCGCGGTGGGGGCCGGTACGCCCGCCCCGCTGCATCAGCCCGGTAAAGCTGAACACGATGTCGGTGGGGACGTTGGCACTCATGCCCAATAATTCACACATGCCAGGGCTCTCGCTGCAGGGCGGACGACGTCAAAGGCGCGGTTCGACGCGCATTCCGCTGGCAGGCGCCGGGCGACGGAACGGCTCGTCGTCTTCGTCAACCGTCTCGGCAGCCAGGGCGGCGTCGACAGCGGCCTTGCGCTCACGCCGGGCGTTGGCGGCGCGCTCGATGGGCCAGCGGATCAGCGCAAACACGATATACACGCCAAACGCGATCATCGTGTACATGAACAGGTCGGAAATGGCCCGCCAGGCGTTATTGCCGACATGCAGCACCAGGTCCAAAGCCGTGATCGCTACCGCCGGCGCGAACTGGGTCTTGACCGGATCGACGATGGTCGGGCTGAACAGCAGCACCGCCATCAGCAACTGCAGCGGCTCGCGCAGCCAGCGCCAGATCCAGCGGGTCATGCGCCACCACACCAACAGGCAGCCCAAAGCGGCGAAGGCGTAAAGGCCCCAAGCGGTCAGATAGTCGTTCTCGGTCATGGTGTCCATGGCAAGGTAGGCAAACAGGCGGCTATGATAACGGCTTTTGCGTGTCTCGGCTGCAATGCCTGCCACCATCCGCCAGACAGAGAGTGATCCATGCCTTCATCGACCCACATCACTGCCGCCCCGATTGCCCGCAAGGCCGAAGGGCAGGACCCGTACGCCTGGCTGCAAGAGCGTGACACGGCTGAAGTCCTCGATTACCTCAAAGCCGAAAACGCCTGGCAGGAAGCGCAACTCGCCGATCAGCAGGCGCTGCGCGAAACCCTGTTCGACGAGATCAAGGGCCGCATTCTCGAAACCGACCTGTCCCTGCCCTCGCCGTGGGGTCCGTACCTGTACTACACGCGCACCACCGCCGGTGACGAATACGCCCGCCATTACCGCTGCCGCCGCCCGGCAGATGACAGCAACACAGTGGACGACAGCAGCGAAGAACTGCTGCTCGACCCCAACGTACTCGCCAACGGCGGCTTTTTCTCGCTGGGCGCGTTCAGCATCAGCCCCGACCACCAGCGCCTGGCCTACAGCCTGGACACCAGCGGTGAAGAGATCTACACCCTGTACGTGAAGGAACTGGCTAACGGCAAAGTCAGCGAACTGGAGTTTCAGGACTGCGACGGCAGCATGACCTGGGCCAATGACAGCCTGACCCTGTTCTTCGGCGAACTGGACGACACCCATCGCCCACACAAACTGTATCGCTACCGCCTGGATGGCACGGCAGCGCAGGAAGTGTTCCACGAGCCTGACGGACGTTTCTTCCTGCACTGCTACCGCTCCAGTTCCGAGCGCCAGTTGCTGCTGGCGCTCGGCAGCAAGACCACCAGTGAAATCTGGGCGCTGGACGCCAACCAGCCGCACCTCGACTTCACTTGCCTGGCACCACGGGTCGAAGACCACGAATACGATGTCGACCACGGCCAGCGCAATGGCGAGTGGACCTGGTTTATCCGCAGCAACCGCGATGGCATCAACTACGCGCTGTTCGTCGCCGCCGACACCGGCAGCGTGCCCACCGAAGATCAATGGCAAAACCTGATCCCGCACAGCGACGAAGTGATGCTCGACGGCGTGAGCCTCAATGCCAGCGCGATGACCTTGAGCCTGCGCATCGGCGGCCTGCCAGTGATCGAAGTGCACCCTGAGGACGTGCCGGCCTATCGCGTCGAACTGCCCGACGCCGCTTATAGCCTTTATGTACAAAACAGCCTGGAATTCCCGAGCGACAAGATCCGTCTGCGCTATGAAGCGCTGAACCGTCCGGCCCAGGTGCGCCAGCTGGAATTGGCGACCGGCGCGCAAACCGTGCTCAAGGAAACGCCGGTACTCGGCGAGTTCAACGCCGACGACTACGTCAGTCAACGCCTGTGGGCCACGTCTGCCGATGGCACCCAGGTGCCGATCAGCCTGGTTGTCAAACGCGACCAGTTGGGCAAACCGGTGCCGCTGTACCTCTACGGCTACGGCGCCTACGGCCACAGCCTCGACCCCTGGTTCTCGCACGCACGCCTGAGCCTGCTCGACCGTGGCGTGGCGTTTGCCATTGCGCACGTACGCGGCGGCGGCGAATTGGGTGAAGCCTGGTACCGCAACGGCAAGCAGGCACACAAACAGAACACCTTCAGCGACTTTATCGCCTGCGCCGAGCACCTGATCGCCCAGGGCCTGACCACCTCCAAACAACTGGCCATCAGCGGCGGCAGTGCCGGCGGCCTGTTGATCGGCGCGGTACTCAATCAACGCCCGGAGCTGTTCCAGGCGGCGATTGCCGAAGTGCCGTTCGTGGATGTGCTCAACACCATGCTCGACCCGGAGCTGCCGCTGACCATCACCGAATACGACGAGTGGGGCAACCCTGAAGAGCCAGAGGTGTACGAACGCATCAAGGCCTACGCGCCGTACGAGAACGTCAGCGCCCAGGCGTACCCGGCCCTGCTGGTGATCGCCGGCTACAACGACAGCCGCGTGCAGTACTGGGAAGCGGCCAAGTGGGTGGCCAAGCTGCGCGACACCAAGACAGACGACAACCTGCTGTTGCTCAAGACTGAACTGGGCGCCGGCCATGGTGGCATGAGCGGGCGTTATCAGGGATTACGTGATGTAGCGCTCGAATATGCATTTGTGTTCAAGGCGCTGGGGTTGATTTAAGGAACTTAGGGCGGCGGTCCTGTCTGAACACACAGACCGCCTACTTGATTGATGGACCAAGATTGCAGCTATGCCTCAACCAACTTTATTGAACAATGAAATCCGCGACATGCTCATGGACTGCGGCCTGTTCGACGCTTTGCTGCCGGAAGATTTTCACGTCGCCGCCGGCTACTTCAACATCAGCAGCATTGCCCAGGGCGAAGTGATCTTCGTTGAGGGCGATGCCGGCACGTTCATGTGCATCATCCACAGCGGCCAGGTGGCCGTGCAGAAAACCAACCATGAAGGCCAGCGCCTGACCATCGCCACCCTGCGCAGTGGGCGGGCGTTTGGCGAAATGGCGGTACTCGATGGCGAGCGGCGCTCTGCCAGTTGCCTGGCGGCAAGTGACTGCGTGCTGCTGAACCTGGGCAAGGACTCGCTGGAAAAAATGCTCAACGAAGCGCCCAGGGTCGCGGCCAAGATCATCCGCGCGATTGCGATCGCCTTGTCCAAGCGCCTGCGCATGGCCGACGGGCAATTGCTCTCGCAACCGTTTTAACCGCCGGGCGTCTTCGGCTTGCTGTCATTTTGCAGCAGGCCAGGCACGCTCTGGTCCTTGGGCGGCGTTGGCAACACAATCGGCACCAGCGCGGGTGAACCGTTGGCGGTGGCTTTGGGCGCCACAGGCGGGGTGACTTGCGGGTACAACGTCGGTGTCGGTGTACCCGGCGCACCGGGCGTTGGCGCGGGTGCGACCGGAACGGTTTGCACCTCCTGAGCCTGGGCCGCACCCAATGTGAGCGCGCCAAGCACAATGACCGTTAGAATGCTGCACTTCATCGATGGCTCCATGGCCTGACCGGAATGTCGTAAGGCTACTCCCAACCGCGCAAGAATGCCCTTCCCAATGAGATTTCAATGAAACGTTTCGTTCTGCTCGACACCACTCCAATCCCCGATAACGGCGGTGCCTTGTGCCTGTTCGAATACGGCGAGGATTTTGTCATCAAGATCCAGGGCGGTGACGGCGGCCAACTGATGAACACGCGCATGCACGGCTCCGAAGACGCACTGGCGGAAATTCCCTGCCGCAAAGTCGCCGGGCGCCCGGGTTCGCGGGTGTTGATCGGCGGGCTGGGCATGGGCTTTACCCTGGCCTCAGCGCTCAAACATCTGGGCAAGACGGCCGAAGTGGTGGTCGCCGAATTGGTGCCCGGCGTCGTGGAATGGAACCGTGGGCCCCTGGGTGAAAAGTCCGGCCGCCCGCTGCTCGACCCACGCACCGTGATCCGCATGGAAGACGTGGCCAAGGTGCTGCAAGCCGAGCCTCAAGGCTTTGACGCGATCATGCTGGATGTCGACAACGGCCCCGAAGGCCTTACGCAAAAGGCCAACAGCTGGCTCTACTCGGCCGGTGGCCTGGCTGCCTGCGCCAAAGCCCTGCGCCCCAAGGGCGTACTGGCCGTGTGGTCGGCCAGTGCCGATAAGTTGTTCAGCGACAAACTGCGCAAGGCCGGGTTCAAGGCCGAGGAAGTGCAGGTGTTCGCCCACGGCAACAAGGGCACCCGGCACACCATCTGGATCGCCGAAAAGCTCAAGGGCTGAGCAACATCCCCAAAACGCCACACATCTTTTGTCCTGAGTCAGCTTCGGGATTTGCGGTAATCGATCACATACGGCACTTTTTTCTCGACGGTCTTCTTCAGCTCGGCTTGATCCAACTGGGCCATGCCGCCCAACTGGTGGGCGGTGAAACCGCTGTCACCCACCTGTGAACCGGGCGCCAGGCTGACCATGCGCTGGGCGACGGCTTCAATCGCGTCCTTGTAACCGCCTTTCTTGTTCAGGTTGAAAGCACCCAGGTCGATCTGCGTGCGCAGCCAATTGCCCCAGTAAAACTCCAGGAATTCCGGCGCGACGGCGCCATCGTCCGGCTTGCCGTAGGCGGCCTTGCGAGTGAAATACACCAGGCTGCGAAAGGTGTCGTCCTGCAGGTTCTTGAAGCCCAGGTGCGCCGGCAATTGCTGCGGTGACAGCGGCTGGCCGTGATCGCCTTTGAGCCAGACCTTGCGCGCCGCTTCCATACGCTGCCAGAAGGTGGCCATGTCCGGGCTGTTGCTGAAATCATCGGTCACCTTGACCCACATGTGCAGCTGCGGGCCGCCGCCGGGGACTTCCCACAAGGTAGTGAAGCTGTGGTGACCGTCGGTCAGGTACAACTGGCCACCAGGGCCGACCACGACGGTTTTCATGTCATCGGGATGCGTGCCCACCGGGTCTTTGCAACTGAAGCTGGCGGGTTGGTGCAGGTCGGCCTTTTTGGGCACCTTGTCGGCCTCGCCCTGGCCGTTGGTTTCGCAGTATTCGTCGAAGACCTTGGCCGGCTTGTCGGCAAACAGGCCCAGGCTGTAGTAAATCTGGTCAAAGCCCACGACGGCCTGGGTCGGGTGCAATTGTTCAAGGGCCACCTCGATGATCTGGCCAGGCTTGGGCGTGGAGAATGCCTGGGCTTGGGCCGCCAGGACGCTGAGTAGCAGTGCTGCGGTCAATGTGTATAAACGCATTGGTTTCAGATCCTTGAGAATGAAGTGAGCCGATACTACAAACGATTGCCGCCGGCAGGCTGTACAGCAGCTGAAAAAGCCAGCAGTCATTTACCCCGCAAGCGGCTAGAATCAACCTTATCTGTGAACCCCCAAATAGCCAGGAGCCATGATGAGCTCGACCAACCCGCCCTCCCACACCGCCAAGCTGGACCGCATCCTCGCCGATGCCCAGCGCGACCGGGAAATGGGCTATCGCGACAAAGCCTTGAAGATGTACCCGCACGTGTGTGGCCGCTGCGCGCGTGAATTTGCCGGCAAGCGCTTGAGCGAACTGACCGTGCACCATCGCAACCACAACCATGATGACAACCCCCAGGACGGTTCCAACTGGGAGTTGCTGTGCCTGTATTGCCACGACAACGAACACTCACGCTACACCGACCAGCAGTACTTCGGCGAAGGCTCCACCAGCAGCCCGACGATCGCCAAGGCCACGCACAACCCGTTTGCGGCGTTGGCCGGGTTGATGAAAAAAGACGACTGAAATCGTCGCTGCCTGTCATGGCCTCTTCGCGGGCAAGCCCGCTCCCACATTTGTCCGCGTACATGCTTGGAAATGCGGTCGAATGGGGGAGCAGGCTTGCTCGCGAAGGCGGCCGCTGTAACGGCACCCAACTCGCGACCGACCGCAGCCCGAGCATTCCCCGTATAATCGCCGTTTTTCTCCAAGGCACCCTTCCCCGTGGGCAATAAACGCTACAGCTGCATCGGTCTGTATAACCCCAAATCCCCCGAAAACGTCGGTTCGGTGATGCGTGCCGCCGGCTGCTACGGCGTGGCCTCGGTGTTCTACACCGGCGTGCGTTACGAGCGCGCCCGGGATTTCATCACCGACACCAAGAAGGTCCATCACGACATTCCGCTGATCGGCATCGACGACCTGAAAAAAATCCTGCCGCTGGGTTGCATCCCGGTCGCCGTGGAGCTGGTCGAAGGCGCCCGCCCGCTGCCCGAATACACCCACCCTGATCGCGCGTTGTACATCTTCGGCCCCGAAGACGGCTCGCTGGACAAAGAGATTCGCGACTGGTGTGAAGACGTGGTGTACATCCCGACCACCGGCTGCATGAACCTCGCCGCCACGGTCAACGTGGTGCTCTACGATCGCCTGGCCAAGGGCAACAACACCCGCTCGGGCCCCAAGTACTGATTTTTTGGGAACATCCGGCGCCTGCAGGCAGTCAGCTACATATCACTTGCCTTGTTGGAGACAGATCATGAGCGACAGCAAAATCCTGCGACCTATCATCGAACACACGCCGTTTGAAACCCAACCGCCTCAAAACGTGCACGGCTGGGAGCGCATTGGCTCGGTGGCCGGTGGCGTGATGATGGTTGGCAAAGGCCTGCGCCGTGGCGGGATCTTCGGGCTCATCCAGGTGGCCATTGGTGGCGTGGCGCTGGTGCGCGGCGTTACCGGGCGCAGCTCGCTCAAAGACAAGCTGGAACAGGGCCGCCAGGAAATGAACAGCGTGCGTACCAAAATCGAGCGCGCGGGCGAAGAGCTGAAAAACCTGAAGACCAAGGCCGAAGTCGCCGCTGAAAAAGCCATCAAAACCACTGGCTGACGCCCCTCTCCACCTATTGGAGAGCTGAATGTGGGAGCGGGCGTGCTCGCGAAAGCGGTGAATCAGTCGCCAAGTATTTGGCTGACACACCGTATTCGCGAGCACGCCCGCTCCCGCATTTTTGCTTTGTGTATGGCCTAAGCTCAGCGCAATAATTTGCTATCCAGCACCACCGACGACTCACCGATCACACTGTCGGCCAACTGCACAAACTCCGCCGTCGTTATGCTGTTCGCGCGCATCACCGCCTGCGCAAGGTCATCCAGCGAGCGCTTGTTGTGGGTTTTCACGCGAATCTCGCGGTCCAACTCCTGCAACACCACCACCGCCCTCGCGACGGTCGCGCCGTTGACGTGGTCGCCACGCAATGTGGTCACGTCCTTGCCCTCTTTGCTCAAGCGCGCCTGAATCGCGGCATACCGCTCATCGGTGATGCCGCCCGCGCGGCGCAGCAGCTCGATGGCGTAGTACTCGCCAAGCCCTTCGCTGATCCAGTCACTGGTGTCGTGATCATTGAAGCGCCCGATCGCCTGCACCACCTCACGGATCAACGCGCTGCTGCCGTTCTCGCTGACCAGCGGCGTGCGGCTGTTGAGGTAGATCGAGTCGCGCGACGCAAACACGCCACGGCGCATCGGGTCGCTGGCGCCCACCACCAGCAGCTTGGCCGGGTGGCGCGGGAACGCGGCCTCCACTTGAGGCCAGACGAAGGTCAGCAGCGTCAGCACATCCATGCGGCGCATGGCCTGGCCTTTGGGCGAGGCCACGGTGACCTCGGTTTCGCCCAGGCGCACGCGGCGGCTGCCGAGGGTGCCGGCGAGCATCCAGCCGGTAGGGCGGTCGAACAGGCGGGAAACATTGTCGATGCGGAATTTGTGCTTGCCGATGCGCGGCCAGGCGGTTTCGACGCTTTTCCAGCCTGCCGGCAACTCGAACACCAGGCGCGAGACCAGCTCGACGCCGTCCTGCTGGTCGAGCCGCGCAGCCGGCACCAGGTCTTCGCCTCGGAACAACGCCCAACTGGGCGTCATCCGCGCTTCATACACGCCAGGTTTGCGCGCGTGGGTCAGGCGTACCCGGTAGCTCAGGCTGGCCTTGTCGGCGCTGGGTTGCCACAGGCCATGGGTGCCGGTGACCTTCCACTGGCCATCGGCCTTGAAGTCGCTGTAATCACCGTCGCGGCCCAGGTCGAAATTCAGGCTGCGCACCGCCGAGCCTTGGGACAGGCTCACACGCACCTCGGCTTGATCACTCTGGGGCAGCAGTTTGACGTGGTAGTCGAGGTCGACTTTCTTCGCGCACCACGCGGGCAGGCTCAGCGCCAGCAACACACAAGAGGCCGCCAGCTTGGTTGCCACCGTCATACACACTCCTTTTTCAGCCTGCGCGGAAGATCAGGTAATCCTCCCAGTCGTCTTCGGGCACGCTGCCTTCGGCGAGCATGCGACCGGACTGGGAAATGCGTTCGTGGTGCACGGCATCGCGGTCGCCGCAGACCAGGTGGTGCCACAGCGGCAGGTCCTTGCGCTCGCTGACCAGGCGGTAGCCGCAGGTTGGCGGCAGCCACTTGAACTGGTCGGCCTGGCCCGGCGTGAGCTGGATGCAGTCGGGCACCGAGGCGCGGCGGTTGGGGTAATCGGTGCACTGGCAGGTGTTCAGGTCGAGCAGTTTGCAGGCAATGCGCGTGTAATAAACGCTGTTGTCCTCCTCGTCCTCAAGCTTTTGCAGGCAGCACAGGCCACAGCCGTCGCACAACGACTCCCACTCCTCCTGGTCGAGGTGTTCAAGGGTTTTGCGTATCCAGAAAGGTTCGACTTTAGCGGCCATGGCTCTACATCAGTATCGGTCGGTGAAAAGGCCGCCAGTCTAGTGCCCAAGGCCCCCGGGGCCAAGCGCTTACGACTGGCGGTGTAACAACACTTGTCAGTCCTGTGGGCGCGCAGTAGCTTTGAACGCCGAATCGCACCTCAGGAACTGCCCATGACACGCGTTGCCGACTACCCGATCCACACCCAATTTACCGAACGCTGGTCGCCTCGCGCCTTTACCGGCGAGAGCATCCCGACAGACACCCTGCTGAGCTTTTTCGAGGCCGCACGCTGGGCGCCATCGGCCTATAACTCGCAACCTTGGCGTTTTCTCTACGCGCGCCGTGACACGCCAGATTGGGAACGCTACCTGGGCCTGCTGAATGAATTCAACCGTGCCTGGGCGCAGCATGCGTCGGCCTTGGTGATCATCGCGTCAAAAACCGAGTTCACCGCCCCCGGCGCCAGCGAAGAAACCCCGGCGCTGTGGCACACCTTTGATACCGGTTCGGCCTGGGGCCACCTGGCGCTGCAAGCCAGCCTGAGCGGCTGGCACACCCACGGCATGGCCGGTTTCGATCAAGAAATGACCCGCAAAGAACTGAAGATTCCCCAAGGCTATGCGCTGCACGCGGCGGTGGCCGTGGGCAAGCTGGGCGACAAGTCGAGCCTGCCCGAGTACTTGCAGGGCCGTGAAGCGCCAAGCCCACGCAAGCCGTTGAGCGAGCTGGTGTCCGAAGGCGATTTCAGCCTGTAAGCCTTGCTGATATCCCCTGTGGAAGCGGGCTTGCCCGCGATAGCGCACGGTCAGTCACGGCATCCTTGACTGACACGCTGCTATCGCGGGCAAGCCCGCTCGCACCTTAATAACCGCGTTCGAAGCTCACTTCTCCGCGTAACGCTTGCTTGGCTTGATACGCCCGTAGATTGTGCACAAACAACTCCACCATCATCCCCGGCGAGGTTGGCGCCGAGCTGTGCCCGGTCAGCAGCAGCCCCCACGCAGTCCAGAACGGATGGCGCTGCGGCAGCGGTTCCTGGCGGCACACGTCGATCACCGCTCCGGCCAGGTGCCCTTCTTTCAGCGCCTCGACCAGGTCAGCATCGACCACGGCCACGCCGCGGCCAACGTTGATAAACAAGCCGGTCGGTTTGAATTGCTTGAACAACGCCGCATCGTACACATCATGCGTGTTGGGCGTGTTGGGCAGCAGGTTGATCACGTAGTCCACCTCGCCCACCAGGCGGCCCAGTTGATCCAGCCTGGCCACTTCGATAAACGGCGCCTGCTCACGCGCGGTGCTGGCGATGCCGTACAGCTTGACGCCAAACGGCAGCAGAAAATCGGCAACGCTCTGGCCGATATCGCCCGTGCCGACGATCAGCGCCTTGCGCCCGGCCAGGCTCTGGCCCATGCGGTTGTCCCACTTGCGCTCAACCTGGCTGACCAGCCGCGCGAGCACTTCGCGCTCGTGGCCGAGCATGTAGGTGAGCACAAATTCGGCCATGACCTGGCCAAAAATGCCCACCGCACGGGTCAGGCGATAGTCGCGTGGCAAGCCATCGGCCAGCAGCGGCGTGATGCCCGCCCAGGTCGATTGCAGCCATTGCGGCTGGTGGCCTTGGCGCAACAGGGTGGCGAGCAGATCCGGCTGGCCAAGCCATACCGGGCAATCGGCGGCCAGGCGCGACAGTTCGGCCGAGTCGCCGCTGGTCAGCACTTCGACGTCCGGCGCGGCGTCACCCAGCAATTGGGCGTAGAGCGGGTAATCCTGTTCAGCAATCAGAACACGCATGGTTCAAACCTTTCAAAAACACTGCAGACGGCCGCCCGCATCCTTACGGCCACCGCCAACGAATACGTTTGCATTGAAGAAGGTGCCCGGTTCGGGCACTGACCGATCACATCGGGTCGTTGCGGCGCAGCAGCTCTTCGGGCAAGTGCTCGATGTACTCATCCTCGGCCGGTGGCATTTGCAGGTGGTAGCCCTGCTTGTCGAGGTTTTCCAGGACCACGGTGATGTCCTCGCGGGACAGCTTGCGCTCCGGCGTCAGGATCATCTCGAACGCCAGATGGGCCTTGCCGAAGGCCGCCATCAACGGTTCCGGCACACGCTCCAGCGCGTCGCTTTTGAGCACGTAGAGGTACATTCCGTCTTTTTTCAAGCTGCGGTAGATGGAGCAAATACGTTTCAAGGCTGTTCTCCGGCAGTGGCCAGGCTGTCGAGCAGCGCCTGGCCCATCAACTCGCGGCGCCAGCCACGCAGCGAGTCTGGCAATTTATAAGGCCCATCGGGGTAGCCACTCTTGACCAGGGCTTCGAGGGTTTTCTTGCGCAGCATCAGTTCCGGCGCCATGTCCAGGCGTTCGGCTTCGGCCTGGCCCAAGGCCCGCAGATGCTTGATCAGCGTGGCGGCGTCCACCGGCAGCGGCTCGGCAACAGCCGGTGGCCATTGGTCCATGGGCACGCTGGCGGCGCGCTTGATCAGGTCCAGCAGAAACTGGCCGTCCTGACGCACGGTGCGCGGGTGCATGTCTTCGATTTTGCCCAGCGCGGCGAGGTTGTCCGGCTGGGATTTGGCCAGGGGCCACAACGAGTGTTCGCGGATGATGCGGTTGCGCGGCAGGTCGCGGGCACGGGCCTGCTGCTCGCGCCAGGCGCACAGTTCACGCAATACGGCGAGCTGGGCGCGGGACAGTTTCCACGCCAGCTTGGCGTCGCGGTACACCTCGTACGGGTCGACTTCGCGGCGCAGGTTGGCCACCAACTCGGCGCCGTCTTCCAGCACCCAGGCGTATTTGTCGTCTGAGAGCTGCGGACGCAGGCGGATGTAGACCTCGGCCAAGTGCACCGCGTCTTCGGCGGCGTAGCTCACCTGGGTCTCGGACAACGGCCGCTGCAGCCAGTCCGAGCGGGTTTCACCCTTGGGCAACTCGATATCCAGCACGGCCTGCACCAGGCGCGAATAGCCCATGGAGAAACCGAGGTTCAGGTAAGCCGCCGCCAATTGGGTGTCGAACAACGGCACCGGCAGGCTGCCGGTCAGGCGCAGCAACACTTCCAGGTCTTCGCTGCACGCGTGCACCACCTTGATCACCGCCGGGTTTTCCAGCAAGGCGGCCAAGGGTTGCCAATTGTCGATGGTCAGAGGGTCGATCAGGTAAGCGCGTACGCCATCGCCGATCTGGATCAGCCCGGCAATGGGGTAAAAGGTGTCGACCCGCATGAATTCGGTGTCGAGGGCGACGAATGGCAACTGCTGCCATTCGGCGCAATGCTGGCCGAGGCTATCGTTGTCGCAGATCCAGTGAATATCGATGGCCACACGGCTCTCCCTTGAAGAATGGCGCGCAGTATATATCGCGAAAGACGCTTGCGAGCATCCGCAGTGCACACGCCTTCATGAAAACTCCGACAAGAGAGGAAGAATAGTCCGACGGGCGGGAGTTAGCTTCTCTTACGCAATACGTAAACCCGCCACAGCTTGGAGCCCGGCAGGAATTCCTGATGGTTGAGTATTTTGAAACCGGCCTGGCGAAACTCGCCCTCGACAGGCGCAGGTGCGTCCACGGAAACGATCACGGTGTCGCGGCTGACCCGATGGAACTCGCGCAGCAGCGCCAAACGCCCTTCACTGCTGGGTACATGGCGAAACAGTTCCATGCAGAAAATGCAGTCCACCGCATTGGCCGACAAGCCGATGGAAAACGCTGATCCCTGGAAGGTTTTGACGCGTTTGAGCAGTGCCGCCGGGTGATGAGTGCGCGCATGGTCGAGCATGGCCTGGGAGTTGTCGGAGGCCAGAATCACGCGGTTGATATGTTCTGCCAACACCGGCCAGAACCGGCCGGAGCCGCAGGCCAGGTCGAGGATCAGCCCAGGTTCGCCAGCCACTTTCAATGCCTGGCGCACCAACCGCTCATCGCGCCACGCTGCCACGCGCTGGCGCAGGCGTGGCGGGCGTGTGTCGCCGCAGACCCTGGCATGCTCGCGGTCACAGCGCTCGGTGAACTCAATCTCGATGGAGGAAGGTGGTTGTGACGACATCACGGGCTCATGTGTGTGGAACGGTAGTGAACGACCTTGAACCGCAGCTTACCCACTGCAACGTGAAAAAAAGGTCGAAGCCGTCACGGCCACCCAACACCCAAAATCCATTGTGGGCGTTGTCGAGCTTGAGCGAGGCTACGAGGGCGGTGGGCCAGGCAACCATCCCTGGCTGACACACCGCTATCGCGGGCAAGCCCGGCTCCCAGGGTGGATTACGCTTGGTGCAGATACCAGCGCCAATCCTGCTCGCCTACCTCGCCCATGAACTGGCGATATTCGGCACGCTTCACCGCCAGGTACACACCCAGGAACTCAGTGCCAAACGCATCCCGCGCCCAGCTTGACTCTTCAAGCGCACGCAGAGTCGTGAGCCAGTCGGTGGGCAGCAAATGTTTGGCCTGCGCGTAGCCGTTGCCTTCCACCGGCGCGCCGGGATCGCGTTGCTCACGGATACCGCGATGGATACCCGCCAGGATTGCGGCGGCAGCCAGGTAAGGGTTGGCGTCGGCACCGCAGATCCGGTGCTCGATGTGTCGGGAATTGGCCGGCCCGCCCGGCACGCGCAGGCTCACGGTGCGGTTGTCCACGCCCCACGTGGCGGCCAGCGGTGCGTAGCTGTTGGTCTGGAAGCGGCGATAGGAGTTGGCGTTGGGGCAGAACATCAGCAACGAATCGAGCAAGGTGCTGAGCATGCCGCCCACGGCCTGACGCAGCAGCGGCGTGCCGTCGGCGGCCTCACTGGCGAACAGGTTATTGCCGTGGGCATCCGCCAGGCTGACGTGCATGTGCATGCCGGTGCCCGCCAGGTCGTCGAACGGCTTGGCCATGAAGCAGGCGGTCATCCCGTGTTTATGCGCCACGCCCTTGACCAGGCGCTTGTAGCGCACGGCTTCGTCCATGGCCTGCAAGGCATCGGCGCGATGTTCCAGGGTGATTTCAACCTGGCCCGGGGCGTATTCGGAGATTGCCGTGCGCGCCGGAATGCCTTGCAGTTTGCACGCGCTATAAAGGTCGGCGAGAAACGGCTCGATCTGCTCCAGCTCGCGCAGGCCATACACCTGGGTCGAGCGCGGGCGATTGCCGTCCACATCCCGCGCCGGTTGTGGGCGGCCATTGCTGTCGGGTTTCTGGTCGAGCAGGTAAAACTCCAGCTCCGCCGCCATCACCGGGTAGTAACCGTCGGCTTTCAGCCCGTCGATGACCTTGGCGAGCAAATGCCGCGGGTCGGCCACGGTGGCGGGCATGCCCTCGGTGGGGTGCATGCTCACTTGCACGGCGGCCGTGGGAATCAGGCGCCATGGCATGCGCTGCAGGCTCCCGCTGATCGGGTAGGCGCGGCAGTCGATGTCACCGACTTCCCACACCAGCCCGGAGTTTTCCACGTCATCGCCATTAATCGTCAGGCCAAGGATGGTACTGGGCAACGGCCGGCCACTTTCGTACACCGCCAGCAGCTCATCGCGGTGCAGCAATTTGCCGCGCGGCACGCCGTTGTTGTCGAGGATAAACAGCTCGAACATCTCGATGTCCGGGTGCTGTTCAAGGAAAGATCGGGCTTCTTGCAGGCAGGCGAAATCACTCATGGCAAGTCTCATACGTTTGCGTCAGGCAGGAACATAGGCAACGCGCGCAGGGGCGCCTGGTCTATGGGGGAGATCAACGTAGGAGAGCGGTATCCGGAGGGCGTGCGTGTCGGCAGTGGAACAAGGCCCAGAAGGCCAGCTCGGAAGGAAGGGCCTCGACAACCGCGGTACGGCTGGGCACTAAAGCGCCAGGCAATGTCGCGGGATGAGTGTCGGGGGAACCGTCCATGCGGGATTCACAGTGAGGTAGATGCCCGGCAGCGTCACACGCCTGCACAGGGTGGTTAAATTCAGCGTTGATGGAGTTTGGTTGCAGCTTGGCTAAACATTCACGCCGCTTGCTACCTCGGCGCGCTCCTGGAAATAATGGCCGCCCCGATCATGCCCCAAGGACTCGACCGCATGAAAGCTCCCCTGGCCCTGTGTGTATTGGCGAGTTTGGCAACCACCGCCCTGGCCGATACCGCGCCCTCGCGCCTCGATGAGGTGCTGCAACGCGGCACGCTCACCGTTTGCACCACCGGCGATTACAAGCCTTACACTTCGCTGCGCGCCGATGGCCGTTATGAAGGCATCGACATTGCCATGGCCGAGTCGCTGGCCAAAAGCCTGAATGCGACGATCACGTGGGTGCCCACCACCTGGAAAACCCTGATGCCGGACTTCCTGGCCCAGCGCTGTGACATCGCGGTGGGCGGGATTTCGGTGTCGCTGGAGCGCCAGAAAAAGGCCTTCTTCAGCCAGGCGCTGGGTGTGGACGGCAAGATCCCGTTGGTGCGTTGCGCCGATGTGCAGCGCTACCAGAGCGTCGAGCAGATCAACCAGCCGCAGGTGCGGGTGATCGAGCCGGCCGGCGGCACCAACGAAGTGTTTGCCCGCACTCACCTGGGCCAGGCGCAGATCCGCCTGCATGACAACGTGACCATCTTCGACGAGTTGCTGGCGGGCAAGGCGGACGTGATGATCACCGACGCCAGCGAGGCGCGCTTCCAGCAAAAGCTCAAGCCGGGATTGTGCGCGGTCAACCCGCAGCAGCAGATGCAGTACAGCGAAAAGGCCTTCCTGCTGCCCCGCGATGATGTGGCGTGGAAAAGCTATGTCGACCAGTGGTTGCACTTGAGCGTCGCTACCGGGGCGTACGACGCCATTGTCAATCAATGGCTGGCGGCGCCCTGAGCCGCAGCCGTCTACGCTGTGGTCACATCAAACAATAACGAGGGATGAGTAATGAAGGGATTGCTCCGAATCACCTGGCTGCTGCTGTTGTGTTGCAGCCAGGTGCACGCGGCCACTCAGGAGGAGGACGCCCACGCCGCCAAGACGCTGCTGACCAAGGCCCTGACCTATTACCAGAGCAACGGCGACAAGGCGTTTGCTGCGTTCAGTCGCCAAGGGGAGTTTGTCGACCATGACCGTTATGTGTTTGTGGTCGACACCCAGGGCGTGTTGCTGGCCAGTGGCGGGCCCTCCTCGGCCTTGATCGGCCGCGATGTGTCCGAGTTGCTCGGGCCTGACTTGCAAGCCTCATTCAAACAAGCGCTGGCGGTGCCCGAAGGCCAGGGCATCCAGCAGGCCGATTATCGCTGGCAGAACTGGAACGACGGCAAGGTTGAGCACAAGCACGTGTTTTATCAGCGGATCGGCGAGCGGATTCTGGCCGTCGGCTATTACCTGCCACGCGCCACGCCAGAGCAGGCTCGCGCTTTGCGCGACAAGGCGGTGAAAGCACTGGTCAAGGATGAAGCCGGCACGCTCAAGGCGATCAATTCGTTGCAGGGCGACTTCCTGCAGGATGACCTGTACGTGTTCGTGGTCGACCTGAATACCGGGCGCTATGTGGCCCACGGCACCAACCTGCGGCTGGTGGACACCGACTTCGCCAAGATCAGGGACCCGGACGGCAAGCCGGTGGGCGAGCCGATTTTGAAGCTGATGGCCGAGCAGGATCAGGGTGAGTACAAGTACCGCTGGAAAAACCCGGTGACCGACAAGGTCGAGAACAAACACGCGTATGTGCGCAAGGCCGGGCATTTCATGGTGGCGGTCGGGTATTACAGCCCCTGATCAGCATTGAAATGCAGTCACCTGGGGGAGCTGGCTTGCCTGCGAAAGCGGTGGGTCAGTTTGCATAGCCGGCACTGATACACCGCTTTCGCAGGCACGCCTGCTCCCACAGCTTGATCATCATCGGGTCAGTTACTTGGCCTTGTCTTCACGCCCACGCAGCACTCGGTTTGGCATCGCAATCGCCGCCGCCAACCCCAGCAACGACACCGCCGCACTCACCATCAGCAAGTGCCGGAACGTCACCGCCAACTCCCCGCGCAGGGCATCCTGCGACGGGCCGGGCGCGGCGTTCAAGCCGTCCAGCAAGACGTTGCCGGAACTGCCTTCGGCCACCAGCGCGCCGCTGGCCAAATGCGCAAAGCTCGAATCCTGCAACAGCGCCAGCAACAAGGCCGACATGCAGGCCACGCCAACGGCCCCGCCCAGGGAGCGAAACAGGTTGGTGGTGCTGGTCGCCACGCCAATGTCGCGCTGCTCGACCGAATTCTGCGTTCCCACCAGCGACGTCGGAAACTGCATCCCCGCCGCAATCCCACACAGCAACATGAACACCGCCGTCATCCCGACCGCCTGCGGCGCACTGTAGGCCATGCCCAGAATCGCGAACGGGCTCAGCAACGCCCCGCTCAGAATCATGGGCTTGTAGCGCCCGGTCACCGAGGTCATGCGCCCGGCAAAATAAGCCCCCACCGGCAGGCCGAACGCCAGCGGCAGCAGGTGCAGCGCGGCGCTGTCCGCGCCCGAACCGGTCACCGTCTGATACCGCAGCGGCATCAACACCGTCAGGGAAATCGCCTGAAAACTGGTGAAAAAAATCGTGCACCAGCACAACACGGCGCTGCGATTGGCGAACAGATGCATCGGCAGCAAAGGCTCGCGCGCGCGGCGTTCATGCCAGACAAACACCGTCAGCGCCACGCCCGCACACACCAGCAGCCCGAGCACTTGCTGGTCGCGCCAATGATGGCCCTGGCCGATTTCGGTGATGCCCAGCAGCAAAGCCGTGAGGCCGATGATCATCAGCAAGGTGCCGACATAATCGATGATCGGCTTGCGCTGCGGCACCGGCAACCCGACCAGCGTGCGATGCGCCACATACCAGGCGCCAGCGCCCAGCGGCAGGTTGATCAGAAATACCCAACGCCAGGACAGATATTCGGTCATGTACCCGCCAAGCACCGGCCCGGCCACGCTGGCCACCGCGTACATGCTGCTGAAATAACCCTGATAACGCCCGCGCTCGCGCGGTGGAATGATGTCACCAATGATCGCCTGGCTCACCGAGATCATCCCGCCGGCACCGATGCCCTGCAGAATGCGCGCCAGCACCAGTTGCTCCATGTTTTGCGCCATGGCGCAAAACAGCGACGCCAGCGTGAACACGCCCATGCCGATCAGCATCATCGGGCGACGCCCGTACAAGTCACCGAGCTTGCCGTAAATCGGCACCGCCACCGTCATCGCCACCATGTAGCCGGAGATCACCCAGGCCAGCAGGTTGACGTCATGGAACTGCGCGGAAATGGCCGGCATGGACACGGCGACGATGGTCTGGTCCAGCGCGCCGAGGAAGATCGCCATCATCAAGGCGGCGAGCACACTGCGCACGGCGGGAACGGGTTGGGTGGGCTGGTTGAGGTTGGTCACGGCAGAACCTTCGAGCAAGGCCCACGGGGCAGAAAGGGCCCGCGGGAATGCTCGATACGATAGCAGGCTACTCGATAGCTTCGTAAGCAAGCCCGACGTAATTTTCTGCAATGGTTGTGCGCCCTGCCTGCGAATCGACGAAATATGCCAGCTCACTCTCGGCGATGCGCTGGCTGAAGCCATCCGCGTCCGCAAACTGGTGCAGCATGGAGGTCATCCACCAGGAAAACCGCTCGGCCTTCCACACCCGGCGCAGGCAGATCGCCGAGTATTGCTGCAATAAGTCCACGCGCCCCTCGCGATACACCTTGAGCAGGATGCGAAACAGCGTATTCACGTCACTGGCCGCCAGGTTCAACCCCTTGGCCCCGGTCGGCGGCACGATATGCGCCGCATCCCCGAGCAGGAACAGGCGCCCGTATTGCATCGGCTCCACCACAAAGCTGCGCAGCGGCGCGATGCTTTTCTCGATGGACGGCCCGGTCACCAACTGTGCGGCCAAGGCGCTGGGCAGGCGGGTTTTCAGCTCATCCCAGAAACGCTCATCCGACCATTCATCCAGCGCCGTTTCAGCCGGCACTTGCAGGTAATAACGGCTGCGGGTCGGCGAACGCATGCTGCACAGCGCAAAGCCGCGCGGATGCTTGGCGTAGACCAGTTCGGCATGCACCGGTGGCGTGTCGGCGAGGATGCCCAGCCAACCAAAAGGGTAAATGCGCTCGAAAACCTTTAACGAATCAGCCGGAATGGATTGGCGCGCCACGCCGTGGAAACCATCACAGCCGGCAATGTAGTCGCACTCCAGACGAAAGGCTTCGCCCTGATGCTCGAAGGTCAGCCACGGTCGATCACTTTTCAGGTCATGGGGCTGCACGTTGTGCGCTTCGTACAGCGTGAGGGCGCCGGCGGCTTCGCGCGCTTGCATCAGGTCGCGGGTCACTTCGGTCTGGCCGTAGATCATCACCGACTGGCCGCCGGTCAAGCCCTTGAGGTCGATATGGCTGAGCTGGCCATTGAGCGCCAGCTCGAAACCGTCATGCACCAAGCCTTCGGCGTCCATGCGCTGGCTCACACCGGCTTCGCGCAGCAGGTCGACCATGCCTTGTTCCAGCACCCCGGCACGGATGCGGCCTTGCACGTAATCGGCACGCTGGCGCTCTAGCACCAGGGTCTGGATACCCGCGTTGTGCAGCAGTTGACCGAGCAACAGTCCGGAGGGACCGGCGCCAATAATGGCGACTTGGGTTTTCAGCGTTTTCATTATTTTTAGGGTCCGCGAGGCTCATCCGAACGGATAAGGTGAAAGAGTTGTCATTGATCTTGTTGCTGACATTTTTCACTTGAGTGACCGCCATAAGAAGGTGAAAACTGAGACAAAGCCTGCGCTTTTTGCCAATCGGGGCGATTACCGAACCACTATCCTGAGTATCGGATTGAAACCATGACCAAAACTGCCAGTACCGCGATTCCGGTCTTCAAGCTTTACGGGGAAAGCCAGCAATGGCCAACGCCCGATTTGTTGCACTGTGAAACCATTTCCCGGCGCAGTCGGGAATACCAGTGGGAAATCCAGCCCCACCGGCACGCGGACTTGTGCCAGTTGTTGTACGTGCATAAAGGTCAGGCGCAACTGGAAATCGAAGGTCAGCGCACCACACTCAACGAGGCGACCTTGCAGGTGCTGCCGCCCTTGTGTGTGCATGGGTTTCGGTTTGCCGAAGATGTCGAAGGGTTCATCGTCACGCTGTCAGCGCCGCTGGTCAGCCATTTGCAGGCGCAGCTGGGCTCGGCGGTGGACGGCTTGCAAGCCCTGGGCAACTACCCGGCAGGCAAGGACAGCGACTACCTCAATAGCCTGTTTGCGCGCTTGCAAGATGAATACGCCGATGAGCAACCGGCGCGCGACATGATGATGCACGCGTTGGTCAGCGTGCTGCTGGTGTGGATCAGCCGCCAGGCCATCCAGCGCCGCCACGCGCGCGCGCCTCGAGGGCGTGAATATTTCCGGCGCTTTACCCAACTGGTCGAACAGCATTACCGCGAGCACCCCAAGATCGAAGACCTGGCCCACAAGCTGGGCATCTCGGTCTCACACTTGAACGGCACGTGTCGGGAATTGGGTGGGCAACCTGCGCTGCAGATCATGCATGACCGCCAGTTGCTGGAAGCCAAGCGCCTGCTGACTTACACCAGCATGACCATCAATGAGATGTCGCAGGTGCTGGGGTTTTCCGACCCGACCAACTTCTCGCGACTGTTTCGTCGGCGGGTCGGGTTTTCGCCCAAAGCGTTCCGCGAGCAGTTGAAGGCCGAACAGCCTACCTGAGCGCGCTGAAACTGCCGGTACGCGGCAGGCACATGTCCTGATGGCAACTGACCGCAAAGGTCGGCTGCATGCGGGTTTGTTCAACCCGATAGGCAGCCGTGCCGTACAGCGCGGTAGCCAGGGCGCACAGGATGAAAATCATCAGGTACTTTCTGATTTTTAGAGTCATGGCACACCTCTGAACGGATCGACTCGGTGCTGTTTAAAGCATAGGTCAGTCAGCAAGAGTTGCCATTATTGGACGCCATTCAACATCTTTATGTCGGCTTCAAAGGCCGACATCCCACACCGGCTCCTCAGGAAAGCGCAGCACCAGAAAATCCAGCAGGCTGCGCAGCGCCAACGGCATGTGCTTGCGCGAGGCGTACACCGCGTAGACATTCATTTGCTGGGGCTCTGCCTCGGGCAGCAAACGGATCAGTTCGCCACTGCGGATGTAATCCCCCGCCTGATAACTGGGAAGCCGCGCCACCCCTGCCCCCGCCAACGTCACCCGTAACAGGGCGGTCGCCTCGTTAGCGCTGATATTGCCCTGCACCGCCACCGACACTGGCTCAGCGTTTTCTGTGAAATGCCACAGGCTTTTGCCGAAGTAGGTGTGCGTCAGGCAGTTGTGCTTCGCCAGATCGTGCACGTGCTGCGGGCGCGGATGTTCCAGCAGGTACGCCGGGGACGCGCAAATGACCGAGCGGCAGAGCGTCAGCTTGCGAGCGATCAGGTTGGGGTCCAGCTCAAAACTAGTGCGAATCGCCAGGTCGATCCGCTCATCCACCAGGTTTACCGTACGGTCGAGCATCTGCAGATCGATACTGACCAACGGGTTGCGCTTGACGAACTCGGCCACGGCGTCCGCCAATTGCGCCTGGCCGAATGAGCTGCTGACACTCAGCCGTAGCTGGCCGCGCGGCGCTTCGTCCGGCTCGCTGACGGCCGCCTGCATGTCGTTGCACAACTCCAGCATCTGCCGCGCTCGGGGCAGCATTTCGCTGCCCGCTGCGGTGAGACTGAGCTTGCGCGTGGTGCGATGCATCAGCCGCGCGCCCACCCAATCCTCAAGCTCCGCCAGATAACGTGAAACGACCGGCCGCGACAGGTCCAGTTGATCCGCAGCCGCCGACTGGCTTCCCAGGTCAACGACCGTGACAAACACCCGCATTGCTTGAAGACGATCCATGATTTGCACGCTTTTGGAAACAAACTATGTTCAAGCATGGCATTTTTTGTGACGTTTAGTGCAACTAAGCTCTGTGCATCCCTTATCTGCCGCTGGAGTTGCACATGATCTCGACGCTTAAACGATTGGCCACGGCCATGGCCGCCCTGGCGTTCGCCGCCCATGCCGCGGCGGCCGATCTGACGCTGGACGCTTATAACCCTGGCACCTCGGCAATGATGCCCGTCAGCTCGGTACTGGTCAGCGGCGAGCACGACGTCATTTTGGTGAACGCGCAATTCGGCAATGCCCAAGCCGAGCAACTGGTGACAAAGATTCGCGCCAGCGGCAAGCGCCTGACCACCATCTACGTCAGTGACGGCGACCCGGATTACTACTTCGGCCTCGACGTCCTGACGCAGGCATTCCCCGCCGCCAAGGTGGTAGCCACCCAGCCGGTGGTTGACCATATCAAGGCCACCGCCGAGCAGAAACTCGCGTTCTGGGGCCCTAAGCTGGGTGCCGACAAACCGGCCAAAGCCATCATCCCGCAGGTGCTCCAAGGCCATAGCCTGACCCTGGAAGGCAAGACGCTGGAAGTGGTCGGCCTGGACGGCCCGCAGCCGGACCGCACGTTTGTGTGGATTCCATCGATCAAGGCCGTGGTGGGCGGCGTTGTGGTCTTCGAGAACACCCACGTGTGGATGGCCGATACGCAAACCGCTCAGTCCCACGCCGACTGGCTGGCAACCTTGCAACGCATCGAAGACTTGAAACCGCGCACCGTGATTCCAGGTCATTACCTGGGTACGCCGACTGTGCAGTCCGTGGCATTCACCGCGGGCTATATCAAAGCGTTCGATGAGGAAACCGCCAAGGCCAAGGATTCGACTGCGCTGATCGCGGCCATGAAAAAACGTTACCCGAAACTTGAAGATGAGAGCAGCCTGGAACTCGGTGCCAAAGTCGCCAAGGGCGAAATGAAGTGGTGAATGGTTTAAACCTTAACGTACTGGAGAACGTCATGAGCAAGATCGCAATCATTGGTGCCACCGGCCGCGCCGGTAGCCAACTGCTGGAAGAAGCGCTGCGTCGTGGGCATACCGTCACCGCCATTGCGCGTAATACCGGCACGCTGGCCGCACGCCCGGGCGTCACCGTCAAACAGGTCGACGCCCTGGATGCCAACGCCCTGCAACAGGCTGTCAGCGGCAACGACGTGGTGATCAGTGCGGCGCACTTCGCCACACTGCCGGCCAGTGCCGTGATCGGCCCGGTGAAGAGCGCCGGGGTGAAACGCCTGCTGGTGGTCGGCGGTGCAGGTTCATTGTTGTTGCCGGATGGCAGCCGAGTCATCGACAGCCCTGGCTTCCCGGCAGAGTACAAGGCCGAAGCCAGTGCAGGCGCTGAATTTCTTGATGCGCTGCGTCAGGAAAAAGAGCTGGACTGGACCTTTCTGTCGCCGTCGGCGGAGTTCGTTGAGACTGAGCGCACCGGCAAATTCCGTGTCGGCCAGGATGACTTGCTGGTGAGCGCTGAAGGGCGTAGCTGGATCAGCTTTGCTGACTACGCGATTGCGTTGATCGACGAGGTTGAGTCGCCGAAGCACTCGCGCCAGCGTTTCACCGTCGGCTACTGAACCGACACGGTTAAAACTGTGGGAGCTGGCTTGCCTGCGATAGCATCACCGCGGCATGACTGACACACCGAGGTGCCTGCATCGCAGGCAAGCCCGCTCCCACACAAGCCTCCTCCCACATTCGGGTCTTCGGTGTTACGACGGTTGTGCCTGGCTTACCAACCACTCCATCAAGGCGACTAATCCAGTAGACGGCTCAATCCCCGGCGGATACACCAGGTAATACCCCATCCCCGTCGGCACGCGCAGTTCAAACGGTGTCGCCAACCGCCCCGCTTTCACATCCTCGCCAATCAACGCGCTGTCGCCTATCGCCACTCCCGAGCCCTGGGACGCCACCGTCATTGCCAGGTCCAGCGTTTCAAAATGATGCCCCTGGGCCAGGTTGCTCAAGCGTGTATTCGCAGCCTTCAGCCACAACGCCCAATCGCGCTCGTCCCGCGTGGGGTGCAGCAGCACCTGTCGCTGCAAATCAGCCGGTGTGTGCAGGCTGGCCAGCAACGCCGGCGCGCAGACCGGGGTGAGTTGTTCATCGAATAAATGCCGCGCCTGCGCCGACTGCTCGGCGATGGGCGCATAGATCACCGCCGCGTCGAATTGCTCGCGACGAAAGTCCACGGTGTAGGCCACCGTGGTGGTGAGTTCCACCGGCACGTCCGGGCGCTCCTGTTGCCACTGCATCAGGCGCGGCAGCAGCCAGCGCATTACGCAGGTGGAGGCCTTGAGTTGCAGGGTCTGGCGGCGGCTGCCGATCTGCTCCACCGCGTCACCGATCAAGCCAAACACCTGCTGCGCCCGCAGCGACCACTCGCGCCCTTCTTCGGTCAGGCTCAAGCCCCGCGCCTGGCGCTGGAACAAGGCATAGCCCAAATGGTTTTCGAGCCCGGCAATCTGCCGGCTCACCGCACCTTGGGTAATGTGCAGTTGCTCGGCGGCGCGGGTGAAGTTGCAGCACTGGGCCGTGACCCAGAAGGTGTGCAGCGCGGGCAGCGGTGGCAAGCGTTTCATCGGGCGCAGCCATGACGTGGGGACATGGCTAGTATGACTTTTTATCGATTGTTGGCGCTACCGGCCAGCCGCTCCAATAGCGCCTCGAATCCATAACAAGAGCGACATGTATGGCGACCTGCGGCGAAGTATTGGTCAACCTCCTGGAACGCTACGGCGTAGACCAGGTGTTCGGCATTCCCGGCGTGCACACCGTGGAGTTGTACCGTGGCCTGGCGCGCTCGAGCATCCGCCACGTCACCCCGCGCCACGAACAGGGCGCAGGCTTCATGGCCGACGGCTATGCACGCACCCGCGGTAAACCTGGCGTGTGTTTCATCATCACCGGCCCCGGCATGACCAACATCACCACCGCCATGGGCCAGGCCTATGCCGACTCGATCCCGATGCTGGTGATTTCCAGTGTGCAATCGCGCAGCCAATTGGGTGGCGGGCGCGGCAAGCTGCATGAGCTGGCGAATCAGAGCGCGATGATCGCGGGCGTGGCGGCGTTCTCGCACACCTTGATGTCGGCGGCGGAGTTGCCTGGCGTGCTGGCGCGCGCGTTTGCGCTGTTCCAGGCCGGTCGACCGCGCCCGGTGCACATCGAGATTCCGCTGGATGTATTGGTCGAAAACGCCGATGCCCTGCTCGGCAGCGAGCCGGTCAGCGTGGCGCGCGCCGGTGCCGCGCCGGCGGCGGTGAAGCAGATGAGCCAGTGGCTGGCGGCAGCAAAACGCCCGCTGATCCTGGCCGGCGGCGGCGCCATCGAGGCGGCCGCCGAATTGACGCGCCTGGCCGAACGGCTGGGTGCACCGGTGGCCCTGACCATCAACGCCAAAGGCATGCTGCCGGCCGCGCACCCGTTGCTGATCGGCTCGACCCAGACGCTGGTCGCCACCCGCGCCCTGGTCGCCGAAGCCGATGTGGTGCTGGCCATCGGCACCGAGCTGGCGGAAACCGATTACGACGTGACCTTCGCCGGGGGTTTCGAGATTCCCGGCACGCTGCTGCGCATCGATATCGACCCCGACCAGACCGTGCGCAATTACCCGCCTCAGGTCGCACTGGTGGCCGATGCGCAGATCGCAGCCCAAGCCTTGTTGGCCGCGCTGGACGCCCAGGTATCGGGCGATCGCGCCCCCGACTGGGGCAGCGCACGCGTCGCACGTCTGTGGGCTGAATTGACGCCCACCTGGGACGCCGCCACCCGCGCGCAAACCCTGTTTCTCAACACCGTGCTGGCGCAACTGCCCGGCGCCGTGCTGGTGGGCGACTCCACCCAACCGGTGTACAGCGGCAACCTGACGCTGAACCTCGACCACCCACGCCGCTGGTTCAATTCCTCCACCGGCTACGGCACCTTGGGCTACGCCCTGCCCGCAGCGATTGGCGCCTGGCTGGGACGCGGCGACGGGCAACCGGTGGTGTGCCTGATCGGCGACGGTGGCCTGCAATTCAGCCTGCCGGAACTGGCCAGCGCGGTCGAGGCGCGCGTGCCGGTCATCGTGCTGCTGTGGAATAACCAGGGTTACGAGGAGATCAAGAAGTACATGCTCAACCGCGCCATCGAGCCGGTCGGTGTGGACATCTACACCCCGGACTTTATCGGTGTGGCCAAAGCCTTGGGCTGCGCCGCCGAGAGCATTCAGGGTATCGCGCAGCTGCGCACGGCATTGCGCGCCGCCGCTGATCGCCAGGGACCGACGCTGATAGAAATCGACCAGGGGCTGTGGATGCAGGAGGTAGCGGTATGAACGCAGTATTGGACGGTGTGTACATTGCAGGCGAATGGCGCGCAGGCCATGACGTTATCGAGGTGATCAACCCCGCCACCGAAGCCACCCTGGCCCACGTCAGCGTCGGCGACGCGAGCACCGTGGCCCACGCGGTGGCGGCGGCCAGCGCGGCGTTCATCGACTGGTCGAAAAGCACCGGCCGTGACCGCGGCGCCGTGCTGCGTAAGATCGCCCAAGGCGTGAGCGCCCAGCGCGACCAGCTGATGCAGTTGCAGTCGAGCAACAATGGCAAGCCGCTGTTTGAGGCCGGCATTGATGTGGACGATGTGATCGCCACCTTCGACTACTACGCCGGCATGTGCGACGACATGGACGCCACGCAAGACCGCCCGGTGGCACTGCCCGGCGAGGACTTCAGCGCACGCCTGCGCCGTGAGCCCTGTGGTGTGGTCGGGCTGATTGTGCCGTGGAATTTCCCGATGGTGACCACCGCCTGGAAGCTCGCCCCGGCCCTGGCGGCCGGATGTTGCGTGGTGCTCAAGCCATCGGAAGTCACGCCGTTGGCAGAGTTGCAACTGGCGCAAATTATTGCCCAGGCAGGGCTGCCGGCGGGTGTGTTCAACCTGGTCTGCGGCACGGGCCTGGCGGTTGGCGCACCGCTGGCCGCAGACCGCCGCGTGGCGAAGATTTCCTTCACCGGCAGTAACGCCGTCGGCGTGCAAGTGATGCAGCGCGCGGCAGAAACCATCAAGGGTGTAAGCCTTGAGCTGGGCGGTAAATCCGCGTTGCTGGTGCTCGCGGACGCCGACCTTGACCTGGCGGTGGAGCTGGCCTGTGGGGGTGGCTTTTTCAACGCCGGGCAGATGTGTTCGGCCACCAGCCGCGTGCTGGTGGCTGACAGCCTGGCGGACGCGTTCCTGCAGCGTTTGCAGACACGGGCCGAGGGGATTCGCGTGGCAGACCCGTTTGCCGATGAGGTGCAAATGGGCGCTTTGATCAACCGTGCGCAGTATCAGCGAGTGCTGGGGCATATTCAGCGTGGCATCGCAGACGGCGCGCGTTTGCTGTGCGGTGGTGAACGACCGGCCGACCTGGCGAAGGGCTATTTCATTCGCCCGACCGTGTTTACCGATGTGCCGTTGAACAGCGCGTTGTGGAACGAGGAGATCTTCGGCCCGGTGCTGTGTGTCCGACGTTTTACCACTGCCGAGGAAGCCATTGCCCTGGCCAATGACAGCGATTTCGGCCTGGTCGCCAGTGTGGTGAGCGCCGATGTCGACACCGCCGAACGCGTGGCCAACGCCTTGCAGGCCGGGCTTGTGTGGATTAACGCACCGCAGGTGATCTTCCCGCAAACGGCGTGGGGTGGTTACAAGCAGAGCAGCATCGGCCGCGAGTTGGGCCCGTGGGGCTTGGCGGCGTTTCAGGAGATCAAACATGTGATCCGCGCCCTCTAGCGACGCAGGTCCCTCGTGGGTGCTGGCTTGCCTGCGCCTACATGTTTGATCACCTGCAATTTTTAGATAGCCCCAACGACTTTCTGATTTGCTCCCCTACCCCCCTGCGTGGCCTGATTCGCCCTTGTCTCTTCAAGGTCCACCCATGGAAAACGTTCGCGCAACGCCCGCCACCGCTGTCTGGCTGATGATCAGCGTCGTACTGGTCGCCCTTAACCTGCGCCCGTCGATGGCCGCCGTCGGTCCACTGTTGTCATCGATTCGCGGCGATGTGCCGTTGAGTTTCAGCAGCGCCGCGCTGCTGACCATGCTGCCGGTCATGGCCATGGGCCTGGCGATGTTCTTTGGCATGGGCCTGGGTAAACGCGTGGGCGAGCACCGCAGCATTGTGCTGTCACTGCTGGTGATTGGCTTGGCCACGCTGTCGCGGCTGTTTGTGGATTCGGCGTCGGCGTTGATCGTCAGCGCCATCGCTGCCGGCGTCGGTATCGCGATGATCCAGGCGTTGATGCCGGCGCTGATCAAGACGCGCTTCAGCGCCAACGTCTCGCTGTTCATGGGCCTGTACGTCACCGCCATCATGGGGGGCGCGGCACTGGCCGCTTCGTTTGCGCCGCTCGTGCAGGTGCAGACCGGCAGCTGGCGTATGGGCCTGGCCATCTGGGCGGCGCTTGCGGTATTGGCGCTGGTGTTCTGGTACGCCCAGCGTTCGGCAATGCCGCCACTGCCCCAGGCCGGTGCCGGCGCGCAGGAATCGTTTTTCGGCAATCGTCGCGCATGGTTGTTGGCGATTTTTTTCGGCCTCGGCACCGCCGCCTACACCTGCGTACTGGCGTGGCTGGCGCCGTACTACGTGGAGCAAGGCTGGAGCGAACAACAGGCCGGCCTGCTGCTGGGGTTCTTGACCGCCATGGAAGTCGTGTCCGGCCTGATCACCCCGGCCATCGCCAACCGCCGTGAGGACAAACGCGGGGTAGTTGCGGTGTTGCTGGTGCTGATCATCTGCGGTTTTTGCGGCCTTATTCTCAGCCCTCAATACCTGAGCCTGCTGTGGCCTTGCCTGCTGGGCCTGGGCATTGGCGGTCTGTTTCCGATGAGCCTGATCCTGTCCCTCGACCACTTGGACAACCCGCGCCGCGCCGGCGGCCTGACTGCGTTTGTGCAAGGCATCGGCTACCTGATTGCTGGCTTGTCGCCACTTATTGCCGGGATGATCCGCGACCAACTCGGCAGCTTCGAATGGGCCTGGTGGTCACTGACCGCCGTGATTGGGGTGATGCTGCTGATCGTCACGCGTTTCAATCCTAAGCATTACGCACGACATATCCGCTGACGTCGTATTGCCAACATTTTTTGTCCCACACCAAACATAGAAACGCCCTACAGAGCTTTCTAATGGCACGACCGTTCCGTTAAGCTTTTGCCCTTGTCGCGCGCTGCCTCAGTGCCAAGGCTTACCGGATGGAACGGATGCTAAACAGTAATTTGCTCAGAAAGCTCGATATGCAGGACTTGATGGTGTTCATCGCCGTCTACGACCAGAGCAGCGTTACCGAGGTGTCTGAAACGCTGTTCGTCAGCCAGTCCACTGTGAGTTACAGCCTGAAGAAACTGCGCACCAGTTTTGAGGATGAGCTGTTTATCAACACGCGGGCAGGCATGCGGCCTACGTACAAAGCCACGACCATGTACGGGCATGTGCAGAAGATCCTCGAGAGCATCAACCTGTGCCACGCCGGTGGCCAGACCTTCGACCCGACGCAGAAGGCCGTAACGTTCAACGTGTGCGCGCCGGAGTACTTTGAGCAACTGATCCTGCCGCGCCTGTTGAAGAACTTCGACCGCGCCGACCTGCCAGTGATCGTCAATGTGCAAAAGCTGGAAACCGAGATTCCCGCCGAGGACTTGCGCGAAGGTCGCCTCGACCTGGTGATTTGTTTCGGCCCGAACTTTCACCGCGCCCACAAAGACTTCAAGGTCCAGATGCTGCTGGAAGATGACTTGGTGTGTGTGTTCGATAAACGCGCGACCCCACGCGAGCCGGCGTTCAGCCTGCAATCTTTCGTCGAGCGGCGGCACGTGTTTCCCACGCCCTGGACCTCCCACACCAACATGATCGACGGCTGGCTGGCACGCCAGGCCCACACGCGCCAAGTGGTCGCCAGGGCCAACAGTTACAGCGCCGCGTTGAAGATGATCACCGGCACCGACTTCATCGTCACCCTTCCGCGCCGTGTGCAAAAGCTCTTGGCGCCCGCCAGCGTGTTTGGCCATTGCGAGGCGCCCAACGGGCTGCCGGGCTTCACCCTGGACATGCAGTGGAACGAAACCAGCGGCCAGGACAGTGCCAATACCTGGTTTCGTGAGCAAGTGGTGAAGGTGTGCGCCGATCAGGGGTTGTTGTAGCCCTCAGCCAATCGCCACTTTGCTGTAGGAATCGCGGTCCATGTCGACCAGCAGGACGCTGAGTTGAACCTGAATATTCGCCGGCCATTCGCCCTGGTCCTGCAACGCCGCCAACAGGCTTTCCGACAACTGCTTCTTGACCTGCGGCGAGCGCCCGCTGAGCAGTGACAGCTTCAGCGCAATAAACCCTCGTGGGTTGAGTGAGGTGCCGACCTGGAACGTCTCAACCTTGACGGCGCGGCTTTTGATATCGAACTCGGAACCGAACTGCCCGGACGCCATCAGCACATTGTTGAGCCGCAACAGGGTTTTCTCGACGGCCAGGCCGGTCAGATTGGCGGTGTATTCCAGGTGCAGGTGCGGCATGAAAAGCTCCGAATAGTTGTAGGAAAAAGAGCGATACATATAGCACGCAGCCGAACCGAATCAGAACGCCTTCAGTGTGAAACTTCGTTCAGGCTGCGCAGCGCACGGTTTTCCCAAACGGCCACGATCACCAACACCGCCGTGGTCAGCGCGCCCAGCACCAAGGCCGAAAACACCTGCTGCAACCCAAGCGGCAACACCACCAGCAACATCAGCAACCCGCCGAGGTGCGACAGCGGTGGCAATGACCGGTCACTCATTACCCACTTGAACAAGGCGCTGCCCACTAGAAACAACCATGGGCCGGCGATGATCGCGACCACGCCGGCCTGGCTGGCATGGCCCGGATGCACCAGCACCAGTTCGTCGGCCACCGCGCTGACAATGATGCCGGCGACAATCAACACGTGCAGGTAGGTATAGGCAATCCGCGCCTGGCGGCCCGGGTCGGCAGAGCTGGCAATCCGGTGATGGGCGCGCTCGGCGCCGCTGTCGAAATAGATCCACCACAGCGCAATGCTGCCCACCACCGCCACCAGAAATGCGCCCAGGCCTTCTACGCTCCAGGGCAATTCGGCAAAGGTGGCGCCGGTCACCAGCAATGATTCGCCAAGGGCAATGATCACAAACAGGCCGCAGCGCTCGGCCATGTGGTTGCCTTCGACGTTCCAGTCCGCCAGGGTCGAACGCCCCAGGCCCGGTACCCAGAAATACACCGACGGCGATATCAGTTCGATCAACAGCGCCAGCGCCCAGAAAGCCAAGCGCTGTTGACCTTCGAGCAGGCTGCCGGTGATCCAGAACACGCCGGAACACAGCATCCACGCCAGGATTCGCTGAAAATTGCGAATCATGTTCAGCGACTCGCCACGCACTGCCCACAACGCAAACAGCGTGCGTCCTACCTGCATGAATACGTAGGCGCCGGCAAACAGTACACCTCGGTCGGTAAAAGCCTTGGGGATCGAGGAAGACAGCAGCAGACCGGCCACCATCAAGCCGAACAGGCCGAGGCGAATCGGGATTTTTTCTGGATCGAGCCAGTTGGTGATCCACGACGTGAAGATCCACACCCACCACACCGCAACCATCATCAGCGCCACCTGCACCGCCCCGTCCAGGGTCAGATGCGCCAACAACGAATGGGACAATTGGGTCACGGCGAACACGAACACCAAGTCGAAAAACAGCTCGACCATGCCGACTTTGCCACTGTCATGACTGCCGCGCCCACGCAGCAAGGAACGGGATGGAATCATCGGTGGCACTCCCTGAAGGGCTATCTCAAGATTTTGTCGCCAGCACCGGCAGCATGTCGCGCTCGCTCATGAACGCTTCCAGCCGCGAGCGCATCCAGCGTTCCGCCGGGTCGGTGTCGACGTGGCTGAGCCAGACCATGGACAAGTCCAGGGTCGGGGTTTCGAACGGAAACGGTTCGCAGAACAGGTTGCCGCCAGCGGCCATGGCCTGGGCGGTGTAGTCCGGCAAGCTGGCGATCATGTCAGTGCCGGCGAGCAGCGCCGGCAGCGCACTGTATTGCGGCACCGACAGCACCACATGGCGCTTGCGGCCAATTTCGGCCAGCCATTCATCGGCAAACCCGGACACGTTGGCGGTGTGGGACACCAGCACATGAGGGCGTGCGCAATATTCGTCGAGGGTCAGCGGTTTATCCGAGGCGTCGGCGCGCAGCAGGCAGGGGCGGATATGCCGCAGCAGTTTACGTTTGGCATTCGCCGGCAGGCCGCGGGTCTGGGTGATGCCGACGGTGATATCGCCGGACGCCAGCAGGTCAGGGATGCGCCAGTAATCCACATGCTGCACCACAAACACCACCAACGGCGCTTCCTGGCGCAACGCCCGCAGCAAGGGCGGCAGCAGGCCGAACTCGACGTCATCGGACAAACCGATGCGAAAGGTCATGGTGCTCTGGGTGGGATCGAAATCGTGGGTCAGACTCAGGGCCGACGACAATGAATCCAGGGCCGGTGACAGGTGCTGAATGATCTCCTCGGCGCGCGCGGTGGGTTCCATACGGTGGCCGACGCGAATAAACAGCGGGTCATTGAACAATGTGCGCAAACGGTTGAGGGCCGAACTGATGGTCGGTTGACCGAGAAACAGCTTCTCCGCCACTCGCGTAACATTGCGCTCGAGCATCAGTGCTTCGAAGACCACCATCAGGTTGATGTCGGCCTTGCGTAATTCATTGCGATTCATCGGCACCTGCCCCTTTCCCCAAGACAAGCCGCAGTTTAGAAAGCCCGCGGGGCTGCGTCTATGTGAACACTGTTCATCGGACGGCTTTGGGATTATAAATCAGCGCTTGAAGGCCACAGGAACACCATCGTGCTGTTCATTATTGCCTTGGCCATTGTGGTGGCCGGGTTCTGTCTCTGGGTAGTCAAGGGGATCGCCAACCCCACGGTGAGAACGCTGACGCGGGTGTTTGTCGGTCTGTGCCTGGCAACCGTGATCGCGTTTGTGGTGTTGGCGTGGGGGGTTCCCGTCTCCGTGCTGCTGTCATGAGGCATTTCATTCATCCACTCTTTCAGCAAGGACCGCCTGATCGTGAAATTTGCCTACACCATCATCTATGTACCCGACGTTGCCGCCTCTCTGATGTTTTTCGAGAAAGCCTTCGGCTTCAGTCGCCGTTTCCTGCATGAATCCGGCACCTACGGCGAGCTTGAAACCGGCGACACCACGCTCTCGTTTGCGGCGCATGAGTTGGGCGAATTGAATTTCGACGGGGGTCATGTCCAGGCGCATGCCTCTAAAAGGCCGCTGGGGATGGAGGTCGGGTTCATGACCGAAGACGTGTTCGTCGCCCATGCCAAAGCGCTGGCCCACGGCGCGACGGAGCTGGCGCCACCCGCCACCAAGCCTTGGGGCCAGGTGGTGTCGTATGTGCGCTGCCCGGATGGCACGCTGGTGGAATTGTGCACGCCGATCGTAGGCTGAACGTGGCGCCGATGTAGGAGCGGGCTTGCTCGCGAAGGCGGTGAATCAGTGAGCCTGCTGGTTACTGACGCATTCCCTTCGCGAGCAAGCCTGCTCCCACTTTTAGACTGCGTTCGCTCATTCAATCAGGGCTTGAGCGGCCGCTCCTGATCTCGCTCGGAAAGCTCCGTACCATCGTCCGGATGCTTCCAGGTCTGCGGCTTTTCCTCTTCAGGCTGCCGCCGAGGTTGCTCATGCGCGTGCTCATCCCGGTGCTCGTGTTTGTCAGCCATTGCCACCTCCCATCCGTAAGAATTGGTCACAGCTTCAAGCATAGAACAGTGGCGAGATTTTGGACGCCAGCAGCGATTGATAGCCATGACGCATCAATGCATCCAAATTACTCACTTATCATTTCTAAATGTGTCAGCCACTATCCGCGGTCTTAAGCGAAACAAGCACTTTAAAAAGAACGCTGGAGACACAAAACCATGACTAGCCCTTCCCGGCCCGACTCTGCTCGCTCGAAAGTTGGTGCGGTATTCCGTGTTACTTCGGGCAACTTCCTCGAACAGTTCGACTTCTTTCTGTTCGGCTTTTACGCCACCTACATCGCCGCCGCGTTCTTCCCCGCCGCTAATGAGTTTGCGTCATTAATGATGACCTTCGCCGTGTTCGGCGCGGGCTTCCTGATGCGACCGTTGGGCGCGATCATTCTGGGCGCCTATATCGATGACGTCGGTCGCCGCAAAGGGTTGATCGTGACCCTGTCGATCATGGCCAGCGGTACGCTGTTGATCGTGTTGGTGCCGGGTTACCAAACCATCGGCCTGTGGGCGCCGTTGCTGGTGCTGTTGGGTCGCTTGCTGCAAGGCTTCTCTGCCGGTGCGGAGCTGGGCGGCGTGTCGGTTTACCTTTCCGAAATGGCCACCCCGGGCCGCAAGGGTTTCTACACCAGCTGGCAGTCGGGCAGCCAACAGATCTCCATCGTGGTCGCCGCCGCATTGGGTTACGGCCTGAACGTGTGGATGCAACCGGCCGTCGTTGCCGATTGGGGCTGGCGTATTCCGTTTGCCATCGGCTGCGTGATTATCCCGTTCATCTTTTTGCTGCGTCGTAACCTGCAGGAAACCGAAGAGTTCGCCAACCGCAAGCATCGCCCGACCATGCGCGAAGTGCTGGCGACCCTGGTGAAGAACTGGACCGTGGTGATCGGCGGCATGCTGATGGTGGCCATGACCACCACCGCGTTCTACCTGATTACCGTGTACGCCCCGACCTTCGGCAAGACCGTGCTGCAACTGAGCACCTCCGACGCCCTGCTGGTGACCTTGCTGGTGGCCGTGTCGAACTTTGTCTGGCTGCCGATCGGCGGCACCCTGAGTGACCGTTTCGGCCGCAAGCCGGTGCTGGTGGCGATGACCGTGCTGACCGTGATCACCGCCTACCCGGCACTGTCGTTTGTGGTCAACGCACCAAGCTTCGGCCACATGCTGGAAACCCTGCTGTGGTTCTCGTTCCTGTACGGCATGTACAACGGCGCGATGATCCCGGCGCTGACCGAAATCATGCCGGTGGAAGTGCGCGTGGCGGGCTTCTCGCTGGCCTATAGCCTGGCGACAGCGATCTTTGGCGGTTTCACGCCGGCGATCTCCACCTGGTTCATTCACATCACCGAAGACAAGGCCTCGCCGGCCTACTGGATGATGTTTGCCGCGTTGTGCGCGCTGTGCTCGACCCTCGCGTTGTACCGCCGCGCCAATACCCGCGGGCAGGTGATGCAGGGGGCCGCATGATCAAGCCGCTGCGCAAAACCCTGACCGCCCTGGCCTTCGGCGCTTTGGCGCTGACGGCCCAGGCCGAAGAACTCAAGGTGATGACCTCCGGTGGCTTCACCGCCGCCTATAAACTGCTGGGCCCGCAGTACGCCCAGCAAAGCGGCGACACCCTCGACACCATTCTCGGCCCGTCCATGGGCAAGGCGCCGGAAGCGATTCCCAACCGCCTGGCCCGTGGCGAGCACGCCGACGTGGTCATTATGGTGGGCTATGCCCTGGATGACTTGATCAAGCAGGGCAAGGTCGACAAGGCGTCGCGGGTGGAGCTGGCCGATTCGCGCATCGGCCTGGTGGTCAGGCAAGGCGCCGCGAAGCCGGCGATTGGCACCGATGCCGAGTTGAAAGCGGTGCTGAGCCAGGCCAAGTCCGTGGCGTATTCGGACAGCGCCAGCGGTGTGTATGTCGAGAAGGAGCTGTTCAAAAAGCTCGGCATGCCCGCCAAGGGCAAGATGATCGAGCGCATCCCGGTGGCTTCGGTGGTCGCCAAGGGTGAATACGAGGTGGGCCTGCAGCAGGTGGCGGAATTGCTGCCGGTGCCGGGCGTGACTTACGTCGGCAAGATCCCGGAAGACGTGCAATCGGTGACGCGCTTTGCGGCGGGCATTCCGGTCAACGCCCAACATCCGGCGCAGGCCAAGGCACTGTTGCAGTACCTGGCCTCGCCCGAGGCGCAACCGCTGGTGCAATCCACCGGGTTGGACTCGGTATCACACTGACCGAAACGGCATCTCCCGCACCAACCGTTCCAATTCCAGCGCCGCCGGCGGCAACGTCCGCCCGCGGCGCTTGATCAAGCCCACATTGCGCATCACCTGCGGCTCTACCAGCGGCACGCTTACCAGAATCGGGTGCGTGCCCGCCGGCATCGCAATCGACGGCACCATCGCCACGCCCAGCCCCGCCTCCACCAAGCCGATCATCGTGGTCACGTGGTGGGTCTCGCAAATACTCGGTTTTTTCACCCGCACCCCACGCAGCGCCTGGTCCAGCAGGAAGCGGTTGCCCGAGGTTTTGTCCACGGTAATGTAATCGTGCTCGTAGGCCTCGGCCCAGGTCACGCTCTCGCGCTCGGCCAACGGATGATCACGCCGACAGGCGAGGACGTAGCGCTCCTGCAATAACAGTTCAAATTGCACTTCGTCGGCCAGGCTGCCACTGAAACTCACGCCAAAATCCGCCTCGCCACTTTCTACCGCGTTGCACACCTCGCCGGCGCTGGCGTCCAGTACGCGCAGGCGAATCTTGGGGTACAGCTTGTGGAATTCGGAGATCACGTGGGGCATGAAGTAGTAAGCGGTGGACGGCACGCAGGCAATGGTCACGTTGCCCATGCGCGTGGACGCCACGTTACTGATGCCCATCAAGGCGACATCGAGGTCGTCGAGCATGCGCTCCACTTGCGGCAAGAATGCCCGACCGACCATGGTCAGGCTGACCCGCCGCGTGGTGCGTTCGAACAACTTCACCTCGAGGGCGGACTCGAGCTTTTCGATGCGCCGGCTCAGCGCCGGCTGCGAGATGCGGATGGCTTCGGCGGCGCCGCGAAAACTGCCCTTGTCTACCACGGCGCGAAAAGCCTGGAGGTCGTTGAGGTCGAAGTTGATGATCACGGGATGGGCCAGGGTGGTCGATTTGGGGGGCATTATCGTATGGGCAGTGGTGGCGCGCCATGTGTGCCTGCACGGGTTTGGATTGATAACCCGGCGACAACGATGAAGCCGGCGCTATCAGCGCGTCAGGTGCGCCCGCACCGCGATGACCTGCTACCTTCGCTGCGTACCCTGCCATCTTCGCGCTTCATCGCATTTACGGTGGATAAATCCAGTGAAGCGGGTGTCGATACAGGCAGTCTTCGAGCGAGGGCAGCGTTGACGCCGCTGATCGGCTTGAGTAGCAGAGACGAAAATGAGCAATACGGCCGGATTTGAACACGAAAAATCCACGAAACAATTCAAAAAAACCCAACTTAGTATAAATTGCACCGCAACAACTAAAGCCGTTCAAGGAGACTCTCGTGGCAACTCTTCAAGCTCATACAATCCAGGCGCTGCAAACCCAACGCCCTGCCCTGCTGACCGAATGGATTACGAGCCTCGAGGCTTCGGGAGCCACACGAAACGTCAAGGGTGATGACGTCAAACAGCAAGCGGGCGACTTCCTTAATTTGCTGATCGACGCGCTTCTGCAGGGCGGCTCACAGCAGGTAAGCCATGAAAACTGGGCCGAAACCCGGGTCTTCCTGGAAAAGCTGTCGCACAGCCGTGCCTTGATCGGCCAAGATTCGCAGCAGACTGCCAGCTTCATTTTCGCCCTTAAAGGCCCAGTGTTCAGCCTGCTGCAACGTGAGTACGCCGAACAACCGGCGCAACTGGCCGAGCAACTGTGGGAAGTGTCCGAACTGCTCGATTCGCTGGGCATGCACACCATCCGCACCTTCCAGAAGTCCCGTGAGTCGGTCATCAAACGCCAGCAGGAAGAATTGCTGGAGTTGTCCACCCCCGTAGTGAAGCTGTGGGACGGCGTGCTGGCCCTGCCGATGATTGGCACCCTGGACTCGCAACGCACCCAGGTGGTCATGGAGTCCCTGCTGCAACGCATCGTCGACACCGGCTCGGAAATCGCCATTATCGACATCACCGGCGTGCCGACTGTCGACACTCTGGTGGCCCAGCACTTGCTGAAAACCGTCACCGCCATCCGCCTGATGGGTGCCGATTGCATCATCAGCGGCGTACGCCCACAAATTGCCCAGACCATCGTGCACCTGGGCCTTGACCTGCAAGGCGTGGTGACCAAAGCCAACTTGGCGGATGCCCTGGCGCTGGCCCTCAAACGCCTGGGCGTCACCATCAGCAAGGCTGTCTAAGCATGGAACGCATCCCTATTTTGCAGATGGGCGATTTTTTGCTCGTGACCATTCAGGTCGACATGCACGACCAGTTGGCCATGACGCTGCAGGACGACCTGTCCGAGCGCATCAGCCGCACGTCGGCGCGCGGCGTGTTGATCGACATTTCGGCGCTGGACATGGTCGACTCGTTCATCGGGCGCATGATCGGCACCATTTCCGGCCTGTCGCGCATCATGGACGCGCAGACCGTGCTGGTGGGCATGCAACCGGCGGTGGCCATTACCCTGGTGGAACTGGGCATGACCCTGCCCGGCGTGGCGACCGCACTGAACGTCGAGCGCGGCATGAAACTGCTGCGTGACCGGGTAGAACACTTATGAGCCAAGCCAGCAGCGGCACGCATCCCGTGCTGATCGAACAGGACGTTGTGCTGGCCAGACAATTAGTACGCAGGCTGGCACAGGACTGCGGCATGCGCCTGATCGACCTGACCAAGCTGGTCACGGCCGTCAGTGAGCTGGCACGCAACACCGTGGTCTACGGCGGCGGCGGGTACATGGATTGGAGCGTCGTCGAAAGAGACCATCGCCCCGGCCTGCGCCTGACCTTTCGCGATGAAGGCCCCGGCATTCCCGACCTCAAGCTGGCCCTGACCGACGGCTGGACCTCCGGCAGCGGCCTGGGCCTGGGCCTGACCGGCGCCAGGCGCCTGGTGGACGAGTTTGAACTGGAAACCGCACCCGGCGAGGGCACACGCGTGACGATCACCCGATGGACCTGAATATTCCCAGCGCCTTGACCCAAGTGCTTTTGATCGAAGATGTCAGCCAAATCGGCTATGCCCGGCGCAGCGCCCAGCAGCTTGCCGAGCTGCTGGGGCTTGATGAAACCGACGCCGGGCGCGTGGCCCTGGTGGCGACCGAACTTGCCAGCAACATCCTCAAGCATGCCGCCCATGGCGAGCTGCACCTGCGCGCTACGGGCAATCAGGGCGTAGAAATGATTGCCGTCGACCGTGGTCAGGGCTTCGACCTGGAAAGCTGCCTGGTGGATGGGTTCTCCACGGGCGGCACGCAAGGCATCGGCATGGGCGCCATATCGCGTGTGGCCCAGGTCTTTGATGTGTATGCCGATCATCGGGGCACGGCGATGTTGGCGCGGCTCTACCCACGCACGTCGAACACGTGGGATATCCGCTATGGCGTCAGCCAGCATTCCTTGCACGACGATCCGGCCTGTGGCGACGCCTGGCACCTGGCAATCGAAGCGGGCCGGTTCAGCGTGATGGTTGCCGACGGCCTGGGCCATGGCAGCGAAGCCGAACGGGCAGCGCGCGCGGGCGAAGAGGTGTTTGCCCAAGACCCCTTCCAGGACTCGGCCACGTTGCTCAACGACATGCATATCGGCATGAACGGCACCCGGGGCGGCGCAGTGGCCGTGGCGCAATACGACGCCGTGGCTGACCGGCTGCGTTTCACCGGCGTGGGCAACATCGGCGCCAGCCTGATTGCCTTCGGCAAGTCGCGCGGGCTGGCGTCCCACCCGGGCATCGTCGGCGTGCAGTTTCGCAAGGCGCAACCCTTCGACTACGCTCAGGTCAGCGGCCAACTGCTGATCCTTTACAGCGACGGGCTGCAGTCACGCTGGAACCTTGCGGACTATCCCGGGCTTTGCCACCGCCACCCGGCCCTGATCGCCGCCATCCTTCACCGTGACTTCTGTCGCGGCCGGGATGACGTTACCGTCTTCGTGATTGCCCTGGAGGCCATTGATGGCTGACACCATTGCTTCGCTCACTGAGCAAGTGCAGCGCCTGCACCAGGAAGCCGACGCCTTGCGTGCCGAGTTGGATGAGACCAACCAGGGCGTGCTGGCACTGTATGCCGAACTGGATATGCAGGCCGATCAGTTGCGTCAGGCATCAGACCTGAAAAGCCGCTTCCTGTCGTACATGAGTCATGAATTCCGCACGCCCCTGGGCTCGATCCTGAGCATCACCAGCTTGCTTGCCGATGAACTCGACGGCCCCTTGAGCCCCGAGCAGCAGACCCAGGTAGGCCTCATCCGCAGCTCGGCGCGCGAGCTGCGCGAGATGGTTGACGACCTGCTGGACCTGGCCAAGATCGAGGCCGGGCGCATCACCATCTCGCCTGCCTGGTTTGACATGTTCGACCTGTTCTCGGCATTGCGCGGGATGTTCCGCCCGATTGTCGACGCCTCGTCGGTGGACCTCATCTTTGAAGAGCCCGCAGGCTTGCCCAAGCTCTACACCGATGACAAGAAGCTAGCGCAGATCCTGCGCAACTTTATCTCCAATGCCCTGAAGTTCACCTTGCAAGGTGAGGTGCGCGTGTCGGCCCGCATGGAAAGCGCGCACGAGATCCGCTTTGCGGTACAGGACACTGGCCTGGGCATTCCTGCCGAGCTGCACAACAACCTGTTCGAAGACTTTTCCCAGATCGACTCACCGCTGCAAAAACGCCTGCGCGGCACCGGCCTGGGGCTCTCGCTGTGCAAGCGCTTTGCCGAGTTGCTCGGTGGCAGTGTCGGGGTGCAAAGCGCCCCAGGCGTCGGGTCGATGTTCTTTGTGATCATTCCTCTGTCTATTGCGGGCGGGCCTGCTGATGAATCGTGACATCCAGCTGCTGATCGTCGACGACAACGCCGCCACCCGCTATGCCCTGCGCCGACGCCTGGAAAGCCATCACTACCACGTGCTCGAAGCCGGCACCGGCCAAGAGGGCCTGGACCTGATCGCGAGCAAACAGATCGACGGGCTCATCCTCGACGTCAATCTGCCGGACATGAGTGGCTTCGACATCGTGCGCGCGCTGCGCGCCGACCCGGTGACCGCTCTGCTACCGGTGGTGCACGTCTCGGCTGCGTCCATCGAGACGGGCGACATCATCACCGGCCTGGACGCCGGCGCCGATGCCTACCTGATCCACCCGGTGGACCCGGACGTGCTGCTGGCAACCCTGCGCACGTTGCTGCGCGTGCGTGATACCGAATACGCCTTGCGCGAGAGCGAGGCGCGCTTTCGCGAAATATTCTTCAACATCAGCGCGCCGATCGCCGTCATGGACCCGCAGTTGAAGGTGCATGAATGCAACCACGCGTTCACCCAACTGATCCAGGACAACCTGAACCCTGACGCCTTGCTCGAATGCTTCGCCAGCGATCAGCAGGCCGTCATTCAGGAGCTGTGCCTGCGTCTCGCCGCGGGCGAGCGCTGGAAAGGCACGTTGCAAATGCAAGTCGATGGCCAAGTGCGCGAAACCGAGTGGCAAATCTCGCCTTATCGCCGGGCCGAACTGAGCCTGGTGTTTGTCGAAGACGTCACCGAGCATCGCCATCGCGAGCGCCATCAGCTGGCCGAGCTGACCAATGCCACCACGCAGTTGGCGCGCACCGAGGCGCAGTTGCTGCAGGCACAGAAGATGGACGCGCTGGGCAAACTCACCGGCGGCATCGCCCACGACTTCAACAACCTGCTGACCGGGATCATCACCAGCCTTGAGCTGATCAAAAAACGCCTCGACACTCAGCATACCGAGAAGGTCAAGGCTTATGCCGACGCCGCATTGAGCTCGGCCCTGAGCGCCGCCGGCCTGACCAACCGCCTGCTCGCGTTTGCCCGCCAGCAGCCTCTGGACACGCGCCCGGTGGATATCAACGCGCACATCCGCTCACTGGAAGAGCTGCTGGTGCGCACGATCGGTGAACACATCGCGCTCAAACTCGAGCTGACGACCCACCCGGCCGTGGCGCTGGTCGATCCGATCCAACTGGAAAGCGCGGTGCTGAACCTGGTCATCAATGCCCGCGATGCGCTGCCCAAGGGCGGCAATATCTGGGTGACCACCTACCCTGCTTACTCCAACGGCAACCTGAAACTGGAAAACGGCGCCTACATCGCGCTCTCCGTGCGCGATAACGGCGTGGGCATCGAACACAGTGTGATCGACAAAGTGTTCGACCCTTTCTTCACCACCAAACCGCTGGGCCAGGGCACCGGGCTGGGGCTGTCGACCATCTACGGCTTTGCACGCCAGTCCGGCGGCGATGCACAGATCCGCAGCGTCACCCGCCAGGGCACCGAGGTCACCATCATGCTGCCCGCTGCCTCGGGCCCGGCGAGCGCAACCACCAAGCCCGTTGCGGCGCCCGGGCTCAGCAGCGGCGAACACGTGCTGATCGTCGAAGACATGCCCTCGGTGCGCAGCTTCGTCGCCGAGGTGCTGGTCGACGCCGGTTACCGCTGCAGCCTGGCGGCCGACGGTGATGAAGCGATCGCCACCCTGAACCAGGACACCAGCATCGACCTGTTGCTTACCGATGTCGGCCTGCCTTACATGACCGGTCGGGAATTAGCCGATGTCGCCCGTGGCCTGCGTCCTACGCTGCCGATTCTGTTCATGACCGGTTATGCGGAAAACGCAGCGAATCGCCAAAGCTTCCTGGGGGAAGGCATGGACCTGATCTCCAAACCGTTCCATATCGACGAGTTGCTGGAGAAGATCCGACGCGGGCTCGATGGCCTGCCAGGCACCGAGTAAGGGGGACACGCAGGCCGCCCCGGCTAAATTGCAGGATGCCGTGCGGTGACAGGCTTGGTACGGTGACCGGCCTTGCAAGCTGCTACCGGCACCGAACAATGACTCAATCCAACAAGAACTATCGGCCCCTGCGCCTCGCATCGTGGGCGCTCGGCCTGCTGTGCACCGCCACCCTGGGCTTTTTTGCCTGGCAAAGTTTTTACCCGGTGCGCGCCGCCGATTCGTGGAGTTACCAGGTTTTGCACACCGATGTGGCCAAGGCCGCGTCGTTGATGCCCATGGCTGACGGCTCGTTGATGGTCACCCAGGAACTCAAGGACGGGCTGGGCAGCATCGTGCACATCCGGCTGGATGGAACGCGCGATGTAGTACTGGGTAACCTGTCCAAACCCGACGGAATGTTGGCCACGCGAGGCGGCTGGGTGTTCAGTCAGGAAACCGGCAACGCCCCCGTCAGCTTTCTCAAGGACGGCGCGGTCACCGAATTGTTCAAAGGCGAAAACGTGCAAGGCTTGTGGGATGACGGCGACTACCTCTATGCCATCGAAGACCGCAGCCATGCAGGGCGCCTGCTGCGCTATCGCTGGAGCGACCAGAGCGTAAGCGTAATACGCGAGGGCCTGGACCAGGCGGAGTCGATTATCCGCTGCACGGATGGCCGCATGCTCTACACCAAAAAGAAAGAAGGCATGGTGCGCGAACTGACCGCCGACGGCAGTGACCCGGTGGTACTGGCCAAACTTAACCAACCGACCTTTTTGATGTGCGATGAGCGGGGCCTGTGGGTCAATGAAGATTCCACCCACCGCGCACGCTTGTTGCTGATCGACAAACAGGGGCGCCAGCAGACGATTCTGTCGTTTTTGAAGGCGCCACAATCGATTGTGCGAACCGCAGACGGCACTTACCTGGTGGCCGAAGGTGGACGCAATCGGGTACTCAAACTGGTGAACAACGCGCTGGCGGCGGCCGGCGACGGCCACAAGCCCTGACGCCGCCCCGAGACAGACCGAACAGCGGCTACTGGCAAGTGCCGCCTTTGTGGTGCGAGCCTGTGCCGCCCACCGGATGCGTGCCCTTGGGGCACGCCGCCGCGAACATCGGGGTGACCATCAAGACCACCAGTAACCCAACCAACGAAAGCTTTTTCATACGACCCTCCGTGACGATCACGATGCGTGATGGCACAAAGATATCACGCATCCACGGAAGTTATCGCCTGCGCATTACACCCACGCCTTGGCGCCGCTGAAAAACGCCTGCGCATTGCTGTCCAGTGTTTCCAAGTGATAGCCACCCTCCTGCACAATCACGCAGGGTAAGCCCAACTGCCGGACGCATTCGCCCAAGCGCGCAAACCCTTCACGCGTCACCGCCACTTTGCTTTGTGGGTCGAGTTCATAGATGTCGAACCCCAAGGACAACACCAGCACATCCGCCGAGAACGCCTTCACCGCCGCCAAGGCCAGCGCCAGCTTTTCGAAGAACACCGCTTCGCTGGCGCCATGGGCCATGGGCAGGTTGAGGTTAAAGCCTGCACCGCCAGCCACGCCGCGCTCGTCGGCAAAGCCTGCGACGCCCGGGTAGAAGTTGGTCGGGTCGCCGTGGATCGACACATACAGCACGTCGTCACGGTCGTAGAAAATCTCCTGGATGCCTTGGCCGTGGTGCATGTCGGTGTCCAGCACGGCCACGCGCGCAAAGCCTTCGCGCAGAACCTGAGCGGCCACCGCCGCATTGTTGATGTAGCAGAAACCACCCGCCGCATCGTAACGAGCATGGTGGCCCGGCGGGCGACACAGCGCATAGGCCGCCGGCGCGCCGTCAAGGATATGCTTGGCAGCGGCGACGGCACTTTGCGCCGACCAGTACGCCGAACGCCACGTCAACTCGCCGACCGGGCAACTGCCATCCGCCAGGTAACGCGCAGCTTGGGCGAGGATGCCGCGCAGGGCGTTGGGTTCGCGCACGAAGATATTCGACATGACTTCGTCGCCCCAGTCTTCGGGGATCTCCTTCCAGCGCGAATGCGCTTCCTGCAAAAACGTCAGGTAAAGCGCGCCGTGCACGCCCAGCAATGGTCCAAGGCCGTAGTCAGCAGGCGGCTGGATATCGAAGCCCAAGGTCTGTGCGGCCAACAGCAAGTTGCGCGCGCGCTCGGGGACCTCCTGGGGCGTGCGCATCTGACCGCGGAAGTAGTAGCTGCGCGGGTGGTGCAACAGTTGTTCGGGGTGGAAAAACGTACGCATGAGATGCTCCTGTATAAACACCCAACCTGCAGGCGCTGGCGTGCCGGCGCCTGCAGTCGAATCTGGTCAGACGTTAGCGTTGAGTCGTTGATCAGCTTGGCCTGCGCGCTGCAACACGGCGTTAAGCAGCACATCGGTGCCTTGGCGCACATCCTCGGGCAGCACGTCTTCAGCTTCGTTATGGCTGAGTCCACCGACACACGGGATAAAAATCATCGCCGTCGGGCAGTACCGTGCCAGGTGAATGGCATCGTGGCCGGCGCCGCTGACGATGCGTTGCTGGCTGTAGCCCAAGGCATCCACCGACGACTGCACGCACGCCACACAATCGGCATCGAACGGCGTTGCCGGGCTGATCCAGTGCGCACTGATGCTGACCGTCAGGCCGCGCTTCTCGGCGATGGCGTGCAGGCGCGCGCGCACCTGTTGCTCCATGGCTGCAATGTCGGCGTCGCGGTGATGACGCAGGTCGACAGTGAAGGTCAACAAGCCGGGAATGGTGTTGCGCGACGACTTGCTGATGCTTAACTCGCCGACCGTGGTCAGGCCTTCGGGGGCGAAATCGGCGGCGAGGTTTTCCAGCGCCTGAATCATTTTTGCCGCGCCATACAGCGCGTCCTTGCGCAGGGGCATCGGCGTGGTGCCGGCATGCGCGGCCACGCCTTGGACCCGCACGTCGAGCCAGCGGATCGCCTGGCCACCGGTCACCACGCCAATGCTCTTGGCGTTGTCCTCCAGGATCGGGCCCTGCTCGATATGGGCTTCAAAATACGCGTCCACCGCGCCACCCAGGGGCCGTTCGCCGTTGTAGCCGGTGCTGCGCAAAGCCTCGGCCACGCTGATGCCGGCGCCATCGGTGGTGGCCAGCGCCTGGTCGAGTGCCAGGCTGCCGGTGAACGCGGCCGAGCCGAGCATGGCCGGGCCATGCAATCACCCGCATCACCGAAGGCAGCCTGATCATCGCCAGCGCTTCCGAAGAGCAGGCGCAGGTGGCCCGGGAGGTGGATCGCAACCTGACGAATATCCGTGATCTGTCGGCCCAGACGGCCGCCGGGGCCAATCAGACCGCCGCCGCCAGTCAGGAGCTTTCGCGCCTGGCGGTTGACCTGAACACAATGATTGCGAAGTTCGTGGTTTAAGCCCGCCGCAAGCTGCTGGAACAAAACATCGGAAACGAAAAAGCCCCGTAGCGTGTTCAGCTACAGGGCTTGTGCCTTGGCGGCGTTGTTAACTCAGCGTCCGCGTTCTCTATTGGCCTGGGAGAGGACCGAGGCAGCGAGGGATTTGGTCTGGTCGCTGTATTTATCGCTCTGAAGCGCCTTCGCTGCTTTCTCCTCCATCCCGGCGCTCGTCTGCTTGTCCGTACCGCTCTGGGCCAACGCCGAAGCGGCAAGGCTTTTGGCAAGGGCCGAAGCGTTTGGATTATTGAGGGTTTCCGCCGCCAAGGTGGCCATCTTGCCGGAGGTTTTCTTGGTGTTTTTGCTCATGATGCAACTCCTTTGCTGTGTGGGGTTTCCTACCTGAAAATCGCTGGACCACGATAGTGAGTTGCAGAACAGGTCGCAACGCGCTGCCTGTAGGCAACGTTTGGGAAACCGGTACGAAAGGCGCAAGCGTGATGTAAGGCGTCTAATCGATTGCACTGATGGTTATTATCGAAACGCTCGCCTGTGTGATTGCCCAACCCGCTTCCTATAATCGCCCCCACTCTCCCTTCCCCTCGCCTGCTTCAGGCGACATGTCCCTATGGAACCCAATACCATGCCAAGCGCCAGCCCGGCTCCCAGCGGCCTTCCCGAACATAATCAACAGAGCGTCAAACAGCAGTGGCTGGCGATTCTCTCGGTCGCCGTGGGCGCCTTCGCCTTGGTGACCAGTGAGTTTCTGCCGGTGGGCGTACTCAACGACGTTGCCAGCGACCTCGGCATCAGCGCCGGCCACGCCGGCCTGATGGTGACCTTGCCCGGCATCATGGCCGCCCTGGCCGCGCCGTTGCTGTCTGTCAGCATTGGCGCCATGGACCGTCGTTACCTGCTGATCGGCCTGACGCTGATCATGATCATCGCCAACTCGGTGGTGGCCTACGCCAGCGATTTCAGCGTGCTGTTGTTCGGCCGCGTACTGCTGGGCATCAGCATCGGCGGCTTCTGGGCGACAGCGATCGCCCTCAGCGGGCGCTTGGCACCCAAGGGTGTGGGCGTAGCGAAGGCCACGTCGATCATCATGATGGGAGTGACGCTGGCCACCGTGCTTGGCGTGCCTGTTGGCACCTGGCTCAGTGGCCTGATGGGCTGGCGCATGACCTTTCTGGTGACCGCGCTGGTGGGCGTGCCGGTGCTGCTGGCGCAAGTCCTCCTGCTGCCACGCCTTACCCCGGAAAAAGCCATTCAGGTCCGCGACCTGCCGGCCTTGTTCATCAACCCACAAGCACGGGTCGGGTTGATCGCCGTCTTGCTGATCGGGCTGGCGCACTTTGCGGCCTACACCTATGTCGCGCCCTTCTTCAAAAACAGCTCCGGCTTCGACGGCCCAACGATTGGCTCACTGCTGCTGCTTTACGGTGTGGCCGGCGTGATGGGCAATGTCTTTGCCGGTTTCGCCGCCAACCGCAGCGTCCGTTACACCTTGCTGCTGGTCGCGCTGATGATCGGCACCAGCACCGCGCTGTTCCCCTACTTCGCCACCGGCATGACCGGCGCCGCGATGTTGATCGGGCTGTGGGGCTTCGCCTTCGGCGCCTTCCCGGCCTGCGCCAGTATCTGGATGTTTGTAGTGGCGCCCAAGGATGTCGAACGCGGCATGCCACTGTTTGTTGCCTTGTTCCAAGTGATCATTGCCTTGGGTTCGTACTTTGGCGGACGGATCGTCGATCAGATGGGCAGCGCGATGTTGTTGAGTTTGGCGACGGCGTTGGTCGGCTGTGGGTTTGTGACGGTATTGGTGCTGGGGCGCAATGTGAGCAACAGCTTGGTGGCGCAGCCCGGCTGACCAGGGAGGAATGACTGGAAGGCCTGCTGGGCGTTGAGCTCAGCAGGCTTTTTTAGTTTTAGATGTTAGACAGGATCTGCCGTGTTTATCCGCCGGGAAATCATGCTCAAATAGATCCACCAGCGTTTGGCTTGTGCATTGTTTTGCTAGGAATACATATCGCTTGAAGGATAGCACTGATGAATGCAATCCATCGAATCCAATAATTACTCACAAGAAACTCCAGAGGGGACGAAAAAAATAAAATAGATCCGTGACGAGCTACGTTATATTGCACCGCCCCCCAAAGTAGAACGCCAGCAAGGCACAGCCAAAACCATTTCTCTTTAAAGCCTTCACCAGAAAGACGCCTGCTAACTGAATAACTACACAAGAAAACCAAAACAGAAACTATAAAATAAAATAAAGTTAAAAAAATATTATCACTGCTCATTATTCTTTATATCTCTAGTCAAATTGTCCATCGTCACTCCGTCAGCAAACGCGTCAAAAACCAAGGTAAATTTGCTAGCCTCGACATATCCAAGTTGATAGTCACTACGAACATAACGAAACAGACGCCAAGAATCAGGCTTTAAAACCAACCTGGTCGCACCATACACTGACATCAATAAATCGCCGCCTCCATACGCCATATTCCCTTCAAACTCACCACCGCCCATTGCTTTAGCAACTTGGTGGTAAACCTTGCGCACCGGCCCTTGAGTGTCCGAGCGGCGCTCCCACAAATTGCGTCCGCCCTCATAGACATTATTGGCTCCGTGCGCCATCAACGGCACTCCAGGGACCACACATAGCGCACCGATAGACCCGTAACAAATCCCTGCTCCGGCCGCGAATTGCAGTGCACCTGCAATCATCCCAATACCCTGTCGAGAAATCTCCATTGACTGGTCAAGCAGGCTTTTTTGCTCGTTCTCCAAGTCCCTAAGACCCTGCTCTGGGGACTTTTTACCCTGCTCCACATCGTGGACAATACTTCTCGCGAAAAACGCTACCTCACGGTTGAACTGCAGTCGCAGAACTCCATCTTTGATATGCCGTGCGCTCACGGTACACGCCTGGTTAGCCAGAATGCTCCCAGCACGACTGACCTGCCAAAAATCGCAGCTATCGAACCTGTCGCCATCCACTCTGTCCGTCAAGGGTTTCACTCATCGCCTCCCCAAGCGCTATAGCCTGTTGTGCCAGCAAGGTGGTGAGCCCACGTGATGCTTCGATAACGAATCGCTAGATGTTCCTGTGGTTCGGCATCGTTTTGTAAAATGACATGCGGCATATCCAGCGTCAGGTCTGTGATAACACCGCCTTCAATGGAGATTGAGTAAAACTTTTGCTGCTGTCCAAAGGAAGATATTCGATAAAAGTTAATCGTACATTCAATTTCCTCTCTACTTGAAAGCGCTTGAGCGAGTAAGGGTGACGATTTATCAACATTTTTTGTGAGCACAATTGGGCGATGCGTCGGCTTGTTCACGTTGCCAATATTCGCCATGTTATGGCTGTATGAGAGCACCATGATTTCATCTAAATGGCCCGACTGACACTTATTACCTATCGATTCCTGACTTGAACAACCCGCTGAAATCAATCCTTGAACCTTACCGGTGATCGACATATAACCAGTGTTCGCCATGGGTAACCTTCTCGTACTCAATCAATCGGCTGAGTAGACTATTACAGCGATCAAGGATGCACGTGTAGGACGCGTCCGGTTCTCAGGAAAATCTGAGACTTCTGATTTCAGCGCACTGTCGTCGTCATAAATGGCGTTGAGCGCATCGGTAGGTCGAAAGTAAGCCTTTTCACGATGTAACAACACGTTATGAAGAACTTACTAATCTCTGCTTTCAAACAGGACTGGGTGGCAGTTGTCCTCGGGTGTTCTGATGACCGAGGAAGATCAAGCCATTGAAGGAATGGCAAAAACTTGGCGATACCGTTCGTCAGTCGCTCACGGAGGAATGGGTATAAGTACTGAAGATCTCCGGATTGACGCTAACCGCCTGCATGAGATGCCTGATGGCTACAGCTCAAGCGACGTAGCAGCCAGCCTATTTTTCAGGTGACTGATCAGAAAATCACCGTCGCTGGGGCGGCCTTTGATAAACCAGATCGTGATTAGGTTTATCGGAAAGCAACTGAGCGATTGAGCCTGCCGCCGATTTATAAGCCAACGCAAAAAAGCCCCGTAGCTTATTCAGCTACGGGGCTTTTTCTATGTAATGGCGGAGAGATAGGGATTCGAACCCTAGGTACCGGTGAAGGTACAACGGATTTCGAATCCGTCCCATTCGGCCACTCTGGCATCTCTCCAACGGCGCGCATCATAACAGTGTGTTTCGCGGAAGCAAACCCCAAATGCGATTTTTTTCCGTGCTATCAGATGCTTGCGTCGATTAAAGCGGTACGCCGAGACGATTGGCGACTTCTTCGTAGGCTTCGATAACGTCACCGAGGCCCTGGCGGAAGCGGTCTTTGTCCATCTTCTTCTTGGTGTCTTTGTCCCACAGGCGACAGCCGTCCGGGCTGAATTCATCGCCCAGGACGATGGAGCCGTCGTGGAATACGCCGAATTCCAGCTTGAAGTCGACCAGCAGCAGGCCAGCGTCGTCGAACAGCTTGCTCAGCACCTCGTTGACCTTGAGGGACAACTCCTTCATGCGTGCCAGTTGCTCAGCGGTGCCCCAACCGAACGCCACGACGTGGGATTCGTTGATGAACGGGTCGCCCTTGGCGTCGTCCTTCAGGAACAGCTCAAACGTGTAAGGGTTGAGCTTGAGGCCCTCTTCCACGCCCAGACGCTTGACCAGGCTGCCGGCGGCGTAGTTACGCACAACGCATTCAACCGGGATCATGTCGAGCTTCTTGACCAGGCACTCGTTGTCGCCCAGCAGTTTGTCGAATTGGGTCGGGATGCCCGCCGCTTCGAGTTTCTGCATGATGAAGGCGTTGAACTTGTTGTTCACCATGCCTTTGCGGTCGAGCTGTTCGATGCGCTTGCCGTCGAACGCCGAGGTGTCGTTGCGAAACAGCAGGATCAGGCGGTTGGCGTCGTCGGTCTTGTACACCGACTTGGCTTTGCCGCGGTAGAGTTCTTCACGTTTTTCCATGATGGGCTCCGCTTGCTAAATGGTGGGCTAGGCGATGTGTCGCCAGTCGAGCCCTGAATCTTGATCGGCCAGTTGCAGCCAGTCCGGGTCGCACCCGAGGGTGTCGACAAAACATTGCCGGGCCAGCTGCGGCAGGTTGTTCTTGCTGCTCAGGTGGGCCAGGACCAAGTGCTGAAGGTCTTGCCAGCCCAACTCATACACCAGGTACGCCGCCTGGTGGTTATTCAAATGTCCCAGCTCGCCGCCCACCCGTTGCTTGAGGAAGTACGGATAATGACCGCGCGCCAGCAAGTCTCGACAGTGGTTGGACTCAATCATCAATGCGTCGAGGTTGCGGTATCCATCCAGCACCTTGGAACAGTAGGAACCCAGGTCGGTGAGCACGCCAAAACGTCGCTCTCCGTCGCTGAATACATACTGCGTGGGCTCCTGGGCGTCATGCGCAACGGCAATCACATCGATGCTCAACGCACCAATCTGCAGCTGCTCGCCGCCAGCCAGGAAACCTGCAGGTTCTATGGGTTTGCGCATCCCGCGCTGTGTGCCGCGACTCAGGTACACCGGAAGATTGTAGCGCCGAGACAGCAAACCCACGCCATGCACGTGGTCGGCATGTTCGTGGGTCACTAGAATCGCGCTCAGCTGCGTGGGGTGAACCCCCAGGCGCAGCAGGCGCCGCTCGGTTTCTTTTAACGAGAAACCACAATCCACCAACACGTACGTGTCGTCGTGGGCGACCAGCGTGCCGTTCCCTTGGCTACCGCTGCCGAGAACGGCAAAACGCATTGGATCAGCCCAGGTTGTCCTGAATCACGCCCAACACTTTGCGCGCTGTTTCAGCCGGCGCAACGGTGTTGATGTTTTTCTCGACGGTGACTTGCACGCTTTCGCCCACTTTGCTCAAACGAATCTGATAGCGCTCGGCGCGGGTTTCGACCTCTTCCTTGGTCGGCTTGCTGCCGAACAGTTTGCCGAAGAAACCTGGCTCGTCGTCTTTCTTCTCGGCTTTTTCAGCCACGTTGATGTAGTACAGACCCAGGCTGCGGTTGATGTCTTCAACGCGCCATGGGCCTTTCTCCAACGCGCGGCCAACACTGGCCCAGGCACGGTCGAGGTCTTCACCCAGGTTCAGTACCACGTTACCGCTGCCGTCCTCGGTGAGGCTGACGCGGTTCGGCGTGTCGTAATCACGCGCAGCGAGAAGCGACACCGAACCGCCCTTCTCGGAGATACGGCTCATGCTGGCCAGCATCTCGTCGACCAGCGCGGCGTCCACGCCCATGTTGACCGAACGCGGGGTGAAATCGACAGCGGCGGTGCTGCCGGCGGGACGCTCGGCGCTGACCACGTAGACTTCACTGGTATTGCGCTGCACGCCCGGCTCGATGCGCACACGCACACGGGCTTCGCTGTCAGCGGCTACACCGCCGGCCTGCAGGCGCTGGGCCATGTTGGCGGACAGTTCGCTGCTGCGCTGCCAGGCAGTGGTGAATTCACCGGTCTGCGGGCGTTGCTGGTCAATGCGAAAACCGTTGTCCTGGAAAAACTGCACCGCCACTGGCCAAACTTCGGCAGGTGGGCGCTGGGCGATAATCCAGCGGTTGTCGCCGCTCTTCTGCAGGCTGTAGTCGCTGGCATCAGCCACGGCCGAGATCGGCTGTGGACGTGGCACCACGTATTCACCCTTGGTGGTGTCGTCGGCAACGTTGCGCGGAATAGGCAGCAACGGGTCAAGGCGCTTGGCGACATTGACGTCCGGCGGCAGTTGCATCGGTTTGGTTGCTTGTGCTTCCAGGTAATCGCTGCCGCGGTCACGGAAGTAACCATCCGGGCCCCAAATCCAACCGCAGCCACTGGTGCTGGAGATAATCAAGGCAAGTGCGGAAAGTCCGGCCAATCGCTTCATGCGTAGTGCTTCCTCAATTAAACCAGGACGCCGGACTGGCGCAGGGCCTGTCGCAGCGGTTCGTGACAGGCTTCGCTGAGCCGGGTGAGCGGCAGACGGATACCGTCCGGCATCAAGCCCATCTCAAACAGCGCCCATTTCACGGGAATAGGGTTGGATTCAATAAACAGTGTCTTGTTGAGCGGCATCAGCTTCTCGTGGATCGCGCGAGCGGTCACGGCATCACCGGCGATGGCGGCGGCGCACAGTTCGCTCATGGCGCGCGGGGCGACGTTGGCGGTCACCGAGATGTTGCCCTTGCCACCCAGCAGGATCAGCTCGACAGCCGTGGCGTCGTCACCGGAATACACCAGGAAGTCGCTGCTCACGCCGGCCAGAATGTCCTTGGCGCGCTGCAGGTCACCGGTGGCTTCTTTGATACCAATGATGTTCGGCACGGTGGACAGGCGAATCACGGTCTCGGCCTTCATGTCGCAGGCAGTGCGGCCGGGTACGTTGTAGAGGATCTGCGGGATATCAACGGCTTCGGCAATGGTGCGAAAGTGCTGGTACAGGCCTTCCTGGGTCGGCTTGTTGTAGTACGGGGTCACCAGCAGGCAGGCATCGGCGCCGGCTTTCTTGGCGTTTTTGGTCAGCTCGATCGCTTCACGCGTCGAGTTGGCGCCCGTGCCGGCGATCACGGCGATACGGCCCGCAACGCGCTTGACCACGAATTCGATCACCTGGATGTGTTCTTCCACATCCAGTGTGGCCGACTCACCTGTGGTGCCGACCGCCACAATGGCGTTGGTGCCCTCTTGCAGGTGGAAGTCCACCAGTTTGCCCAGGCTATCCCAGTCGAGATGACCTTGTGCATCCATGGGTGTGACCAGTGCCACCATACTGCCCGCAATCATGCAACCGCTCCTGCCGGAAAAAGAGAGCCGTAATGGTACTGGCGCCAAGATGCTTGTACAAGCGAAGTACCGCCTGAGGATGCGTTCTGGGGCAACTAAACGATGGGCAATGCCATCATTGGGTCAAAGCGTGCCTTGAAGCACGCTGAAATCAGACGGATCACGCAATGAAAACGCCACCTCCTATCCCTTGGCGGTGGTTTTCGCTACCCTTCATCCTTTGATCGATACAGCCCTGACCGTATCGACCGCTCATCGTTTTAGGAAGGCTGCATGTCCACCCCCACAGTTCGCGAACAATTCCTTGTTATCAGTGCCCTCGGCGCCAACCCCATGGAGCTGACCAACGTCCTGTGCCGCGCCAGCCATGAAAACCGCTGCGCCGTCGTAACCTCTCGCCTCACGCGCCATGGCGAGTGCAGCGCGCTGGTGCTGCAGATTTCCGGCACCTGGGACGCCTTGGCCCGCCTGGAAACCGGCCTGCCGGGCCTGGCCAAGAAGCATGACTTCACCGTCAACGTAGTGCGCAGCGCTGCACTGGAAAACCGCCCGCAGGCCCTGCCTTACGTGGCATACGTCAGCTCGGCTTACCGTTCGGACATCGTCAATGAGCTGTGCCAGTTCTTCATCGACCACAACGTCGAACTCGAGAACCTGACCTGCGACACCTACCAAGCGCCACAGACCGGCGGCACCATGCTCAACGCCACGTTTACCGTGACCTTGCCGGCGGGTGTGCAGATCAGTTGGTTGCGTGACCAGTTCCTGGATTTCGCCGATGCCCTGAACCTCGACGCCTTGATCGAGCCATGGCGCCCACAGAACCCAATGTAAGGAAGTCTCTATCCATGCCGGTAGTCATCGATAAACCCGTGGCCGATTTCGAAGCCCAGGCCACCAGCGGCCAGACCTTCAGCCTCGCAGCCCTCAAGGGCAAGCAAGTGGTGATCTACTTCTATCCGAAAGACAGCACGCCGGGCTGCACCACCGAAGGCCAGGGCTTTCGGGACCAGTACGCAGCGTTCAAGGCCGCCAACACCGAGGTGTTTGGCGTGTCGCGCGATAGCGTGAAGTCCCACGAAAACTTCAAGGCCAAGCAGGAATTTCCCTTCGAGCTGATCAGCGATAAGGACGAAGCGGTTTGCCAGCTGTTTGATGTGATCAAACTGAAGAAGCTTTACGGTAAGGAATACCTGGGCGTTGATCGCAGCACCTTCTTGATCGACAAGGACGGCGTGCTGCGTCAGGAATGGCGTGGCGTGAAAGTGCCAGGGCATGTGGACGCTGTCTTGGCGGCGGCGCAGGCGCTGAGCAAGGCTTGAATGGTTGGGGGCGAACACCGGGTGTTCGCCCCCATCGTTACAACAAAGGCGCCACCACCGGCTCTTGTCGCGGCCACGCATCCAGTACGGCCTTGAACAGTGTCGCCAGGGGAATCGCAAAGAACACGCCCCAAAACCCCCATAGCCCGCCAAACAACAACACCGCACAGATGATCGCCACCGGGTGCAGGTTGACGGCCTCCGAGAACAACAGCGGCACTAATACGTTTCCGTCCAGGGTCTGGATAATGCCGTACACCGCCATCAGGTAGATGAACTGATCACTCCAGCCCCACTGGAACAGCGCGATCAACATCACCGGCACCGTTACCACCACCGCGCCGACGTAGGGCACCACCACCGACACCCCCACCAGCAACGCCAGCAATGCCGCGTAGTTCAGGCCGAGCGCGACGAAAGCGATGTAGGTGACGCCCCCGCAGATGACGATCTCAATGACCTTGCCGCGGATGTAGTTGGCAATCTGCCGGTTCATTTCCTCCGCCACTCGGGTAATCAGCGCTCGCTCACGCGGCAAGTAACCGCTTACCCAGCGGCCAATCATCGCGCGGTCCTTGAGAAAGAAGAACACCAGAATCGGCACCAACACCAGGTAGATCATGATGTTGACCAGCAACGGCAGACTGGACAGGGAAAAGGTCAGCGCCCATTGCCCGAACTTTCCGATCTCGCCGCGCGCCACTTCGATGGCCTGCAGCACCTGCTCGTCAGACACCAGGTGCGGATAGCGTTCAGGCAACAGCAGCAACAGCGATTGCCACTTGGCGAGCATGCCCGGCAACTCGTTGAATAACGTAATCAGCTGATGCCACAGTAACGGCAGCACCACCACGATGAACACCACCAACAACCCCATGAACAACGCAAACACCAACCCTACCGCGACCCCGCCCGGCAAACGCATACGCTCCAGCGTGGTGACCAGGCCTTGCATCAGGTACGCCAACACCATCCCCGCCAGCACCGGTGCCAACATGCCGCCCAAGGTGAGTACGGCGGTAAAAGCCAGGAACAGCAGGACCGCCAGCACCACGGCTTCCTCATCGGAGAAGTAGCGCTGAATCCAGTCTCGTAACACTTTGAACATCAATCAACCTCGGGCGGTAGGGGCGAACGGTTCAGGCCTTGCGCAACCAATAGCGGTATACACCGCCGGCGTCTTCTTCATGCAACAGGGTGTGGCCAGCCAACTTGGCAAACGTGCGGAAATCACGCTGGGAGCCTGCGTCCGTGGCGATCACCTTGAGCACCGCACCGCTGGCCAATCGATTGAGTTCCAGCTTGGCCTTAAGCAACGGCAACGGGCAATTGAGGCCGCTGGCATCGAGTTCGGCATCAAAGGCTACAGCGTCGGTCATGGTTTTACTCCGGGCACGCGTTTGGGGTGCTTAGAATATCTGGTCCGAAGCTCAGTGTCCGGCTACAGTAAGCTCTTTGTCGAAAGGCTCTGTGCATGACTTTTTTGCGCCCTACCCTGCTGACGCTGGCCTGCCTGCTGGCCTCTCCGGGCTTCGCTGACGACCTGCCGTCACTTGGCGACGCCAGTTCTGCCATTGTCTCGCCACAACAGGAATACCAGCTGGGCCGCGCTTGGCTTGCTTACCTGCGCGGCCAGGTCTCGCAACTCAATGACCCACAACTCAAGGATTACGTCGAAACCAGCGTGTACAAGCTGGTGGAGACCAGCCAGGTCAATGACCGGCGCCTGGAGTTCATCCTGATCAACAGCCCACAGCTAAACGCCTTCGCCGCCCCCGGCGGGATCGTCGGGGTCAACGGCGGTTTGTTCCTCAACGCGCAAACCGAAGGCGAATATGCTTCGGTACTCGCCCACGAATTGGCTCACTTGTCCCAGCGCCACTTTGCCCGCGGCGTGGAAGCGCAGTCACGCATGCAGATCCCGATGATGGCCGCTTTGCTCGGCGGCATCATCGCTGCGGCAGCGGGTGCGGGTGATGCCGGTATTGCCGCGATTGCCGGCAGCCAGGCGGCAGCCATCCAGGAGCAACGCCGGTTCTCCCGTCAGAACGAACAGGAGGCCGACCGTATCGGCATTCTTAACCTGGAAAAAGCCGGTTACGACCCACGCTCCATGCCGACCATGTTCGAACGGCTGATGCGTCAATATCGCTTCGACGCCAAGCCACCGGAGTTCCTGCTGACTCACCCGGTTACCGAATCACGGATCGCCGACACTCGTAACCGCGCCGAGCAAGCCAAACCCGGCGGCAAGGAAGACAGTCTGCGCTATCAACTGATTCGCGCGCGCGTGCAGTTGCAATACGAGGACACGCCCGGTCTTGCGGCCAAACGCTTCCAGGCGCAGTTGGACGAGAACCCGAAGAACGATGTGGCGCGCTATGGCCTGGCCATCGCCCAGATCAAGGGCACTCAACTCAAGGAAGCGCGCGAAACCCTGGCACCGCTGCTGGCCAAGGCGCCCAACGACATCACGTACAACCTGGCGCAAATCGAGCTGGACATCACCAACAACCGCTTGCCGGATGCTCAGCAACGCACTGATCGGATGCTGACCCAATACCCCGGCAACTACCCACTCAACCAGGTGCGCGTGGACTTGCTGCTTAAGCAGAACCGGACCGCCGATGCGGAGAAAGCGTTGGATGCGCTGCTCAAATCTCGTCCCGACGACCCCGACGTCTGGTACCAGGTCGCCGAGACACGCGGACTGTCCGGCAACATCATTGGCTTGCATCAAGCCCGCGCCGAGTACTTTGCATTGGTGGGCGACTTCCAGCAGGCCATTCAGCAACTGGATTTTGCCAAACGCCGGGCTGGCAACAACTTCCCGCTGTCGTCTCGTATCGACGCGCGCCAGCGTGAGCTGATCGAGCAGGAACGCTTGGTAAAAGGGATGATGAGCTAAATACGTCGCCCACAAAAAAGCCCCGCTTTCGCGGGGCTTTTTATTGGCCTGGAAGTTACTCGGCCAGTTTGAAGGTAATGAAACTCGCACGCCCTTGACGCAAGACACGCATCGACACCGAACGGTTCTTCGGCAGCGCCTTGGCGATGTCGGTGAACTGCTTGGTGGAGTCGATGGCCTGATTGTTCAGGTGAGTGATCACGTCACCTGGTTGCAGGCCAATCAAAGAGGCAGGGCCGTCCTGCACTTCTTTGATCACTACGCCGCTTTTAAGGTCGAAGCTTTTCTTCTGCTCATCAGTCAGCTCAGCCACGGCAATGCCCAGGCGATTGCTGCTGCGCTCGGCACCCGGTTTGGCGTTGCCCAGAGCGTCAAGGGTGGCGCCCTCTTCCGGGATAGCACCAACGGTCAGCTCAACGTTCTGGCGTTTGCCGTCACGAATCACTTCCAGCTTGGCTTTGCTGCCGGCCTTGAGTGCACCGACCAGGTGTGGGAGGTCGGCCGACATGATGATTGGTTGGCCATTCATGCTCAGAATCACGTCACCGACTTGCAGGCCACCTTTGGCCGCCGGGCCGTCGTCCTGGATCTGGGCGACCAGGGCACCGGCCGGCTTATCGAGACCGAAAGACTCGGCCAGGTCTTTGTTCACTTCCTGGATCACTACGCCCAACCAGCCACGGCTGACCTTGCCACCGCTTTTGAGCTGGTTGGAAACGTCCATGGCCACGTCAATCGGAATGGCGAAGGACACCCCCATGAAGCCACCGGAGCGGGTATAAATCTGCGAGTTGATCCCGACCACTTCGCCCGCCAGGTTGAACAGCGGACCGCCGGAGTTACCCGGGTTGATCGGCACGTCGGTCTGGATGAATGGCACGTAGTTTTCATTTGGCAGGCTGCGGCCAATGGCACTGACAATGCCTTGGGTGACGGTATGGTCAAAGCCGAACGGTGAACCGATCGCTACTACCCACTGACCGGCTTTCAGGTCCTGGGATTTACCCAGTTTCAGTACCGGCAAATCTTTGCCGTCGATTTTCAGCAAGGCCACGTCGGAACGCGGGTCGGTGCCGATCAGCTTGGCCTTCAATTCACTGCGATCAGCCAGGCGCACAAGAATCTCGTCGGCGTCGGCAATCACGTGGTTGTTGGTGAGGATGTAGCCGTCAGGCGAGATGATGAAGCCCGAGCCCAGGGACTGCGCCTCACGCTGGCCACTGCCGCCGCCACGCGGGGAACGCTGTTGCGGCATGCCGCGCTCGAAGAACTCGCGCAGCATTGGCGGCAGGCCTTCCAGGTCGGGCATCTGCTGGTTCGAGACTTTACGATCCGGCAGTTTTTGCGTGGTACTGATGTTCACCACGGCAGGCGAGGCCTGCTCCACCAGTTGGGTGAAGTCAGGCAGTTCGGCCGCTTGCGCGGACACGGCCTGACCCAGCACCAGCACCGTGGCGACTATGGATAGGTAAGACTTCAAACGTGGTATCGACATACAGCTCCCGTTACGACGAGCAGGGTTGAGCGACAGGGTTCAAGAAACGCCGAAAAGTGCGACCGACATCTTTGTTCCGCGAACAAAACAAGGCCAGGGCCGACAAGCCCTGACCTATAAAAAACATGGGGATTTTTTGCAAGTGAAAATACTGATCCTGAAGTTTCATGCTTCCAGCCTCCAACCAAGCATAGGCTCACATTGAAAGGTCAGGATGAACATAGGATTAACGACTCACGGCTTGGCGGTGGCGGTTTTTTCACCGCGCACCGACAGCGCAATGCGCTCGGCAGTGCCGATGGGAATTTCGCCCACGACGGTCACCATCACTTCACCATCTACCGTGTTCAAGCGGCGCGATACGGCAACGGTCGGGCCCAGCTGGGTGCGGGTTTCGCTCACACTGGCGCCATCGGTCGACTCAAGAAACACTGAAAAACGCGCCAGCCCATCGTCGTACATCAAGCTATCGACGGTGGACTTGGTCTGGGTATCTTTGCGTGCAGTACTGCTGGTGAGCTGAAAACCCGGAGGCAGCCAATCCAAATGCCACGCATGGGTAACGGGGATTTCAGGCGCTTTGCTATTGGCAAGTGCGATAGGTGCGCAATCACCGCTGGGCTGCAAGTCTCGATCAGAGAGCGCGACCGACGTGTTCAGTCGAGTGAACTGGAAACGCTCCAACAATTGTCCCTGTTCATTAAGTAACAAGGATTTGAGCGGCAACGCCGTTTGACGATCAAGGTGCAATTCGAACCCATACCGATACTGATCGCGCGGCGTGATCGAGACAATCACCGCATTTCGACCGGCCACGCGAGATTTGCCGATGACGGCCAATTCGTAGAGTTGAGTGAGTTTTTGCGGATCAAGAGCGCGCGATGGCGCTTCGGGCGAATTACCCAGGCCAGCAACCAGAGCGCCACTGACGCATTGGGTTCGACCGTCTACCCGAACCAATTCCTGAGCTGATCCGTCGAGCTGCAAGAGCCGCTCACGGACGTGCCCGTCTTGAATACGGTGCCAGATATCATGGGTAGAGAAACTGCCGTTACGCTCGTAGACGAACGTACCTTCAAAGCTTTGCTGCTGTTCTGCACGCCCAAGTCGAGTCAGCCAGTCTTGGGCTTCGTCGGCATGGGCGGATAGTGCAAAACAACCACTGAGCAAAAGCGTAAGGAGCGGTATGGCGCGCATAGGGCTCCTTAACGGTTTAGCGGTTTTCCAGACTTGCTGCACGGGCGTACGGCAGAGCGCTTTCAGTGCCTTTCAAAGCCGATTCCTGTGCGTGTTGACGCAGGTAGCCTGGAAGACGCTGATCCTGCCAGCCGGATTGCCCTTGAAGTACACCGTTAGCCATAGGGCCGGTGGTATCGGAGCTTTCCTTATAGCCGGCCAGCACTGCTGGACCTTTGACTTGCGGACCGGCCATGACCGGCTGCTGAGTCTGTTGGGCCAGTTCGGCACCGGCTATTTCGTCCTGGTTGTACAGGCGAACACCGGCCAATACGGCAACAGTTACCGAAGCAGCGACTGCCAAACGACCCAGGCTACGCCATGGACCACGAGCAGCTTTTGCCGGAACGGCTTCATCAGCCAGCGCAGCAGAAACGGCCGCAGCAATATCCAGACGAGGGATTAGAAGATCCTTGTGCATCACCGCCCGAGCGACTTGGTAACGAGACCAGGTATCACGGGTTTCGGCATCATCAAATGCATTAAGCACTCGACGAAGTTCCAGTTCATCCGCTTCGTTATCCATCACTGCGGACAGCGATTCCTGCAGGGCATCACGACTCATGGCGGTTCCTCTCTTGGCTGTCGCCGCTGTCTTTAGTTTTCCTGCAACAACGGTTGCAAGGCTTTATCGATGGCTTCCCGGGCCCGGAAAATCCGTGACCTTACAGTCCCCACCGGACACTGCATGACGCTCGCAATGTCTTCGTAACTCAGACCATCGAATTCACGTAAAGTTAACGCCGTACGCAAATCTTCTGGAAGTTGCTGAATTGTGCGATGAACGGTGCCTTCGATCTCGTCGCGCAGCAATGCACGCTCCGGCGACTCGAGATCTTTGAGGCCGTGATCACCATCATAAAATTCTGCATCTTCTGAACTTACATCACTGTCCGGTGGGCGGCGGCCGCGAGACACCAGATAGTTCTTCGCCGTGTTAATGGCGATGCGGTATAGCCACGTATAAAACGCACTATCACCGCGGAAGTTTCCAAGTGCACGGTACGCCTTGATAAAGGCTTCCTGTGCAACGTCCTGCGCTTCATGGGTGTCGTGCACAAAACGCACGATCAACCCGAGAATTTTGTGCTGGTATTTCAGCACTAGCAGATCAAATGCTCGCTTGTCGCCGCGTTGAACGCGCTCGACCAGCTGCTGATCCTCTTCCTGGGTTAGCATGAACACTCCTCGTTGTACTTGGAGGAGGCTTGCATAACTAAACGATCAGGCTTGCAAACATAGACTCGGACTTTTCGCAAAAGTTCTCCCCCTCCAAGCAAGTTTCCGGCGCGCACTGATTTGGCACACACGAAAAACGCAGCACGGGCATTGCCGGCTGCGCGAATAATCTTGTCGCCGGTTTTCTGACGCGTCCAATGCTCCCGACGGGCCAATAAACTCAACGTTTTCCCAGCTTTCGGGCAACCTGCTATTGAGTCAGGGCTTATGCAAAAAGTTCCCGCCTCAATAACCAGCCGATCTTGCCCAAGCTGCGCACCGTAATCTCACATTGCCACAAATGCCCGGCTATTGTGCCGCTCCCCCCCTCTATATACTAGTGGCCCGTGTGACCCTTTGATTCGCCGATCCAGGCGTCCTGTTCGCGCCGCCCCTTTGGATCGCTTTTTGCGGAATCCTGCTAATGAGCCAACAGTTTCAACACGATGTCCTGGTGATCGGTAGTGGCGCGGCCGGCTTGAGCCTGGCGCTGACGCTCCCCAGCCACTTGCGCATTGCGGTCCTGAGCAAAGGCGATCTGGCCAACGGCTCGACATTCTGGGCCCAGGGCGGCGTCGCGGCAGTGCTGGACGACACTGACACCGTGCAATCCCACGTCGAAGACACCCTTAACGCCGGCGGCGGCCTGTGCAACGAAGACGCCGTACGCTTCACCGTCGAGCACAGCCGCGAAGCTATCCAATGGCTGATCGACCAGGGTGTGCCGTTCACCCGCGACGAGCATGCCGGCAGCGACGACGGCGGATTTGAATTCCACCTAACCCGTGAAGGCGGTCACAGCCATCGCCGCATCATCCATGCGGCCGACGCCACCGGCGCCGCCATTTTCAAAACCCTCCTCGACCAGGCCCGCCAATGCCCCAATATCGAGCTGTTGGAACAACGGGTAGCCGTCGACCTGATCACCGAAAAACGCCTGGGCCTGGCAGGCGAACGCTGCCTCGGCGCCTACGTGCTCAACCGCGCCAGCGGCGAAGTCGACACCTACGGCGCGCGCTTCACCATTCTCGCCTCGGGCGGCGCGGCCAAGGTTTATCTCTACACCAGCAACCCCGACGGTGCCTGCGGCGATGGCATTGCCATGGCGTGGCGTTCGGGCTGCCGCGTCGCGAATCTGGAATTCAACCAGTTCCACCCCACCTGCCTTTATCACCCGCAGGCCAAGAGTTTCCTGATCACCGAAGCCCTGCGCGGTGAAGGTGCGCACCTGAAACTGCCAAATGGCGAGCGCTTCATGCAACGCTTCGACCCTCGCGCTGAGCTCGCGCCACGGGATATCGTCGCGCGCGCCATCGACCACGAAATGAAGCGCCTGGGCATCGACTGCGTCTATTTGGACATCAGCCACAAGCCCGAAGCCTTCATCAAGACCCATTTCCCCACCGTCTACGAGCGCTGCCTGGCGTTCAACATCGACATCACCAAAGGCCCGATCCCGGTAGTGCCTGCCGCGCACTACACCTGCGGCGGGGTCATGGTCGACCAACACGGTCGCACCGACGTGCCTGGCCTGTATGCGATCGGCGAAACCAGCTTCACCGGCCTGCACGGCGCCAACCGCATGGCCAGCAATTCGCTGCTCGAATGCTTCGTCTATGCCCGCTCCGCCGCCGCCGACATACTCGAACAACTGCCCCGCATCCCGGTGCCCGCCGCCCTGCCCCGCTGGGACGCCAGCCAGGTCACCGATTCGGACGAAGACGTCATCATCGCCCACAACTGGGACGAGCTGCGCCGCTTCATGTGGGACTACGTGGGGATCGTGCGCACCAACAAGCGCCTTCAACGCGCTCAACACCGCGTGCGGTTGCTGCTGGACGAAATTGACGAGTTCTACAGCAACTATAAAGTCAGCCGGGACCTGATCGAATTGCGCAACTTGGCCCAAGTGGCGGAATTGATGATTCGCTCTGCCATGGAGCGCAAGGAAAGTCGCGGCCTGCACTACACCCTCGACTACCCGCAGATGCTGCCCGAGGCCCGTGACACTATTCTGGTGCCAGCCACCTACGGCGGCTGAACTTCAAGCGAACCCGCAGGCGCCGATGCACATCGGCAGCCTGCGCGTCCCTCGGCACACAGATCGAACGCACCCGCCATTCCCCCTGCACCCGGTAGCGCAGCACCACGATCAGCGGTAATGCCAGGCTGTCGGGACGCAGTTGCACAGGGTGCCAACCGCGCTCGTCACACAATAATTGCCAGCCGTCTTCATCGCGGCGCAGGCCACGAATCGACGAACGGTGGTTTAACATGATATGACGCGGTAAAACCCACACGGCGTGAGCCAGACACAGCAGAATGCCGAGGCCGTAGAACGGTAGATCCCCAAGCAGCAAGGCGCCCAACGCGAACAGTTGGGCAAGCAAGTAGGCCGCCAGCAATAGCCGTGAGGCCTGCCAGCGGCATTCGAAGCGATTACTTGGGCTGGACACGATCCAGAATCATCCGAACCATGCGCTGCAGCTCCGGATCTTCAGATTCGGCGCGCTCCATGAACCAGCCGAACATGTCCTGATCTTCGCAAGTCAGCAGCCTGACGTAGAGGTCGCGGTCCACCTGATTGAGCGTCGCGTATACCTCTTTGGTGAAAGGCACCAGCAACACATCCAACTCCAGCATGCCGCGACGGCTGTGCCAGTAGAGGCGATTGATTTCTACATCTTCGACCATGGAGCGCTCCTCAAATAGAGCGCAAGTATACAGGCCCGACGGCACCGGACCAGTCGGCTTTGGTCGCACCATACGGAAACTATCCATTTGCCGGGCGCCCCTCTATGATGCACCCATGACTTTTTGACCTGCGATGACCCATGGCTGACTCTGCTTTTTTCTGCCCCTTGTCACACGAAGGCGTTCTCGCCGTCCGCGGCGCCGACGCTGCCAAGTTCCTGCAAGGGCAACTGACCTGCAATCTCAATTACCTGAGTGACACCCAGGCGAGCCTCGGCGCTCGCTGCACGCAAAAAGGCCGCATGCAGTCGAGCTTTCGCATCCTGCTGCAAGGCGACGGCGTGCTCCTGGCCATGGCCAGCGAATTGCTCGAACCGCAACTGGCAGATTTGAAAAAATACGCGGTGTTCTCCAAATCCAAACTCACCGACGAAAGCGCCGCCTGGGTGCGTTTCGGCCTGTCGAATGCGGATCAGGCCCTCGCCTCCCTTGGCCTTGAGCTGCCTGCCGAAACCGACAGCGTCGCGCGCAGCGACACATTGATCGCCATTCGCGTCTCCCCTGGCCGCAGCGAACTCTGGGTGCCCGTCGAACACGCCGAAGCTGTACGCGCTCAGCTGGCCACACAGCTGCAACCTGCTGACTTGAATCAATGGCTGCTGGGCCAGATCCGCGCTGGCATCGGCCAAGTCATGCCCCAGACCCGCGAACTGTTTATCCCGCAGATGCTTAACCTGCAGGCCGTCGGCGGCGTCAGCTTCAAGAAAGGCTGCTACACCGGCCAGGAAATCGTCGCGCGCATGCAATACCTGGGCAAACTCAAGCGTCGCCTGTACCGCCTGAGCCTGGATGCAACCGAATTGCCCGAGCCGGGCACCCCGCTGTTCGCGCCCAGCCACAACAGTGCTATCGGTGAGGTGGTGATTGCAGCAAAAGCTGACCAATGCGTTGAACTTCTGGCCGTGCTGCAAGCCGAAGCTGCCGACAGTGGCGATGTGCACTTGGGCGCTCTGGAAGGCCCCGGCTTACACCTGCTTGACCTGCCGTACTCACTGGATCGCGATCGAGAGATCCAGCGTTAATCGCCGTACTTTTTTTGCAACACCCTAGAGAGCATGAATGAACAAGCTGGCGGAAAAAGTCCAACAGGCTTTAGTGACGGCCATCGACAACGATGACCTGGTTCTGCCGACATTACCGGAAGTGGCCCTGAACATACGACAGGCCGCCGAAGACCCGGAAATCAGCATCAGCCACTTGAGCAAAGTGATCGGTCGCGACACCGCCCTGTCGGCACGCCTGATCAAAGTGGTCAACAGCCCGCTGCTGCGCGCGACCCAGGAAGTCACCGACCTGCATACCGCAATCACCCGGCTGGGCACCAACTACAGCAGCAACCTGGCCATCGGCCTGGTGATGGAACAAATTTTCCACGCCCGCTCCGAAGTCGTCGAATTGAAAATGCGCGAAGTGTGGCGCCGCAGCCTGGAAGTGGCGGGCGTGAGCTACGCCTTGTGCCGCAGCCACAGCCAGCTGAAACCTGACCAGGCAGCGCTCGGCGGTCTGGTGCATCAGATTGGCGTGCTGCCGATCCTCACCTATGCCGAAGACCATTACGAACTGCTCTCCGACCCCGTCAGCCTCAACCATGTGATAGAGAGCATTCACCCGCTGCTGGGGGACAAACTGCTGGGCGGCTGGGATTTCCCGGAGATGCTCGCGAAGCTGCCAGGGCAATACCTGGACCTGGAACGCGACTCCGCGAGCCTGGACTACATCGACCTGGTGCAAGTCGCCGTGCTGTATTGCCACCGGGGCACTGATCATCCGCTGGCGAATGTATCGGTTGCCAGCCTGCCGGCGATTCAGAAGTTACGGGTCGACCCGTACAGCAATGCCCTGCGTGCCGAACTGGATGAAGCGCGCTCGATGTTTTACTGATCAGCCCGCGATAAAGCTCACGCGCACCTTCAACCCCGCCAACTCGCCGTCATGCAGGCTGATCTGCGCCAAGTGTGCGCGGCAGATCTCACCAACAATCGCCAGCCCCAAACCTGAGCCCATGCCCTGTTGACTGCGGCGGTAGAAACGCTCGAATACCCGGTCCCGCTCATCCAGCGGGATACCCGGGCCATCATCCTCCACCTCCAGGATCGCGGGCGCCGTGACCCGCAAAATCACATTGCCTCCAGGCGGTGTGTGGGCCAGGGCGTTATCGACCAGATTGCTCAGCAACTCGTTCAACAAGGTCGGCTCACCCCGCAGCCACACCGGCTCATCCGCCTCCAACGCCAGCGCAACGCCGCGCGCATGCGCCAGCGGCGCCATGGCCATGCCCAATTCCCGCGCCAGCTGGCTGAGGTCGAGCAATTGCGCCCCGCCTTCGGCAATCGCCCGCGCGCCGTTTTCAATGCGTGCCAGCGACAGCAGTTGATTGGCCAAATGGGTGAGGCGGTCGGTGCCTTGGGCGGCGCTTTCCAGGGTGCTGTGCCACGTCGCCGGGGCGTCGCTGCGCAGGCCGAGTTCCAAACGCGCCTTCAGTGCCGCCAGCGGGGTGCGCAATTCATGGGCGGCGTCGGCGATAAACTGCGCCTGGCGCTCGAACTGGCCGCGCAGGCGCTCGGTAAAGTGATTGAGGGAGCGCACCAGGGGACCGAACTCATGCTGCACTTCCACCAACGGCAATGGCCGCAAGTCGTCGGGCTGACGCTCCTCCACGGCAGTGCGCAAGCGCTCCAGTGGACGCAGCGCCGCGCTGACGGCAAACCACACCAGCAGCAATGCGCCAACGGCCAACATCCCAAGGCGCAGCAAGGTGTCGGCCAGCAGGCTACGGGCCATGCTTTCGCGCGCTTCATCGGTTTCTGCAACGCGTATTTCGGCCATGCCATTCATGTTCGGTTCGGAGACAGCCTTGAGCAAACTCACCACGCGTACATGCTGGCCCTGGTAGGTGGCGTTGTAAAACCGCGCCAGCGCTGGGTAGTCGTCCGTGCGCGGCGTGCCCGGCGGCGGGCCGGGGAGGTTTTCGTAACCGGAGATCAGCTTGCGATCAATGTCATTGACCTGATAGTAAATACGCCCGGCACTGTCGTAGGCAAAGGTGTCCAGCGCCACATACGGCACGTTCGCGCTCAGGGTGCCATCCACCTGGGTCAATCCGGCGGCGATGGTGCGCGCTGACGCCAGCAAGGTGCGGTCATAAGCGGTGTCGGCGGCTTCGCGCCCATTCCAGTAGGCGCTCATGCCGCTGGCGAGCATCAACACCACCAGCAACAGCGCCAGGTTCCACAGCAGGCGCCAGCGCAGGCTGCTGGGCTTATGCATCGCGGGCTTCCAGCAGGTAGCCAAGGCCGCGGAAAGTCACGATGGCAATAGGCTGGCCGTCGAGCTTCTTGCGCAGGCGGTGCACGTAGATTTCGATGGCGTCGGGGCTGGCCTCTTCATCCAGGCCGAACACCTGCGACGCCAATTGCTCCTTGCTCATCACGCGACCAGGGCGTGCGATCAGCGCTTCAAGCACCGCCTGCTCGCGGGAAGTCAACGTCAGCAGCTCGCCACCCACGGTGAAACGCCGGGTATCCAGGTCATAGACCAGCACGCCGCACGCCTGCTGACGCTCGCCCCCCAAGACGCTGCGGCGCAACAGCGCTTTGACCCGCGCTTCCAGCTCGGTCAATTCAAACGGCTTGGCAAGGTAGTCATCGGCGCCCAGGTTCAGGCCATGCACGCGGTCTTTCACATCACTGCGCGCCGTGAGCATCAATACAGGCAGATTTTTCCCACGTGCGCGCAGGCGCGCCAACACTTCAAAACCGTCCATGCGCGGCAGCCCCACGTCAAGGATCACCACCGCATATTCCTCACTGTTCAGGGCCAGGTCAGCGGCCACGCCATCGTGCAACACGTCGACAGTCAAACCCGTGCTCTTGAGCGCCTGGGCGACACTTTCAGCGAGTTGCAAATGGTCTTCAACCAGGAGGACACGCATGGATTTTCACCTCATTCGGGCATGGTCGACGCCACGCTTTGCGGGGCAGTTTACAGGCGCCGCCTGCCCTGTGAAGCCCGAAAACATTGAAAGGCAACTGAAAGGTTAGTGAAAGCTTCGCCCTTTAGCATCCAGCCACGGTGGGTTATGCCCGCCGAGCTACCTGATCCGTAGTGCCAGAAAAACGCCTCGAAGCGTTTTCGCCAAAATAAGAACAATAACGGAGTACACAACGATGCTGTCGACACAGCCACAGGCTTGCCCACCTGTTCGTTTTTCTCGCCTTTCCCAGACCGCCCTTGCCAGTGCCACCGCCCTTGCCGGCTTTTCGCCACTGAGCCAGGCCGCCTTCTTCGAAGACAGCAGCGCCACCCTCGAAACCCGCAATATGTACTTCAACCGCGACTTTCGCGACGGTACCAGTGCCCAGCAATCCAAGCGTGACGAATGGGCCCAGGGGTTCATGCTCAACCTGCAATCGGGCTACACCGATGGCACTGTCGGGTTCGGCGTGGATGCGTTGGGCATGCTTGGGGTCAAGCTCGACTCCAGCCCCGACCGCACTGGCACCGGCCTGTTGCCGACCCACGACGACGGCCGCGCCGCCAACGAATACTCCAAGCTGGGCCTGACCGGCAAAGTGAAGATCTCCGCCACCGAACTGAAAATCGGCGCGCTGATCCCCGAACTGCCGATCCTCAAACCCAACGACGGGCGCATCCTGCCGCAGACTTTCAACGGCGGCCTGCTGACCTCCAAAGAATTCAAAAACCTGGTGTTCACCGGCGGCCGCCTCGACAAAGCCAAAGACCGCGACGACACCCACTACGAAGACATCGCCCTCAACAACAAAAACAGCCGCTTCGTCAGCGGCGCCACCGGCAAGCACTTCAATTTCGGCGGTGCGGACTACAAGTTCGCCGACAAGATCACCGGCAGCTACCACTTCGCCCAGCTCGACGACGTCTACCGCCAGCACTTCCTTGGCCTGGTGGCCTCACGCCCAGTGGGCCCCGGCACTTTCGGCGCCGACCTGCGCCTGGCCATCAGCGATGACACCGGCAGCGCCCGTGGCGGCAACATCGACAACAAATCCCTCAACGGCCTGTTCAGCTATGCCCTCAATGGCCATAAGCTCAGCGCCGGCTACCAGCACATGTCCGGCGACAGCGCCTTTCCCTACGTGGATGGCAGCGATCCGTACCTGGTCAACTTCGTGCAGATCAACGACTTTGCCGGCGCACAGGAGCGCTCCTGGCAGGCGCGCTACGACTATGACTTCGCCAAGTTGGGCATTCCCGGCCTGAGTTTCATGAGCCGTTATTTGTCGGGTGACAACATCAGGCTTCGCAACGGCGAGACCGGCAAGGAGTGGGAGCGCAACAGCGAGATCCGCTACGTGGTGCAAAGCGGCACGCTCAAGGATGTCGCCCTGCGCCTGCGTAACGCCACCTACCGCTCCAACTATTCGGCACGTGATGCCGACGAAGTGCGCGTGCTGGTGAGCTACAGCATTGCGCTTTGGTAGTCGCAACTCATAACAACAAAGACGGAGATATCCATGACCCATTCACTGCGTAAATTGGCCCTCGCCGCCGGCTGCATGCTGTTCGCCGGCCAACTGCTGGCCGCCGACGAACCCAAGCGCCCGGAGTGCATCGCCCCGGCCTCGCCCGGCGGTGGCTTTGACCTGACCTGCAAACTGGCGCAAAGCGCGCTGGTCAACGAAAAGTTGCTGAGCAAGCCGATGCGCGTCACCTACATGCCAGGCGGCGTGGGCGCGGTGGCCTATAACGCGGTGGTCGCCCAACGCCCGGCGGACGCTGGCACGCTGGTAGCGTGGTCCAGCGGTTCGCTGCTGAACCTGGCCCAGGGCAAGTTCGGCCGCTTTGATGAAAGCGCCGTGCGTTGGTTGGCGGCCGTCGGCACCAGCTACGGGGCCATCGCGGTGAAAGCCGATTCGCCCTACAAGACGCTCGACGATTTGGTTAAAGCCCTGAAGAAAGATCCGGGCAGCGTCGTCATCGGTTCTGGCGGCACCGTCGGCAGCCAGGACTGGATGCAAACCGCACTGATCGCCAAGGCTGCCGGGATCAACCCGCGCGACCTGCGTTACGTGGCACTCGAAGGCGGCGGTGAAATCGCCACCGCACTGCTCGGCGGTCATATCCAGGTGGGCAGCACCGACATCTCCGACTCCATGCCGCACATCCTCAGCGGCGACATGCGCCTGCTCGCCGTGTTTGCCGAAAAGCGCCTGGACGAGCCGGAAATGAAGAACATTCCGACCGCCAAGGAGCAAGGCTACGACATCGTCTGGCCGGTGGTACGCGGCTTCTACCTCGGGCCAAAAGTCAGCGATGCCGATTACGCGTGGTGGAAAGAAGCGTTCGACAAACTGCTGGCCTCCGAAGAGTTCGCCAAGCTGCGTGACCAGCGCGAGCTGTTCCCGTTCGCCATGACCGGCCCGGAGCTGGACACCTACGTGAAGAAACAGGTGGCTGACTACAAAGTGCTGGCCAAAGAGTTCGGCCTGATCCAGTAATCGCCTCGCTTTCGCACGGCCGCGCCCTCCTCGACGGGCGGCGCGGCCCAGGAGTTTCACATGCTCTTACAACGCATTTTCGCCTCAGTGATGCTGCTGGTCTGCGCCGGCCTCGCGCTGATGGCATGGCCGTATCAGGCGGCGTTTTCCTACGAGCCGGTCGGGCCTCGCGCCTACCCGCTGCTGATGCTCGGGCTGATGAGCCTGGGCCTGATCTACATGCTGTTTCGCCCACAGCCCACCAAGCACACCGAAGAAGAACCGGCCCTGGACCGCGACACGCTGATCAAGATCGGCATCTGCGTGGCGCTGCTGATCGTGTTTGCCGGCACGTTCGAGGCTCTGGGCTTCATCCTCAGCAGCATGCTGATCGGCATTCCGATGGCGCGCCTGTATGGCGGCCGCTGGGTGCCGAGCGTGGTAATCGTCACGCTGATGGCCATTGGTCTTTACCTGCTGTTCGACAAAGCCATGGATGTACCGCTGCCCCTCGGCCTGCTTGAAGTTCTGGAGAACTGATATGGATACGTTCAGCTATTTGGGCCAGGGCTTCGGCCTTGCACTGACCCCTTACAACCTGGTGACCGCCCTGTGCGGCACCTTGATCGGCACCGTGGTCGGCCTGCTGCCGGGCCTGGGCCCGATCAACGGCGTAGCCCTGCTGATCCCCATCGCGTTCGCCCTGGGTCTGCCGCCGGAATCAGCCTTGATCCTGCTCGCTGCCGTCTACCTGGGCTGCGAATACGGCGGCCGCATCAGCTCGATCCTGCTGAACATTCCCGGCGAAGCGTCCACCGTAATGACCACCCTCGACGGCTACCCGATGGCCCGCAAAGGCCTGGCCGGTGTGGCACTGTCGTTGTCGGCGTGGAGTTCGTTCATCGGCGCGTTCATTGCCACCTGCGGCATGGTGCTGTTTGCGCCGCTGCTGGCCAAATGGGCGATTGCCTTCGGCCCGGCGGAATATTTCGTACTGATGGTGTTCGCGATTGTCTGCCTCGGCGGCATGGCCGGAGACAAACCGCTGAAGACCTTTGTGGCGGCGCTGATCGGCCTGTTCCTTTCAGCCGTCGGCATCGACGCCAACAGCGGCGTGTACCGTTTTACCGGCGACAACATCCACCTCACCGACGGCATCCAGTTTGTCGTATTGGTCCTGGGTTTGTTCTCCATCAGCGAGATCCTGTTGCTGCTGGAAAAAACCCACCGCGGCCAGGAAGCGGTAAAAGCCACCGGGCGAATGATGTTCAACCTGAAGGAAGCGTCTGCAGTCTTCGTGGTTAACATCCGTTGTGGCCTGCTGGGTTTCATCATGGGCGTCTTGCCGGGTGCCGGCGCGACGCTCGCCTCGGCCGTTGCCTACATGACCGAAAAACGCCTGGCCGGCGCCAGCGGTAAATTCGGCCAGGGCGACATGCGCGGCCTCGCCGCTCCGGAAACCGCAATCGGCGCCTCCGCCTGCGGCGCGCTGGTGCCGATGCTGACCCTCGGCGTACCCGGTTCAGGCACCACCGCTGTGATGATTGGCGCATTGTCGCTGTACAACATCACCCCTGGCCCGCTGCTGTTCCAACAGCAACCGGACATCGTCTGGGGCCTGATCGCGTCGCTGTTTATCGCCAACATCATGCTGGTGATCCTCAACATCCCGATGATCCGCATCTTCACGCGCATCCTCGCCGTGCCGAATTGGGCGCTGGTGCCGGTGATCGCCATCATCACCGCTATCGGTGTGTACGCGGTTCACGCCACCACCTTCGACTTGTTCCTGATGGTCGGCATCGGCATCTTCGGCTACATCCTGCGCAAGCTGGACTTCCCGCTGTCGCCCGTGCTGCTGGGCTTCATCCTCGGCGGCCTGATGGAACAGAACCTGCGCCGCGCGCTGTCGATTTCCAACGGCGCGCTGGACATCCTCTGGTCCAGCCCGATCACCTTTGGTGTGTGGGTGCTGACCGCGCTGATGCTGGCTTTCCCGCTGGTGCGCATCTATCGCAAACGTGCCCTGCAGCGTCGTGCCCTGGCCGATGTCTGAGGTCACCTTTAAGCAATGGTGGGCAACACCGCTGGTCGGCCTGGCCGGCGGTTACCTGGCCAGCCTCGTCGGCTGGCCTTTGCCTTATATGGTCGGCTCGTTGCTGGCAATTATCCTGGTGCGCTGCCTCACGCCATGGCAACTGGCGGAGATTCCCGGCGGGCGCAAATGCGGCCAATGGGTGGTGGGCATCGGCATCGGGTTGCACTTCACCCCGGTGGTGATCGAGCAAGTCATGAGCCACTTCGGCCTGATCTTCTTCGGCGCGCTGATCACCAGCCTGTCGAGCAGTGTCGGCGTGTGGTTGATGCGCCGCAGCGGTGAAGACCGCGCCACCGCGTTCTTCTCCAGCATGCCGGGCGGTTCCGGTGAGATGGTCAACCTCGGCGCACGCAATGGCGCGGTGCTCAGCCGTGTCGCGGCGGGCCAGAGTCTGCGTGTGCTGGTGGTGGTGTTGTGTGTGCCGGCGATCTTCAAGTACGTGCTGGAAGGCGGCGCGCCGCAGTTTCATCCGGCGCCGGTGAACTGGGCGTGGCTGGCGCTGCTGTTTCCGCTTGGGGCGCTGGTGGCCTGGGGCTGGCAGCGTTTGCGTCAGCCCAACCCGTGGCTGTTCGGCCCGCTGTTGGTCAGTGCGACCGCCAGTGTTGTGTGGGATTTGCACATCGGCCTGCCCGATGGCGGCAGCCAGATCGGCCAATGGCTGATCGGCAGCGGTTTGGGCTGCCACTTCAACCGTCAGTTCTTTCGCCGTGCACCGTCGTTCATGGCGCGTACGCTGCTAGGTACGGCGTTGACCATGGCGCTGGCGACGTTGGCGGCGGTGGGCTTGAGTGCATTGACACATCTGGACTTACGCTCACTCACGCTGGGCATGATGCCGGGCGGTATTGCTGAAATGAGCCTGACGGCCGAAACCCTGCAACTGTCGGTGCCGTTGGTGACGGCGATGCAGGTGATGCGCTTGTTGTTTGTGCTGTTTCTGGCGGAGCCGTTGTTCCGGCACTGGAACCGTCAGCCGGAAAAAATCTAAGCCTTCACAAAATTCCAATGTGGGAGCTGGCTTGCCTGCGATAGCGGTGGTTCAGTCAATAAATATATCGGCTGACAGATCGTCATCGCAGGCAAGCCAGCTCCTACATTGGGTTGCGGTTAACCTTTAGAGCGGCGGCAACCGCCACTCAATCGGCGTCTCGCCATTCTGCTCAAGAAATTTATTGGTACGGCTGAAATGCCCGCAGCCCAGGAACCCGCGATACGCCGACAACGGTGACGGGTGCACCGACGTCAGTACCAGGTGCTTGGTCGCGTCCACCAGCTTCTGCTTGCTTTGCGCATGGGCGCCCCACAGCAGGAACACCAGGTGCGGCTGATGTTCACTGACCACCTCGATAATCCGATCCGTGAAGAACTGCCAGCCCTTGCCCGCATGGGCGTTGGCATTGGCGCGCTCAACGGTCATGGTGGTGTTGAGCATCAGCACGCCCTGATCCGCCCAGCTTTGCAGGCAACCGTGGTTGGGAATATCGATGTTCAAGTCGCGCTTGAGTTCTTTGTAAATATTGACCAGCGAGGGCGGCGTCGGCACGCCCGGCTGCACCGAGAAGCACAACCCGTGGGCCTGACCGGGCCCGTGGTACGGGTCCTGGCCCAGAATCACCACTTTGACCTTGTCCAAAGGCGTTGAGTTGAGCGCATTGAAAATCAGCGGGCCTGGCGGGTAAATCTCTTTGCCAGCGGCGTGCTCCTGGCGCAGGAACTCGCGCAGTTGGGCCATGTAGGGCTGCTCGAACTCATCCCGCAGGGCGTGTTTCCAGCTGGGTTCGAGTTTGATACGGTCGCCTTCGGTCATGGTGTGTTCGTCGCGTAGAAAAAGAATGGGCGAACCCTAGGAAAGCAGGCCCCGCTTGTCAATTGATCTGACACACCACCGGCACTTTCCGTTGAACCGATCATACTGATCCTTCACTTTCTCGATTGAGGTCACGATGAACCTGCACTTCGAAGAGCTGACCGGCAGCGACGGTGCCCGCCTTGGCATCGCCAGCCTGGACGCTGAAAAATCGCTCAACGCGCTTTCCTTGCCGATGATCCTGGCCCTGACCGAACGTCTGGATGCGTGGGCCAAAGACCCGAATATTGTCTGCGTACTGCTGCGCGGCAACGGGCCAAAGGCCTTTTGCGCGGGCGGTGAAGTACGCAGCCTGGCCCAGGCCTGCCGTGAACGGCCCGGCGTTGTGCCAGCACTGGCCGCCGATTTTTTTGCGGCCGAATACCGCCTCGACTATCGCCTGCACACCTACCCGAAACCGCTGATCTGCTGGGGCCACGGCTATGTGCTGGGCGGAGGCATGGGCCTGCTGCAGAGCGCAGCAATACGCATCGTCACCCCCAGCAGCCGTTTGGCGATGCCCGAAATCAGCATCGGCCTGTACCCGGATGTGGGCGCAAGCTGGTTCCTGTCACGCTTGCCCGGCAAGCTGGGATTATTCCTGGGCCTCACCGGCGCGCATATGAACGGCCGCGACGCAGTGGACCTGGGCCTGGCCGACCGTTTCCTGCGCGATGACCAGCAAGACGAACTGATCGAAGGCCTGCTGCAACTGAACTGGCAGGAACAGACCGCGATGCAGCTCAACAGCCTGCTCAAGGCACTGGCCCAGGAAGCCGTCAGCCAGCAACCGGAGGCGCAATGGCTGCCCCGTCGCGCACAGATTGATGAATGGTTGGATGTGGGCGATGTGCGCTGTGCCTGGCGCGCCTTGAACCTGTTGCGCGACCACGCCGACCCGATGTTCAGCCGTGCCGGCAAGACGCTGGCCGAAGGTTGCCCGCTGACGGCGCATCTGGTGTGGGAACAGGTCGAGCGCGCCCGGCACTTGTCATTGGCTGAGGTCTTCCAGATGGAATACACCATGAGCCTCAATTGCTGCCGTCACCCGGAATTTGCCGAAGGCGTACGCGCACGCTTGATCGACAAGGACCAGCAACCCCACTGGCATTGGCCCGATATCAACACGGTGCCGGAGGCTGTGGTGCAGGCGCACTTCACCAAGGTGTGGGAAGGCAGGCACCCTCTGGCAGACTTGTCCGACTACTGACAGGCAATCAATTCAGGCGCCCGACCGTAAATGCACAATTGTCCGGCTGGCTGTCCTGGCAAATGTAGACGTCTTGCTTGAGTGGATCGGTGGCGAGTTCCCAGTGCAGGGACTTGGTCAGCGACATCGTGCTGAGGGTCCCCGGCATGTCATACCGCAATGCCAGGCTCCGCCCGCTGCCCATCAGATAAACGCAGCGGTCCAGGTAGCCGTTCTCGCGATCCTGGCCCTTGCCGGGGGTGAAGAGCGCACCGATAAAGCGATCCGCGAAGTCATTGGCGTCGACCTTCGGGCTTCGCCAATGAGAGTGTTTATCCGACGCTTGAAAATAGCCGCTCACGTACTTGACCGATGATGGGTAGGGACAGCCCTGTTCCGCATTCGCTTGCGCGACGCCACCCACCCACAATAAGAACAAGCACACACGTTTGATCAAAGAGCATTCCATAGACCCACTGCCTCCTCAGAGACGCACAACGGCGTCCCCAGCAGTGGAATGCAGATCAAACGCTTGCGATAGCTGTTAGAAATGACAGTGCCGACGAACGGTCTGCATAAAAAAGCGGCACCTGGGGCGCCGCTTGAGGTCATGACCTGTCAACGATGGCCGCCACCGCCACCGCCGCCGCGTCCACCGCCATGGCCCGACCCGCCATTGCCCCAACGATTGTTCCAGCCCTGGCCTGGATAAGGCCGGTAAGCGGGCCGTGGGTAATAACGCGGGGCCGGTTGGTAATAGCGCGGCGCCGAATAGTAACGTGGTGGCGGCGCATAGTAGCTGCGCCCATATTGATAGTAAGCGGGGCCGCCGTAGTAATAGGCCGGTGCCGGCGCGGTGTAGACCTCGGAGCGATAGTAAGTAGCACCGCCATCGTAATAGGGCACACACGCAGAAAGGGTCAACCCGAGTAACGCAGTGAGCAGCAGTCGTCGATACATGGCGGCCTCCTGGACCGCTTGAGAGCACCTCCAGCGACGCTGGAGAGCGGCATTCGTCTTTCATTGAATGACGAAATATCTGACATCGAAATCCGAATCTGGTGCGTTTCAGACACAGGTTGTAACACCTGTTTCAGACGAGCTGAACACCTCATCGCCCGGGCGTGGAAAGGTGCAACTCGCTGGCGGCCAGTGGAAAACCCGCCTCATCGGTGGGCCTCACTGCCTCGCCGATACCATCAGCCACTTCAGCGGCCGGCGCGGTAACCTGCGCAGCTTGCAATAGCGGGACGGCGCTGTATCGTGCTGAAAACTGCGCGATACAGCACGAACCCACATGACCACGCCAACCCTCTGCCCCGCCTGCGGTGCCCGTAACGACTGCGCACTGGCTGACCCGCGCACCGCCGACCAGGCCTGCTGGTGCTACAGCGTCACCCTCGATCCGGCGGTGCTTCAAGCCTTGCCCGATGAACTGCGCAACACCGCCTGCCTGTGCCCGCGCTGTGCCCAAGTGGATGCGCAATTGCGTGAGGCGGCGATAGAGTAATGCGCGTTGATCGTTTCCTCAGCAACCTGCCGCGTTTCAATCGTCAGCAAGTGCGCGTGCTGCTGGTAGAGCGACGGGTGACCGTCGATGGCGTGGCGGTCAGCGATCCGCACCATGAGGTGCGTGAGTTCAGCCGCGTGTGTGTCGACAATGACGTGCTGCAAGCCGGCAAACCGGCGCGCTACTTCATGCTGCACAAACCTCAAGGCTGTGTGAGCGCTACCTCAGACCCGCAGCACAGGACGGTCCTCGACTTGCTCAATGAACCGGACAAAGGCGAGCTGCATATCGCCGGTCGTCTGGATTTCAATACCACCGGGCTGATGCTGATCACCAACGACGGCCAATGGTCACGGCGCCTGACGCAACCGCAGACCAAGCTGCCCAAGGTTTATCGCGTGGAAACCGAACAGGCCATCACGCCGGCGTACGCGATCACCTTCGCAACCGGCGTGTATTTCGCGTTTGAAGACCTCACCACGCAGCCCGCCGAGCTGGCCCTGCTGGGGCCGACGACTGCGCGGCTGAGCATCATTGAAGGCCGCTATCACCAGGTCAAGCGCATGTTCGGGCACTTTGATAACAAGGTCATCGGCTTGCACCGTGAGCGGATGGGGCCATTGGCGCTGGATGACTCGCTGGCGCCGGGCGAATATCGGGCACTGACTGAAAACGAAATCCTCGCGGTCTGATGACCGTTCGGCCGGTGCTGGCAATAAACCAGCTGGTCGCCTTGCGACCTGGCGTCTGTGCTGCTTGAATCAAACCGTCAGCCAAATCATGACTGGCGAGTCGCCTTATAACCTCCAAGAAACACCTTGCCCCGCCCGCGCGTGATCTACGGGCCTCTCAGGCAAACAGCCCGCCCTGACAACAGCCGTCGGCCAGCCGTCATCGGACGGACATGGGCGCTCCTCTTCCAGGCGTATGCCTACCTGTCATAAAGCTCGTGCAGAGTGATCTGCGCGCCCTACCCGCTTGCCAGGAGTCTTACGACATGAGGCCAGAAATCGCTGTGTTGGATATACAGGGTCAGTATCGGGTTTACACGGAGTTCTATCGCGCGGATGCTGCTGAAAAGACCATCATCCTGGTCAACGGCTCGATGGCCACCACGGCGTCCTTCGCCCAAACCGTGAAAAGCCTGTACCCGCAGTTCAACGTGGTTTTGTACGACCAGCCCTACGCTGGCCGCTCTAAAATCCACAACCGCCACGAGCAGATGCTGACGAAAGAAGTCGAAGGCCAGATTCTGCTGGAACTCATCGACCACTTCGCCGCCGAACACGTGCTGTCATTTTCCTGGGGCGGCGCTGCCACCCTGGTCGCCCTCGCTGCGCGACCGCGCCACGTGGAAAAGGCCGTGATCAGTTCGTTTTCCCCGGTGATCAATGCACCGATGCGCGATTACCTGGAACGCGGTGTGGACTACCTCGGCAACCTTGACCGCGACCGCGTCGGCCACCTGGTCAACAACACTATCGGCAAACACCTGCCGTCGCTGTTCAAGCGCTTCAACTACAAACACGTCAGCAGCCTGGCCGAGCACGAATACGGGCAGATGCACTTTCACATCACCCACGTGCTCAACAGCGACCGCCTGTGCTACCTCAAGGCAGCGCGGCAAATCGACATCCCAGTGCTGTTTTTGAATGGCGAATGGGACGAGTACACCAGCGCCGAAGACGCCAAGCTGTTTGGCCAGCATGTGGCCAAGAGCAGCTTCAGCACTATTCAGGCGACCGGGCATTTTCTGGATATGGAGCACAAGGCGGCGTGTCGGGACAGCCGGGACGCGGTGGTGGGCTTTTTGAAACCGCAGCGACAGGCCAGTCGCTTGCGCTACCACCAGGGCCAGACGCAGCATGCCTTTGCGATTTGAAATGACAGAGCTGAAACGCCCGCTTGGGCGGGAGCCGGGCTTGCCCGCGATGCAGGTACCTGTGTGTCAGTCACACAGGCGATGTATCGCAGGCAAGCCAGCTTCCAACTGAGCTTGAGCGACGCAACCCACACATTTTTCGAAGAAAAACTTCAAATCCCGATGAACATCTGGTACAAAGTCAGCCGCTCTGAGCGGGTATAGTTTAATGGTAGAACAGTAGCTTCCCAAGCTTCCGACGAGGGTTCTTATAGGACATGTCGTTTTGTGAGCAAAGGAACGTGCAAAACGCGGGTATAGTTTAGTGGTAAAACGAAAGCTTCCCAAGCTTTAGTTGAGGGTTCGATTCCCTCTACCCGCTCCATAAAATTGCTCCTCCCCCCAGTAAACACGGGCTCTCCGCCCCCAGCCTCTCCGATCAGCGCTCTCGCTCATCTAGACCCGCCTTCCAATCGAGCAGTTTGAATCGCCCCGGGTTTCGTAGACACCTCCATGCCTTAAAATGAGGCCAATCAGGAGGTGCCATGAGCAACCCGCGTTATCCCGAAGAATTCAAAATCCAAGCAGTCAATCAAGTGACCGAAAAGAAGCTGCCTGTCGCTGAGGTAGCGGCCCGTCTCGGCGTGTCGACGCATAGCCTCTATGCCTGGATAAAGCGCTACAGCAAACCTCAAGAAGAACGGCAGCAGGATGATGATCAGCACGCTGAGCTACGTCGTCTGCGAGCGGAACTCAAGCGGGTGACTGAAGAGCGAGACATATTAAAAAAGGCCGCCGCGTACTTTGCCAAGGAGTGCGGCTGAAGTACGCCTTTATCAAGCAGCGCGCGGGCGACTATTCGATTCGACGGCTTTGCCTGACGCTGTAAGTCCATCCCAGCGGTTATTACGCCTGGCTGTCTAAGCCGCAATCTGTACGCGCCAAAGACGACCAGCGACTGCTGGGTTTGATCAAGCATTCCTGGCTGGAGAGCGGCGGCGTTTATGGCTATCGCAAAATCCACGACGATCTGCGCGAGGTCGGTGAGGATTGTGGTCGTCAT